>JAGQPS010000290.1 GCA_020426595.1 Planctomycetales bacterium
CGCTCGATCTATGGACTCAAACTGCGTGGCTTGCTGGATCCATGGCAAGAAGTCTTCAACGCTCCTTCCCCCGACCTGTCGTGTGAGCGTCGTGAGTCCTCGACCGTGACGCCTCAAGCATTCGCGCTCTTCAACAATCGGCAGGTATCGCAGCGGAGCCTCGCGCTAGCCATGCGACTCGAGGCCCTCGAGTTGGACCAAGGGGAAACGATCGCCCAAGCGTTCCTGCTCACGTTGGGGCGTCCGCCAACCGAAGCGGAAGTCGCCGCATTCATGGAGCATTGGCGAGCGATGACCAACCGTCATCAAACACTGGACTTTCAGGCCGATGTCCTACCGACGTCGATCCCACGGGAAGCTCTCGAGGAGAACACGGGTGAGCCCTTCCACTACGAGGAGCCCCTCGAGGTCGCCGCGGAGTTCGAGCCAGATGCCTCGTTCGCGGATGCCACGCCACGCACGCGCGGCTTAGCCGAAGTCTGCCTCGTGCTATTCAACAGCAATGAATTCTTGTATCTCGACTGAGTGACGTCGCGATTGGCCAAGATGTCCCTGACGACGGTGCGACACGCACAAGGGAGCTAACCGATGATCGGTTCCGATTTCTCATCGCGACGCCATTGGTTGCAAGGAACTAGCGCCCTGGCGATGGGGCTTGCGCTGCAAAGTCTGGGACCGCGACGTTCGCGCGGTGCCGACCAGCCAAACGAAGGTGGCGAGTTGGGTATCGTCGCGGCGCACGTCCCCGCGCGGGCCAAGCAGTGCATCTTCTTGACGATGGAGGGTGGCCCCTCCCACATCGACACGTTCGATCCGAAGCCCAAACTGGACGAGCTACATCTCCAGGAATTCCAACGTGGCGGCGAACAACGGTCGGCCATGGAGAGCGGCAAACGGTACTACGTGCGAAGCCCGTTTCGATTTCGACGAGCGGGGGCATGCGGCGCGGACATCGCGGAGAACTGGACCCATCTGTCCGAACAAGTCGATCGAATTTGCTTCTATCGCGGCTGCCAAGTCGACAGCGTGAATCATCCGACGGCGATGTACCAGTTGAATACGGGCAACCGATTCGGTGGCGATCCAGCCGTCGGAGCTTGGACACTGTACGGTCTCGGTTCACTCAACGAGAACGTGCCGGCCTTTGTCGTGATTCCCGATGCGTCGTTGCCGCAGGGAGGAGCCTCGAACTGGGGTAATGGCTTCTTGCCGCCGAAATTCCAAGGTACGACGCTTCGTTCGAGCGGTAGTCCGATCCTCGACCTCGAGCCTCGTTCGGAAATCACTTCCCAGCATCAACAAGCCAATCTTGAGTTACTGCGTTCATTCAACGAGCGACATGCCTCGACACGAGCCAACCACGACGAACTCCAAGCGCGGATCGACGCGTATGAGCTCGCCTTCCGCATGCAGGCCGAGGTGCCCCAGCTGCTCGACCTGAATCAAGAGACACAGACCACGCGTACCGCCTATGGCATCGATCAGGAACCGACCGATCGGTTCGGTCGCAAGTGCCTCCTGGCGCGACGCATGATCGAACAAGGAGTCCGCTTCGTACAACTTTACGCCGGAACTTGGGACTCCCACGACTACATCGAACGGGCCCATGGACATCTGGTGCGCAGTGTCGATCGCCCGATCGCGGCATTGCTATCCGACCTGGCGGACCGAGGTTTGCTCGATACGACATTGGTGGTTTGGTGCGGCGAGTTTGGCCGGTCTCCGGACAATGGAGTCCGAGGCGGAACGGCGTATGGCCGAGACCACAATCCGCGCGCGATGACGATCTGGTTGGCGGGAGGCGGCTCGGCGGCGGGCACGACCGTGGGAGCCACCGATGAAACGGGGGCGGAAGCCGTTGAATGCGTCCATCATGTGCGAGACCTGCACGTAACCTTGTTGCGTCTCTTGGGACTCGACGACCGGAAGCTCACGTTCTTTCACGGTGGACGGCACAAGCAACTGAGCCAATTCGGCGGTGAGGTGATTCCCGAATTGCTCGGCTAGAGTTGGCCGTTTCGAACCTCGCTCCGCGACTCTGCTTGCGGTAGCCTAGAACGATTGGAACTAACGACCACTCGTGGCTCACCGAGAAGTTGGGGCATGTCAACCGATCCGCGGATCACCGACCAAATCGTCGAACTCATCGCACGCCTCTTGCGTGGCGACGAGACCGCGCGTGGTGAGTTGGCTCGAATGCTCGATGCCCATCCCGCGTTGCGCCAAGAACTGCGAACGTATTCGAGTTTGTCGTCGGTGCTCGACGTTGAACAGGAATCGCAAGCCGCGTCGCGCCATTCCGCTCCGCCTGCGAACGAGGCAACGCTCGCCCAGAGGTTCGACCACGCTCCCACCGTCGACTCGCAAGCAAGAGTCTCCTCGCTCGACGCGACTCCCGACGCCACGCTGGCACTGCAAGAACGTTCCCAAGACCCCACCAAGGGACTCGCGAACTCCGGCTCGAGACGGCAACGATTCGCGGATTACGAGATTCTTCACGAGGTGGCGCGCGGCGGCATGGGGGTCGTCTACCGAGCTCGTGATTTGAGGCTCGATCGAGTCGTCGCCCTCAAGACGATTCTCGCGGGTGTTCATGCATCCGCCTCCGACATCAACCGATTTCTCGCCGAGGCGGAATCGGCCGCTCGCCTAGCTCATCCGTCGATCGTGCCGATCTTCGAGTCCGGTAGCGTCGAGGGCCAACACTACTTCGCGATGGCCTTCATCGACGGAACCAGCTTGGCTCAGCGGATCGAGCAAGGTCCGATGTCGGGGCACGAGGCGGCCGAGATGCTGCTGAAGATCGCCGACGCGATTGGCTACGCGCACGAGCAAGGAGTCGTCCATCGCGATCTCAAGCCAGCCAACGTTCTGTTGGATCACACCAACCAACCGCACGTCACCGATTTCGGACTTGCCAAACGAATCGATCACGACTCACAGCTCACCGCGACCGGCCAGATTCTAGGAACGCCTAGCTACATGCCACCCGAGCAAGCAAGCGGCCGACACGATGAAGTGGGAGCGACCGCGGATGTCTATGCCTTGGGAGCCATCCTTTACGCCATGCTCACCGGCAGACCACCTTTCGTCGCGTCGCATGCGATGGAGACGATTCGGATGGTCGTCGAGCGCGAGCCGACACTTCCTTCCGAGCTCAATCCGAGCGTCGAGCGAGACCTGGAAACGATCTGTTTGAAATGCCTCCAAAAACCGATCGCCGACCGATACTCGTGTGTGCGCGACTTGATCGATGAGCTCCATCGTTTTCAGCGAGGCGAGCCCATTCACGCGCGACCGGTGAGCGCGATCGAATTGCTGCAGCGCTATCGCAAGCGGCTTCACGAGCATAAGACGGTCCGAGCTCGTACCGTTCGCCGGCTCGGGCCGTGGCCACTTGTCGACATCGCCCGTGGTCCCGACGAGGAACTCGGGCAAACGCTCGGCCATGCTCGAGGCATCATCGCGATTGGCGACCGAGCCCAGGGATTGATCGCGATCGGCGAACGAGCGATTGGCCTGGTCGCGTTCGGACAAACCGCCGTCGGACTTTTCGCTTGCGGCAAGAGGGCGGTGGGGGGAGTCACCTTCGGACTCTTCGGACTCGGCTTGATTAGCTGGGCGGGCGTCTCGGTGGGAGCCTTTGCCTTTGGTGGACTCGCGATCGGATGGATGGCGGTGGGTGGCGTCGCGATCGGCGTCTATTCCCTGGGAGCCCTTGCGTTGGGCGCGGAAGGGCTTGGGATCGGGCGACGAGACGACGGGGCGGCTCGTTTCTTCGCGGATGCCTGGCAACGTTGCACGAACTGGTTTCGTTAGCAACGCCGAGCGTAAACGGCCTTACGTGGAGAATGGTGACGCAGCGATGTTTGAATCGGTCTTCTTTTACCGCGAACGAGGCGACGATCCATCGTTTTGGGCCGAGCCGATCAACGCTTGGACCAACTTGGCCTTCGTCCTAGCCGCTCTCGCCGCCTGGATCCTCGCGGGGCGGCGACACGCGAGAGCCGATGAAACGATTCTGCTGTGCGGATTGGCGGCTGTCGTCGGGATCGGAAGTTTCGTGTTTCACACGACCGCGCGAGCCATCACGATGTGGCTCGACATCGTGCCCATCGCCCTTTATCAAATCGCCTGTCTGTGGCTTTTTGGGACGCGGCTTCTGAAGTGGAACCGCACCACGACCAGCGTCATGATTGTGGCGGTGGTCGGCACCTCCTTCGCGTCATTGCCTCTACGACCATGGCTCAATGGATCCGTGTTCTACCTGCCCGCGCTCGGCGCGTTGGCGGTGGTCGGAATCCAAATGGCTCGAAGCGACCTGCGCGAGAGATTTCTGATCTTGGGCGGTGCGATCGTTTTTGGTGTCGCCCTGTTCGCTCGGACCTGGGACAAGAGTTCGCCGTGGTCGCTCGGGACTCACTTTCTTTGGCATCTCCTCAACGGACTGTTGGTCTATCTGACCCTGCGCGCGTGGATCGTCAATGCTGGGAATGCCGAGCCCGGCCCGGCATCCCAGCAATCACGCTGAAAGGGTCGATCAGGGCTGGAAGAGTCGAGGAGTCAGATCGGCCAGGTAGTCACGCCAATTGAACCAGGTGTGGCCACCATCGGTCTCGACGTATTCCACATCCAGCCCATGGCCTTCGAACATGGCGACGCTCGCCTTGGCGGTACCGAGCAAGAAGTCCTCCTTGCCGCAGCCAAACCAGAACAATCGCAAGCCCTCCTTCGTCGATGCCGCGTCGAGCGCCGCCGCATGAGCTTCTTCCCAGGCTCGATTCGGTTCGCGTCCTTGTCCCCCCTCGATTCCGAACAAGCCCGAACTCATCACCATGACGTAGGCGTAATCCTCCGGCTGGGCGAAGGCGATATCCAACGTTTGAAAGCCTCCCATGGAAAGCCCGCCGATCGCTCGCCCACTTCGATCATTGATCGTGCGATAGCGGCTCTCGATCAGAGGTCGCAGCACCTTCGTGAAGTCGTCACGGAACTCCTCCATCTGCTCCTCGAACGACGGGCCATTTCCTGGCCCGAAGCGGAAACCGGCGGTGTGGCCGTCGGGCATGACGACAATCATGGGACGCGCCTTCCCCGCCGCGATGAGGTTGTCGAGAATCACGGCGGCTCGTCCCACGGTCGACCATGAAGCGTCGCTGTCCGTCGCTCCGTGCAACAGATAGAAGACGGGGAAGTCCTCGGCGCTCTTCTCATAGCCAGGCGGCGTGTAGACATGAGCGCGTCGCTCGAGCCCGAGTTCCTCATTGCGATATTCGAGAGTCGCGACTACGCCATGCGGCACGTCGCGCTCGTCGAACCGTTCATCGCCGGGCATCAAAGCCAGATTCCACACCGTCGCGTTGGCTTGGCTCGTATGCGGATTACTGGGATCGAGGACAACCGTACCATCGACGATGTACTGATAACGAAATGCGCCGGCGGGTACGTCATCGATCGTGACCGACCACAGCCCGTCATCGTTTCGTTCGAGATCCCGACCTCGCCCGACTCCCGGTAAATCGCCACCCGAAAGTTGCACGCGCTCGGCGTCCGGTGCTCGAAACTCGAATCGCAATCCACCCTCCTCGGTCGCGCGAGGGACTCCCGCGTACCGTAGGCGAGCGTTGCTCTCCTGAGCGCGCGCAAGCGCCCCCTGGGACACGAGACTAGTGAGGCCACAAAGAAGGAGCAGCCAAGGGGTGGCTTGGATAGCCAATAGGAATCGTCGGACCATATCAATCTCCTCGCGGTTCAATGGTGAGTGGGACTCGATCTGGAGTCGGGGAGCAGTGTACGCTAATTCGACTTGGGTTACCTTCACGTTCGGAAGCTGGTGACATGCCTCGTTCCAACCTATCGAACTCGTCCGCGCTCCCTTCCGGCAGCTTTCGTCGAGGCGATGTCGCGTGGTTGTCTCGCGAGGACGAGTTGCCCAAGGTCTGTGTCGTCACGGGCGAGCCGGCAAGTCGCCAACTGAAGTGTCTGTTTCACTTTCGCGAGACGCCATTTCATTCCGGGGCGTTGCCGATCGACACGATTCTCCAAGGCATCATTTACTACGTGAGGGACGTTCCCAAGGCGGCGATTCGCTTACCAATTTCCGCCGAAGTCGTTTTTCGCCGGCGCATTGGTTGGAGCCTCACTGCTTTGTTGGTCCTGGTCGCCATCGGAACCTGTGCCGGCCTCTACTTTGGCCAGCTCGCGATCAACGATCTCCCCAAAGGCCCTGACCGAAGTTGGCTCAACGATCTTGGCATTCCACTTCTCGCCGTCGGCGGGTTCGCGACCATCGCGGTCCTATTGCTGGTGATCACGAAGATCATGCCGATGCCCACCGGCTCGTTTGAAGTTCAAGCGATCACGGCCCAACATGTGGCGCTCCGCGGATTGGCCCAAGAGTTTCTCGCCGAACTCCCGGAAGCACCGGTTGATCAACCTCCCAACGCGTGATGTTCCGGTGCCCATTGCCCCACCCCCAACCGGCCAATGTGGAGCGTGGAAAACCAAAGGAAACCCGAAGCGTCGGTTTTGATGTCGCGCTTTTAACGCGTCGCCCAGGCCAATCAATTCAAAAGCGTGGAAAACCAAAGGAAACCCGAAGCGTGA
>JAGQPS010000291.1 GCA_020426595.1 Planctomycetales bacterium
CATCGCGCGTGCCTTGGCAGTCAAACCCAAGTTCATCGTGGCCGATGAACCGGTCTCGGCGCTCGATGTTTCCATTCAGGCACAAGTGCTTAACCTGCTCGCCGATCTCAAGGACGAGTACTCGCTGACGCTGCTGTTCATCTCGCACGATCTCAAGGTGGTGAATCACTTTTGTGATCGCTTGCTGGTGATGTATCTGGGGTATGTCGTCGAGTCGTTGCGCTGCGACGACTTGTACACCGAGGCCGTGCATCCCTATACCAAGGCATTGCTGGGAGCGAACCCCGTTCCCGACCCAGCGGCTCGGAAGAAACTGACCGTGCTCGAAGGCGATGTGCCGAGTCCTTATTCGCTGCCGCCAGGTTGTCCCTTCGCCTCGCGCTGCCCCCTCGTCTCCGAACGTTGCCGCGTGGAAAACCCACCGCTCGAAACTCGCGCGGACGGGCACCAGGTCGCCTGTTGGAACATCGATCCTCCCGCCTCGAGCTGAATGGGGGACGAGACCTCGATCGCGGTATCTCGCCGATCGAGCGACGCCCGGAGTTTTTCTCGCTCCGCACGATCTCTTTCGGTAGACTCGCTGCGTTCCGTCATGATTTCATGTCGACCGGCTCAAGGGATCCAGTGTCGCCGAGCAATGACTCCGCGACAGCGTTAGGTGTCGGTGAATGGCGAGACAAGACGCATGAGATCCAAGCGAGTGACCGTCTCGTGTACCCTGCTTGGTGGTCGTGATCGTGACTGCTCGTCACTTCACTCGTCTTGCCTGTTTGTCGTCGCGCTTGGCTGGCTAGGCCCAAACAGCCAATTCAAAAGCGTGGCAAAACCAAAGGAAACCCGAAGCGTGAGCGAGGGATTCTTCACGTTCTCGAGCCAGCCATCAACTCGTTACGCCACTCGCACGTCCATCGAGTTTCATCCCTAGAATCGCGACATCAAGGCGTCAGCGCGGGATGCTTCGCAATCCGGCGCGTACCAACTACCGAACTTCCGCCCCACGACTCGCGGAGCTTCCGATCGAACGATGAGCGAACCCACACCCATACAATTACCGGAACGTTATGAGCTTCTTGCCCAACTGGGTCAGGGAGGCATGGGTACGGTTTGGCGAGTCTTGGATCAACAGTTCGACCGTCCCTTGGCTTTGAAGCTCGTACGCTCCGATTTGCTGGACGACGAGGAGGCGAAGAGTCGTTTCGAGCGCGAGGCAACCATCACCGGGCGTTTGCAGCATCCGGCGATTCCGCCTTTGGTCGACCGAGGCGCCCTGGCCGACGGAACGCCCTACTTCTCGATGAAGCTGGTCGAGGGAGCGACGCTCGCCAAGTTGCTCGAGGATCGGGCCGAGCCAACGCGGGACCTGCCGCACTTCCTCGGAGTCTTCGAGCAGATCTGCCAAGGCGTGGGCTTTGCTCATTCACGTGGGTTCATTCACCGGGATTTGAAACCGGCCAACATCATGGTGGGAGCCTTTGGTGAAGTGCAGGTCATGGATTGGGGCATGGCGAAAGGAGTCGATGAGGAGGAGAGCGGAATCGGTCGCTCCTCATCGGTGGATTCGCTCTCCCAGTGGGATCCCGAGGCGTTAACGGTGCGGTTGGGAGAAGTTCCCGAAGGGGATACCGAGGAAGAGACCAATCGGTTCGGCGAAGGAACCACTCTGACTCGAGGAGGCCAAGTTCTCGGTACCTTGGCCTACATGCCGCCCGAGCAAGCGCGCGGAGACACGAGGAACTTGGGTCGGCAAGCGGATGTATTCGCGCTCGGCGGAATCCTCTGCAAGATACTCACGGGGCAGCCTCCTTATGTCGCCACCTCCGCGCAAGACCTCATTCGCATGGTCTTCGCGGCCGATCTGACCGCCGCCCTCGATCGCCTCGAGCACTGCCAGGCGGATCACCGACTCGTGGATCTATGCCGAGACTGTTTACAGGCCGATCCAGCTCGGCGTCCCGCCAATGCATCGGAAGTGGCCCAAGCGGTGAGGGATTTTGAAACCGCCGTGCAGCGCGAGTTGGAGTCGGAGAAGACCGAACGCGCGGCGGCGGTCGCGCGGTCGCTCGAGGCTCGCAAACGGCAACGCGTCACGCTCGTCGCGGCGGCGCTCATCATCGCATTGATCTTGGTGCTTGGTGGCGGCGCGTGGTGGCGATACGCCGAACATCAAGCCGACATCGCTCGTGCGGCTCAAGAGCAGTTCGAGCAACAACAAAACGAACGCGCGGCGGTGGCCGACGTTGAGACGGCCCTCGAGCAGATTCCCGTCCTGCAGCGGGACTTTCGCTATGACGCCGCCGAAGTGTTGCTCAGTCAGGCGATGAGTCGACTGAGTCTCATGCGGGATGCGACCTCGTATCGAGCCCAACTCGACGAGGTCGCCCAAGATCTGACATTGCTGCGACGTGTCGATGCGATCCAACTGCGACGAAGTCAGATCCGCGAGGGTTTTCCAGACCTCGCGTTTGGTGGCGGCCCGGATGGAGAATTCGCCCAGGCCTTTCGTGATAGGGGATTCGATATCGTCACCGGCGACCTCGACCGACTGTCGGTCGAGGTCCGTCAATCGAGAATCGCCGACCAACTCCTGTCCGCCTTGGGCGCTTGGAGACTCGAGGAACGAGGCGAACTGGGCGATCGACTGGCGGAGCTACTCAAGCGAGCTGGCACGTACGCCCAGATGCAATCGCTCCACCAACAACTGCAACAGGCCGACGATTTAGGTCAGGTCGCCGACGTCACCTGGACGGGGCTCGAGCGACTATCGCCCGAGGAAATCCGCATGCTGATCCTTGATGCTTACGCGGACCAAAAATTGGAAATGGCCGGGCAGCTCTATCGCGTCGGACTCGCGGTGTATCCCAATGATTTCTGGCTGAACTACAACGGCGCGGCGGGGGAAGCGTACGGCTTCACACTCCAGGAGAGGATCGGGCTCGCGAGAGTCGCTCTGGTATTGCGCCCCTCGGCCGGTTCCGCTCACAACAACCTCGGCGCGTTGCTGGCTCAAGATAATCAAGAGGAGGCCGCGAGAATGGAGTTTCGTCGAGCCGTTGAGCTCGACCCATCGCATTCCCTGGCTCAAGTCAATCTCGCGGTTTATCTCACCTTGCGAGGTGAAACAGACGAGGCCGCGAGCATTCTCGAGATCGTCGTACGAGAAGAGCCGCTTGATGCCTATGCTCAATTCGCCTACGGCAATGTCTTGGTCGACCAAGGCAAACGGGAATCGGCGTTACTCGCTTATCAAACCGCCCTGGGTGGCTTGCCCGATTTGCTTGAGCTCCATACCAACCTCGCCAACTTGCTCTCCGAATTGGAACGGTTCGACGAGGCGCTCCCGCATTACGAAGCCGCATTGGTCGCCGACCCCAACTCGGCGATCGTGCATGCCAACTTCGGAGCGGCACTCCAAGAGCAAGGGCGTCTCGACGACGCCGAGAGGGAGTATCGCACCGCGCTGCGATTGGATCCGGCGGACGCGGACTCCCATTACAACCTCGGCTCATTGCTCCATGTACGGGAAGCCTACACGGAAGCCGAACAGTCGTACCGAGCCGCGATTTCACAACGGCCCGAGCACATCGATGCCTGGTACAACTTGGCCCGCCTGCTCTTCGAGCTCGAACGATGGGAGGAGGCCATTGAGCCATTCGAGCAACAGTTGAAGCTTGAGCCGAATGACTTATCCGCGTACGGTCTGCTCGGCATGTGTCACATGCGGCTAGAGCGGTACGAGGACGCGTTGCGAGTCATGGAGGAAGGCAAGAAACGCTGCGATGCGACTTCGCCCGAACTGCGAATCTTCGAGCATCAAATCGGCAAGCTCAAGGAGCTGCTCGCGGCGGAGGACGAGCCAGGCGGCGACGAGTAAGTCACTTCGTTGGTTCGTCGTTCACCTGGGGGCGGGCCGGTGACCCCGCGAATGTTAGCCGACGCTGATCGAGAACTCGGTGATGATCACATCGCGGATCTCATCGGTTTGCAGCGCTCGGCTCAAGGCCGGCTGCAGCTCACCCTTGAGCCAAAGCAGTTCCGAGCTGTTGAGGTCGTCAAAGGTGGCTCGTTGCACGAGACCGTTGACGAGGTCGGCGATGCGGGCCTGGCGCTCCTTGATCCGCTCGTCGAATTTATCCTTGCTACCGATCGGCACGATGATGAATGCCGAAAAGCTCACCGATACGACCTCGACTCGATCGGGCGAGGGACGACTGAGCGCGAAGGAACCAATCGGGACCTCGGCCAGCTTCGTTGGGTGATGCCGAGCCGGATTGGGATCGAAGTTCTCGATCAGGTTGAGCGGATCCACCAGCGGAGCTTCATCGCCGGAGCCCGAGCATCCGCTGCTGAGAACCATCAGCCACAGAACCCCAATTGCCATGAGACCAGCCCAAAGATCACGTGGGCGCAGGGGAGACGAAACGGTGGCGACAGGAGCCCGCGGAAACATTGCAACCGTCCACTTGGCGAAGAAAACGATTCCGGCGAGCCACGACCGGCTCGCTCAAGATCATTCAAACCTACGCCAAGAACCACGCCATGCACCCGCGCGGCACCGCCTGCAACTTTCGCAAGGTTCCGCGGCTTGGGATGGGAGCGGGAGAGCGGGAGAGCGGGGGAGCAGGAGAGCGGGGGAGCAGGAGAGCGGGAGAACAGTAGAACAGGAGAGCGGTAGACCAGTAGAACCAAGGGAAACCCGAAGCGTGAGCGAGGGATTCTTCGACTTCTCAAAAAAGCCATCAACCCGTACGCCACCAACACTTCAGTTTGGCCTCATCCCTGAAAGCGGGGCAGCCAAGAGCGTCGGAGCGGGCTCCTCAACCAAACACGGTTTCGCGCACCAAGACCAACACCCCCATCGCCACGAGGAAAAAGGCGAACCCCTTACGCAGCAGGCTGGGATCGAGCCGATTGTTGAGCGACTTGCCGATCCACATGCCGATCACGCCAATTCCGATGAACGTAGCGATTGTCAGCGGGTCGATCGATGACTCCGATTGCTGAATCGTCTGGTAGTGCTTGGCGAAGCCGGCTACCGAGTTGATCACGATGATCACGAGGCTCGTGCCCACCGCCTTGCGCATGTCGAGCCCGCCGAGCAAGACCAAGGCGGGGACAATCAGAAAGCCGCCACCCACCCCAACAATTCCTGTAATGACGCCAACGCCCAGCCCTTCGATCGGTTCGAGGAAGGTCGTCCAAACCGATCGCGACCGAGGCTCCAATCGCGGCGCTTCGGTTGCTTCACTCGGGACTGGGGACTTGGGGCGGCGGGAACCAAAGAACATCATGCCGGCCGCCACCAACATCACCGATCCGAAGATCAGCAATTGCGTCGTGCCAGACAACGTGGCGGCGCGCTGCGCCCCGAGGTAGGTGCCAACCACGCCCGGCAATCCGAACGAAAGCACCTTTCGCCAAGCGATCAATCGGACACGAGCGAAAGGAATCACACCGACCGATGCGATGCCGCCGACGATCGCCAAGCTCTCGGCGATCGCCACCTTGCCGTCGTGTCCCAGTAGGTAGACCAGGATGGGAATGGTTAGGATCGATCCGCCGGACCCGAGCAGCCCGAGGGTGATGCCGATGGCGGTCGCTCCCAACACGGTAACCAACATCCGATCGCCCAACCTTTCCACGATAGCTTCGCCAAGGAGCCATCAACGCGAGCCCGCATCGCGGATGCCTCCGTCCGTCTGAGGCGACTCGCCCGCGAGTTCTTACGTCACCTCGCGGCATTGGCTCGCAAATACGGGGATGGAGCGAAACTTCTCGCGCCGAGGAGTGCGGACCACCCAAGTGCGGGCTCGTCAGCAACCGACCGACGCCCGGCTCGATGCGCGCGGCCCCAACACATTCATCGGTCCACGACGGGGACTCGGCTCAATGAGCCGAGTCGGGTGCTGGTACCGGGGATGATTCGGGAACGCGACTCGAACTCTGGTCGGGAGCCGGGGACAACGCTTCCCAAACATCGGGCTCGATCCGCCGGGCAAGTCCGAAGCGTTCCAACTTGTTCAACGCGTCGTCGTCCTCGAAGTCGACGCTCACGCCGAGGGTTTGTTGGATCCAATTCTCCGCGGCTTGGTCGATCTCACGCTTCGTCATCGGGCGGGATTCGGGCTGCGTGATCAATACCCAGTACGCGAGCAGTGCCTCGCGGAACTCCTGATTCTCGGCCTCGTGGATCAGTCGGAACAGCACACCAACGTTGTTCCCGAGGTTCTGATAGTAGAGATGGCGAGTCAGGTTGAGTTGGTACTTGTCCTTGGTGTGCAGGTAACCAAAAAAGGACTTCAAGCTGTAACCGACTCCGGTCGCGATCACCATGACGAACGCGATCAATCCGTAGATGCCGCCAAACATCGCCATGATGCCGACCTTGGCGATCTTGGCCACACTGAGCCCGATACCACTGAGCGTCGGAAACAGGATCTTGCCTCGGTCCATCCAAGTGAGCCGGATGCGGCTCGAGGGAAGGAGCGTGTCGACATCCGAAACCGGAATGTTCTTGAAGATCTTCAAGAAAACCGCGTGCGGATCGGCCTCGGGGCGACACTCCGGGCCAGCGTCTTGAAAGACCAACACCAAGCGTCGATGCA
>JAGQPS010000292.1 GCA_020426595.1 Planctomycetales bacterium
TGCGCGGAAAAGCACTTCAACTCCTCGACCACAGCCTTACATCCACCCAATTGTTAAGCCCCGCACGGCCTCTCGAGGCATCGGTATCGGCTGGATCGTGGGAGGCATCACGGCTGTCTCCATCCTCTTCTTAGTTGTCTTGCTGGGCGTTGTGCTCATGTTGCGTACGCCCAACGGCACGGTCCGAGTCGAAATAGCCGGCGCGCCTGACGATGTGCGACTTTCCCTTGATGGCGATCGGATCGTCATGGACGTTGACGGAGGCACCTACACCGTCGACGTTGGCATTCATGAGTTAAAAATCGAAGCAGATGGTTTCCGCACGGAAACTCGCACGTTCGAGATTACCAAAGGGGACGAAACTCTCTTGACATTGGGTTTGATACCCGAAGAGCCCACGGTTCCCCAAGGTGCTATTCTCATCGTCCTTTCCGATCCAAATGCGATTGTTGAAGTTCAAATCGATGGGCACGTCATTCCTAAGCGTGAAATCGCTCAGCCGATACCACTTGACGCGAAGGAACACCAGTTGGTCGTTTCGGGGAACGGCTTTGAGACCATCAGCCAACCGTTTCGTGTCGTTGCCGGCAACAATCCTCCGCTCAATATCTCATTGGTACCGGTGGCTCAAGGCCCTGGAATCGCAAGCGCCGGCGTTCAACCGACACCCACGGGTGGAGATGGCCAAGATTCGTCGGAGCTAGCGATACCAGAACCGGAAAACCCCCTTTCGTCCAATTCAATAACCCAGCCCAGCCCGGTGATTGAACCGGAAGGCGACACACCAATCATCAAGGTTGGCGTCGGCCCAGGGCTAGTTTCTCTACCGGAAGCGCTTTCTTCAGCGCTTCCGGGTGCCGTCATCGAAATCCATACCAATGAACCGATTGACCTGGGGGGGGCGAGGATCAATCTCAGAATGGCTGGCGACTTGACGATACGGGCCGGTGAGGGCTACTCACCCATCCTCACAAGGAAGCCGGATAGTTCATCTGAAGCAATGATATTTGCCGGTGCGCGCGGGCAAGCTGGGCACCTAAAGCTTGCTCAGCTCACTATTGTGGACATTCAATCGCCTGCTGGCGCAAGTATGATTTTCGCTTGCCCCGTCGATATCGTGGATTGCACGTTTGTCAGTAACGGCGGGCAAGTCATAAACATCGATTTGCGATCGAATGATGCCCAGATGGAAACGCCGTCATCGATCGAGCGGTGCTATTTTCATGGTTGCCCCACAGGAACGAATCAGAGTGTTGTCTTCGTGTCGCTTGGGGCGGCCATCGTCGCAATTCGTGACAGTCTTTTTGTCGGCACGGGCGACACATCGGTGCTGCGGTCGGGACATGAGGCAGTGGAAGGGTACGTGCGTGACATTACCCTGGAACGTTGCACCTGCATCAATATCGAATCAGTGATGTGCATCGACGACCCATCACGAGTGGCAAGCCACAACAACTTGTTCTTGGGAACTGGTCGTCCCTTGAGGTTGCTGTTTAACGGAGCGATTACTCGGGCGGATCCCATCGCTGGACTGGATTATGAGGGGCAGTCAAACCTCTACTTTCAGTCGCGAAACCTACCCTCCGACGATGCGAACGGCTGGCTTTGGGTTGGCTTTGATCGGTGGGTGGACTTTACAGGTGGCGGGGAAAAGAATGCGCTGTTCTTCGATCCGCAATTCGCACACCGTAATCTGCGAATTGGCAATCAATCGACCGTACTTCCTCCCGCGGCGTATGCATTATCGCGTTCAAGTGCCGCGGTACGACGTGGTATCGGCGCTGATGTTATGGCGATTCCGTCCCTCTCGCCCAACCTGCCCGAACTCCTGCCCGCCACTCTTCGACCCTCATCGGAAGTTCTCGAACGTTTTGCTCCAGCAGATCCCGCGGGACGAGGCGAATAGCCCGGCTTTCCGAGGAACGGCGAATCGTCGTGACAATAACAACGAACCGGTCTCTGATTGAGACGAGTGGGAAGAGTTTCCGTATCCCGACGCAAAACGGGTTCGTTCGCCAATGTCGATTCCGCGCGAGGGAGACATCGCGTCGGGGACGTGATAGAGCGAGACCAAGTGCTTTGCGTCTTCGCGGCTTTGCGTGAGTGCTCACGAGGAGACGCCTCGAACCAAGGACAGGTTGTCGACCAGGCGTGAACTCAAACTCGGGCACCGTGCAAGAAACCAAGTACGGCTCGATTCATGGATTCCAAGCGTCCAGAACGGTCGTGAGACGGTGGCAGGAGGTCTTTTGCCGAGGCCTCTCGAGTATCATCTTTTGTCGACCTGCCGAAACGCCGAGTCGCACTTGGAGTTTCGCTGCGAGTCTCGACTCGTGAACGGATCAGAGAGGACGTTGGGATGCTTCGACTGAAAGTCGTGGTTTTGAGTTTGATGGTCGTTTCGATCTGGATAATGCAACTCGCGTTTTTCCTAGTGTGCGGCCTCTGGCTGTTGTTGGTAACCGACGTTCAGGTTCAGTCTTTGATAGGGTTAGGCCTGTACGGGTTCTTGGAAGGCAAGCCGGCGTTCGATCAAAGGCCTTTTGTCTTCAGCTGGGGAGCCGCTTGGACCTTTGTCTTCGCGGTTGCCTGTTTGCTCGCGCGAGGCGCGACTCGCGGGCGCGGGTTCTTCCTCAAGTGGCTCACCGGACTTGTCGTCGCGCTCGCGATGAGCCTCTGGCTGCATGGCTACGACATCTCCGCGACCGCCCTAAACATCAAAGTACGAGACGAGTGGTATGGAATGCCTCAAACCCCTCGAGGGATCGCGCTCGCTGGCGTCGCTGCCGCGTTTATCCTCATTCCGCTGCAAACGTGGCTAACGCGTCGATGGCGGCGCGCGGGGCATGAAGCGGAAGAAGTCGCGTCCTGGAATGAGCCGGTGAAGACGTCGAGACCGCGGGGCATTCGTTGGCTCATCCCCATTGCCTTGTTGGCCGCGATCGCGGTGCGCGATTGTTTGCCGTTCGATTATCCCGCGATGAATGCGTCGCGGATGACGGTCGTGGGGCTGCAGGCCATCGGGGCGATGCTCGTGCTTGAAATGGTTGTCGCTGGTTGGTTGATGCCTCTTGCGGTCAAAAGAAAACGCTATTCCTTCCCGTTGGCGGGGAATGTTTTGGCCGGCGTTGTCGCTCTTGCCTTCGCGATCACTGGACAACCAGTTCGAGCCAACATGCTGCGAGAGAGTGAACTCTCGCTGTTTTCCCTTGGCGGGAGTTTCTTCATGGCGGGATTCGTCTTGCTGTTGATCGTGAACAGGATTCCGCTGGAGTGGCTACTGGAGGCTCGGCGGCAGCAGCGTTTGTGCCGCCAGGCCCATATTCTGATCGTAGTAGCTGGCCCAGACGAGGAGGTCGACCAAGGGCCAGTCGCGCTGGGAGCGAGGTTCTGGCTGGGGGGCGGTTTCTGCGGTTTAGCAGCGCTTGCCCTGCTTTCGATATCGCCTTTCTATCGCGATCCGCTTATCTCTGGGCATGCACTTCTGTCGTCGAACCCAGAGGCGCAGATGACGGCGGTCGCGCGCGGCTGGGAATCGCAAAGTCAGCAAGCGATTTCTCGAATCAAACAACTCGTCGAAACTGGCGACGAGGCCTCGGGGAATACGGGCGAGGTGAGGGCTCGTTGGTCTCGACGCTTCGAGGAGATACTCGCTCGGCCGGACCTGTCGGAAGAAACCGGCGCCTCGTTGGCGATGGTCGTCGGCGATTGGACGAACGAGGCTGGCCGATGGATTGACCAGTATTTGGATACGAGCAAGCCGCCGACTTGGCACTCGATATTAATCGCTCGCATTCTTGGTCGTACCGATATCGACGAGCAAGTTTGGCCTCGTATCACTCGTTTTCTTCAGCATTCAAAAGCCGAGTACTTTGCCCAACCATGGTTGGTTGTTCGCCGTAGCGATGCTCGAAGTCTGTCAGTCGTTCGCGAACTACGGGAAAGTGATCGGCGGTGGGAACCAGCTTGGCTTGTCGTTTGGGGGCTGCAAGCCGCAGATCCCGAAGTGCGAGAGGTTTTGGATTCCTTGCCGAGAGTCAACGAGGCGAATCGCGACGATCGAACCGCGGAGCAGTTTCAGTCGAACAGGCGTCTTAGAGCCTTATCGCGAGGCTACTTGGAAAGCGGGAGACAGGACCAGCGGTCAGCGATGCTCACCGTTTGGGTTCATACGATGACTTGGGAGTTTGGCGATGTAGACGATTATTACTATTCCTCGCTGGATCCGTTTATTCTACTCATCAAACAAGGCCATCTAACCTGGCAAGAACTTGAACCCTACCACGACGGCCTTCTATCGAAGTTGGCTACTTCGATTCACCGTGGCAACGAATTTGATCATCGGCGAGCGGCGTTATTCCTGAGCCTAGGATGCGGCTCGATCGAGGAGTTACGCCAATTCCGCCCAGGGCATGCCGATGTCGAGACCTATGAAGCCGACTTGTCGATGGTGGAGAAGTACATCGGCGATGGCAAGATGTCGATTTGGTACGGCCCGGAATGGGAGAAGTCGGTTCCCTGGCGGTAGGAACTGGAGCCGGTCGAGCAGTTCGGATGGCGTTGCCGCGCGGAGCGGCCTGGACCACGACTTCGACTTGGTTTGCTTTTTTCACGCTAAGGCGCCAAGACGCAAAGTCGTTCGCTTGTGAGTTCGGCGAAAGTCGCGGCTTAACCGTGCGATATGCGGCCAAGTACGGCATGGCGTTACAAGAAAAACGCTCCTAGGTTGCATTGCGGAAAAGCGGGAGGCTGGGAACGGGGCAACGCGGCAAGCCTGAATCGTTCGCCACGTTGGAATCAGGCTGAGCGAGCGAGAGCGTCAAAAGTCGAGACCAGTGGGATCGACTGCTTCGCGTCTTCGCGCCTTGGCGTGAGTTCTCACGCGAAACCGTCGGGAAGCCAGAAGGTTGGCGCTGAATTGAGGCTCGTGATCCGGTCTGGTAATCTTGGACCCGGTCCATTCATGTCATGCGCCTCGGAGTGAGCCGCGGCACGAATGGTCGGTCTTCGTGTGGCGTTTGGAAGCAGCAAGCGATCCACCGATCGTTCCCTGATAGGACGGGCAAGCAACGTATGGCCAAGAAGGCAAAAGCGAAGTCGGACACCGGAGCCAACATCGGGTTTGAATCGAAACTCTGGCTCGCCGCCGACAAGCTGCGGAACAACATGGACGCGGCCGAGTACAAGCACGTGGTACTCGGGCTGATCTTCCTGAAGTACATCTCCGACGCCTTCGAGGAGATGCACCAAAAGCTGATCGCGGGTGAAGGTGAGTACGAAGGGGCCGATCCCGAGGATCCCGACGAGTACCGCGCGGAGAACTGCTTTTGGGTTCCCCAGGAGGCTCGCTGGAAGCACCTGCAGGACAACGCCAAGCAGCCGACCATCGGCAAGCTGATCGACGACGCCATGGTCGCCATTGAACGGGACAATCCACGACTCAAGGGCGTGCTCCCCAAGGACTATGCTCGGCCGGCTTTGGATAAGCAGCGGCTCGGGGAACTCATCGACCTGATCGGCACGATCGCGCTGGGCGATGCGGAGAACCGATCGAAGGACTTGCTGGGCCGAGTCTACGAGTACTTCCTCTCCGAGTTCGCGAGTGCCGAAGGGAAGAAGGGTGGGCAGTTCTATACGCCTCGCTGCGTGGTGCGAACACTGGTCGAAATGCTGGCTCCGTACAAGGGGCGAGTCTATGACCCGGCGTGCGGCAGCGGCGGCATGTTCGTGCAGAGCGAGAAGTTCGTCGAGGAGCACGGCGGGCGTCTTGGCGACATTGCCGTCTACGGTCAGGAGTCAAACCCGACCACTCGTCGTCTTGCACTGATGAACCTGGCCATTCGCGGTATCGAAGGCGACCTCGGCCCCGAGCATGCGGACACGTTTCGCCGCGATCTGCACAAGGATCTCAAGGCCGACTACGTGCTGGCCAATCCGCCGTTCAACGATTCGGACTGGCACCGTAATGACGAGGACGTCCGCTGGAAGTTCGGCTTGCCGCCGAAAGGGAACGCCAACTACGCCTGGGTGCAGCACTTCATTCACCACCTCACGCCGAGCGGCTTTGCGGGGTTCGTTCTCGCTAACGGCAGCATGTCGTCAAACCAGTCGGGCGAAGGTGAAATCCGCAAGGCGATCGTCGAGGCGGATCTCGTCGACTGCATGGTCGCGCTGCCGGGCCAGCTCTTCTACAGCACGCAGATTCCGGTCTGCCTTTGGTTGCTGGCTCGCAACAAGAACGACGGCAAGCGGCGGGACCGACGCGGCGAGACGCTGTTCATCGACGCTCGCAAGTTGGGAGCCATGATTGATCGCGTCCATCGAGAATTGACCGGTGACGAGATCAAGCGATTGGCGGACACCTACCACAACTGGCAAGGAATCAACATTCTCGCGACACCGAAGGAGATTCCAGTCGAATACGAGGACATTCCTGGCTTCTGCAAGTCAGCAACCAAAGACGAGATCGCCGAGCATGGGTACGTC
>JAGQPS010000293.1 GCA_020426595.1 Planctomycetales bacterium
CGGCCGCGCAAAGAAGGTGCGGTCGGAGCCCCGCTTACGTCGTAGCGGGTGGCGACGCGCCGCCAGTCCTTGAGCTTGGCGAACAGGTTCTCAATCCTGTGGCGCTGTCGGTAGAGCGCTGTGTCGTAGGCGTAAGGGACTTTGCGGCTTCGGCTCGACGGGATGCACGGCTCGATGCCTCGTGCTTCCAGTTCCGCGCGGAACCAGGCACTGTCATAACCGCGATCGGCAATCAGGTGAGTGGCCGGCGGCAAGGCGCCGAGCACGAGGCGGGCACCCTTGTGGTCGCTCATCTGGCCTTCCGACAGGAGCAGGATGATCGGACGGCCTTCACCGTCGCAGACGGTGTGGAGCTTCGAGTTCAGCCCACCCTTGGTTCGCCCGATACGGCGGGGAACATCCCCTTTTTAAGCAGGCTCGCCGCCGTGCGGTGGGCCTTCAGATGCGTCGCATCGATCATGATGCGCTCGGGTTTCGGCCCTTCGCCGGCAAGCCCTGCGAAGATGCGGTCGAAGACACCCAGCCGGCTCCAGCGGATGAAGCGGTTGTAGAGCGTCTTGTGCGGGCCGTAGCCGACCGGCGCGTCCTTCCACTGCAATCCGTTGCGGATCACGTAGACGATGCCGTTCACCACGCGCCGATCGTCGACCCTTGGGATCCCATGCGGCAGCGGGAAATGCGGCGATATCCGCGCCATCTGGCGCTGGCTCAGCAGAAACAAATCACTCATCACGGCCTCCTTCTCGGAAACCGTGAATCACATCTCAACCGGATTTAATAGGTCCTGAGCCTAGGTGTCCCATGGGCGTCTGACGTGTTGGGCGAGATACGCCCTAACCCGCTTGCGCCCTTCGATCCGACCCGAGCTGACACCCTCATCCCCAACCTGCGGCTCTCCCGCGAGATGCCCGAGTCGTCCCAGTCTGCACCCGGATGAGTGGTGTCAGACGTTCCATCCGTGAGCAGTCAACAGCCGCCCAATGCCATATCCGCCCCGGCGAAGAGCAGTGCTGCAACCGGCTCTTTACCGCACACCCGTCGGCAGCCGATCGGCCGGAGCGAATGCGTCCTGGCCGCGTAGCGTAGTCGCCTCTTGCCCCAGATCTTCGCCAATGCAGAGGCTCCCGCGGCGGAACCTGAAGCTGACCAATGGCTGGCGCGAGCATCCGAACTGGACCAGGGGCGCCAGAAGCCGCGGTGAGGCGCTTTTGGCTGCGGTGTCTTCTTGGCCAGCTGTTTCGAATCTGCTCTTACAATTCTGGACGTTGGGCTGACCATGAGGTAGGATACCGCCGAAAGCTGGCAGTACAACGCAGCGATTTCGTGCGCAGATGGACCGGCTGATGTCCCCTGACGATGAGAAGATGATCCTCGCGGAATTCTCAAAAACTCCAAGGATGATTGCGCACTGGCATCGCTCGGGATTATGGCATAGACGACAAGAGTTCTAGATTCAAGGCGCCGATGCTTTGTTGATGGTACTACGCGTTCGAGGTGGAATTGCATGATGAGTGAGTGGCCCCCGGACCAAGAAAGGTCGAAAGAGACGACGCGGCCAGAGGTTCGTTGGGATCGCAAGCTGAGACAAGTCGTTTCCCGCAGCGATGAACGGCCACCCGGGGTCGCTCATTCCATTTCGACGAAACCTCGCGCGCTGGCAAGACGGGTGCATGATGCAGTGGTACGACGCTTGAAACCCTTGGTAAGGGGTCCGCTGGATCGCGTCAGAACATTCTTGCTTGCCCCAATTTCAGCTCGTCTGGACTCTACTCAGCAATCGCTCCTGGCCCAACAGAAGTATGTTGCCGAACTGGCCGACCAGTCGAACGAAATAGCCGCACGGCTTAGCGAATTGCAGAAAATTGTCGGATTCCTCCACGTCAAGGCAGACGAAGCTGCGATCAAGGCAAGACCAGTCTTGCGTTTTTCAGGGGCTTACGCCTTAGCGCTAGCGGATGGCTATGTCTTCCTCCCCGATAGCGAAGAGGCGCTGATCTCAATGTATGCGGCGGCGGGGTCAGAGGGCCTGGAACCGGGGACGCGTCGAGTTATGAAGCTGTTGGTGGGCCCTGGCGATCACGTCATTGATGTGGGTGCGAGTGTGGGGCTTCACACGCTGGCAATGGCAAATGCAGTTGGTCCGACCGGCTGGGTCGATGCATTTGAGGCTGAACCTCGACTAGGTCCGTACCTCGAACGAACAAAACATGTGAACGGATTGGCCAACGTTAGACTTCACATGTTTGCAGTAGGAAAAGAAAGCGGAGAGGCCATCTTCAACGTTTCTCGTACAATTGGTCATAGCTCTCTATATTCTCTAGAGGATAGAAGCGGCGTCCGTGAGCAAGTTACGGTTCAGGTAAACACTCTCGATAGACTATTTCCAGCCGAAGCACGAATCGATCTCATCAAGATGGATGTCGAGGGCGCAGAACTTGACGTTCTTGCGGGGGCGCAACGGGTCCTTCGTCAATCACCTGATTGTGCCGTTATTGCCGAATGCGGACCATCGCATCTACACCGAACGGGTGTACCTATCGAAAAATGGATTGACGCATTCTCCGCTTTTGGGTTTGAAGCGTATTCCATCAGCGAACCCGAGGGAATGTTGAGAATTGCTTCCCCGCAGGCGATTGCTACCCAAGAATCTGTGAACGTCCTATTTATGCGTCCCGGTTCGAAAGGGCACGAGCGGCTGGCAACAGGTGAGGGATCAAGAGTTCGTCCATGAGGATTCTTTGGATCACTCCCGTGGGCGCGCATTCAGCGATTGCCTTTTTCAGCGAACTGGTTGTGGAGCGTCTGGTTGCGAACGGATGTGACGTTTCGGTGGCAGCCAGCGAGTCGGCCTTCGACGAGAGAGATCGACGTCGTTTTTTCGACTTGCCCATCGTGTCGGCCTCCAGATCATTGGTGCTGGCTGAAACCTATGATCTGATTGTCGCAAATTTCGGGGATCATTTCCCCAATCATGCGCTTTCGATTGAAGCGTTGGATAGACCGCTCGTCTTGGGGATCTTTCACGACGCGGACATGTCGAATTTTGCCAATGGCATGCGCGCTGCTCAATCGGTGACCTCGGGCAATGCTCGTTTACCCATTGTTGCAAATGACATTACCAGGGAGATAGCGTCCCGCTGTTCTGGTGCCGTCGCCCATTCGCGCTACTATCTGAATAAGCTGGATGGCTGTGATGGCCCACTTGCCATGATCCCACTCGCGTGGTCCGTCTCCCCTTCGGCCAAGAACGCGGGGCGGCAGGGTGCATTCAATGTGCCGCGTTCGGAGCTCTTCAAGGTCGTCACGATCGGTAACATCAACGCCAACAAATGTCCTGAACGGGTCATCGAGGCTTTAGGCACAAGCGAGATCCTCCGAGAGCGCAGCGAATATAGACTCGCAGGAGATGTCGCCCCAGCGATCGCAGATGCCTTGCGAGCTCAGGCACAGCGCCTTGGCGTGGAATTGGTCGTTTGTGGCAGAGTGAGCGACATCGACATGCGAGCCGAACTCTTGACTGCGGATGTGGTGTCGTGTTTGCGAGAACCAGTGCTGGAGGGTGCGTCGGCCAGCGCAATCGAAGCCATGATGCAGGGCTGTGCAGTCGTGGTAAGCGACGTCGGATTCTATGCCGATCTGCCAGATAACTGCGTTGCGAAAGTGCCAGCTAGAACCGATGTGGGCTCCATTAGGGTTGCGCTTGAGGCTCTTTACTCCGACCCAAATGCGGTGATCGAGATGGGCAAGCGCGCTCAAACTTACGCGACCGGTTGGTTTTCCCCCCAGCGATATGCACTCCAACTCCTCAAATTGATTGCCGACATACGAACAACGAGTGCCTTCCACCCTGTCATTGAGAGGACGGGTCGCGAGTTGCGCGCACTATCACTTCCAGGCGATTGCGCAAGCGTCACCTATGTCCTCGAGCAACTTGAGGGACTCGCATCGGTTCGGCGTCGGTCCCCCGTTAGTTCCAGACTGCCTACACCTTCTTAAACAATAGCATACATCCAGTGGGAGCATCATGAAGATTGTCATTGCGTCCTCCTTTGTCCCGTTTGTCAAAGGCGGAGGACGATATATTGTAGAGTGGCTTGAACAAAAACTCCTCGAGTATGGGCATCAAGTTGAGAAATTCTACTTGCCGTTTGACGACCATCATTCGCGTCTACTCGACAACCTGCTTTCTTACCGCCTTCTCCGTGTTGGTGATCAAGCCGACCGTTTGATTGCCATACGCCCGCCGGCACATTCTCTCCAGCACCCGAACAAGGTCGTTTGGTTTATCCATCACCTACGCGGCTACTACGACTTGGCGAATACTGAGCACAGCTCAATTCCCAATACTGGAATGGGACGCGCGGTTGCTGCAGCTCTAAGACGCCACGACACCGAGAGCCTTTTGGAGGCAAGAGCGATCTTCACCAACTCGACCGTCGTTCAGAACAGACTGAAGACATACAACGCTCTCAGCTCCGAAGTTCTTTATCCGCCCTTGTTCGACTCTGCTAGTTATTATTGCGGGGACCCCAGCGATGAGATCATAACAGTGTGCAGGGTTGAGAACCACAAACGTCAAGATCTTCTTGTTCGTGCAATGAAACATGTCCGGACGCCTGTCAAGCTACGTATTTGTGGCGCAAGTTCGAATCCTTCGTATGTAAAGCTCTTGCACGATCTCGTTCGCAAGAATTCACTCCAAGAGCGTGTTGCGATGGAGAGTGGGTGGATTGCCGAAGAGCGAAAAATCGACTTGGTAAGCAACTGTCTTGCATCGGCATATGCACCACTAGATGAAGACTCCTATGGCTATCCAACACTGGAGGCTGCCGCGGCTAGGAAACCCACATTGACCACCTGGGACGCCGGCGGGACACTTGAGTTTGTCCGCGATGGGGAAAACGGATTGATTACCGAACCCACTCCCGAAGCAATTGCCGTAGGCTTTGACCGCATGTTCGCTGATCGGAAGAGGACCGCAGCAATGGGCGATCTCGCATACGATACGGTCGTCGCGAAGAACATAACCTGGGACCACGTCATTGACCGTCTCCTTGCATAGATCATGACATAGCTTTATACACATCAGAACGAGTCGGTAGCAATGAAGGTCCTGATTCTCAACAATGCTGTCCCGTTTGTTTGGGGCGGTGCAGAAGAACTTGCGCATAATTTGAATATGCGACTCAACGCCCTATCGGGAATTGAGGCGGAAATACTGAGGATTCCTTTTGCATGGGAACCCAAGGAGCGGTTGGCGGCGGAAATATTGCTGAACAGAAGTTTTTCACTGCACAATGTTGATCGGGTCATTGCACTTAAGTTTCCCGCCTACCTTGTGCCACACGACCAAAAGACGATATGGCTTCTTCACCAATTTCGGCAAGCGTACGACCTTCTCGAGGGGGGGCAATCCTACTTGCGACACGGGGTCGACGATGAACTGATTGATGCTGTCGTAACGGCGGACAATCAGTGCTTTGCGACAGCTCGGCGTGTGTTCACGAATTCGCCCGTGACACGCGACCGGCTAAAGCGATTCAATGGTCAAAGCGGCGAGGTGCTTTACCCCCCGCTGAACGATGAAGAGTTGTTTGTGGGAGGAAGTTATGGTGACTATCTGTTCGCTGGAGGGCGAGTTGCTCGCGGAAAGCGCCAGCATTTGTTGATTGAGGCAATGCGCCTAACGGACAGTCACTGCAAGCTCGTTGTCGCTGGTCCGGTTACTGATAAGGACTATGCAGACGACCTGATCAGTCTCGTCGAGAAGTACGACATGAGCTCTCGCGTGCTGCTCCAACTGCGGCTACATACCCGCGCGGAGATTGCCAGTCTCGCGACTGGTTCCCTAGCTAGCGCCTACATACCTTATGACGAAGACAGCCTTGGATACGTTACCATGGAAGCATTTGCCTCAGCGCGCGCCGTCCTGACCACTACTGACTCTGGCGGTTTGCTGGAAATAGTTCGACCCAATCAGACTGGATGGGTATGCAAGCCGGAACCTGAACAACTTGCAGGCGCCATCAACTCTTTGTTTGCCGATCGACGTGGGACAATCGATATGGGTCGATCCGCCTATTCGACCTGGACGACGCGGGGAATCAATTGGAGTCATACCTTGGAACGCTTGCTCTCTTGAGTTTGAACAGGCTGTACGGGGATGGCAATCGGGTGGGCACTTGGAGTTGGAGTTCGGCCCGGCTTGATGGACACAATCCGAGTTGTGAGAGGAGAGTGTCATCATGCCGAGAACGAGGAACCCTTACCCGCCTGAGTTCAGGGAACAGCTTGTTGCCCTGGCGCGGGCCGGGCGCAGTGTGGAGGATCTGGCGCGCGAGTTCGAACCGTGCGCTGCGACGATCCATGGCTGGATCAAGCAGGCCGATCGGGATGGCGGCCGCCGCGAAGACGGCCTGACCAGCCAGGAGCGCGAGGAGCTTCGCCGCCTTCGCAGGGAGAACCGCCAGCTTCGACA
>JAGQPS010000294.1 GCA_020426595.1 Planctomycetales bacterium
GACCACCGACGGGCTGAATATTCTGTTGACACACTAACCCTCACTCACAAGAATGCCCGTCGTTCGAGGGCCGCTTAAGCGAGGTGGTTATACGGGGCTGGCCGTTTGGGTTTGTATTGCCTGGCCCCCAATGGCAACTGTTTATTCGAGGCATATCCACGATGCATAGAGGGTTCTTCGCAACCTCCGTTGGGATGATTGCCGCCCTGGTTTCCTTTGGGCCAGGACTCTTGGGAACGATTCTCGCGGTAGCGCATGACGACACGTTGCCGAGTCGAACATGGTCCGATTACGTTCCGTTGGCCTACAACAGCGAGACGGACTACATCGAGTTTCTCGAGCGGGAAGAGATCTTGGATCGCAATGGGGAGCGTGAGCCCGTCCTCGCCTTCATCGCTCGCCAAAGGCCAATCGCCGCGGCTCAGAAGCAGAAGCTCAACGACGCCCTCGCGGAGGCGCGGACTCAACAGAAACGGCTCGATCTAAAAGCACTTCGCGACGATGCGACTCTTGTCCGGGATGCCTTTTGGCAGGAGCTTGAGCCTCTGATCTCGGACGCCGATCTGACTCGCCTGAAAGTGGATTTCGTGCGAAATCACTTGATCCTATGCATTCAAGGCGATCCCGGCTTTCAAACGCTTGTCGGGCTCAACGAGACCCGGGTGACCGATTTGGTGCATCAATTCAACGAGGCGGCCGAGCTCGATGCCACAGCGGGACTCAACCGTGATCCCGTGGTCTACTTCATGGGGTTATTGAACGATCAAGAGTTGGCGGCTCTCCGAGACCTGGGGGTTTGGCCCTTGGCCTCGAATTAACGAAGTCGGATTCACCGCGGAACGGGGTAAGGCGACCCGTCCGCCGAGCTCGAGCGCGGTGTTTGAGTTCGGTGGCCAACGTACCGGCGACTCGAGCGGTTTGATTCAATCGCAATTTCGCGAGGACTCGCGCGAACCTCGATTGACCCCTCCCCACACCTCTTCCTATGGTACAAGAGCGAGCGGCTGAACCCTGGCCGCTGGTACCGCGCATTCCGAGCCGGTGTTGGGGAGCCGCCAGTCGCATGCGTCTCCCTTGGACGACCAATGGTTCGGTGTGTCGCGCTATGACCTCAATCACCCTCTTCGCGCGTCTTGAACCGTGGAGACGGCCTATCGGATCGCGAACTCCATGAATTCAAGCCTGCAGAGTCCCACCCAACCGGTTCGTTTGAGTCGCCGCGGCCACTGGACCTCGAGCGATCCCCCCATCAGTCAACTGATGAGCACGGCCTTGGCTCGTCCCGAGCTCATTTCCCTGGCCGCTGGTTTCGTCGACCCACTGACCTTGCCTTGCGAGGGAGTGCGGGCGGCGGTCGATCAGGTGCTGGGAGATCCGCGACTGGGGCCGATCGCGTTGCAGTACGGCACGACTCACGGCTACCAACCGCTGCGAGAGCAGCTCATCGACCGTTTGGCTCATGCCGATGGCCAGGTGCCTCGCTTAGGCGTGGAGCGGTGTATTCTGACCGCCGGTAGCAACCAGCTCTTGCAGTTGGTCGCCGATGCATTGTTGGACGAAGGAGACATCGTCCTATGTGCGGCTCCGACGTATCTCGTTTTTCTTGGGACGATCGCCGGCGTGGGCGCGACTTCCTGGAGCGTGGCCGCGGACGAACGAGGCATGATCCCGTCCGCCTTGGAAGAGGCGTTGGACCAACTCAAGCAGGCTGGCCAACTGGACCGCGTGAAGGCGGTCTACTGCGTTTCGTACTTCGACAATCCGAGTGGGTCGGAGATGGACGCGAGCCGGCGGGAAGAGATCGACCAGATCGTGCTGCGTTACTCGACCGACGGAAAGATCTATCTGATCGACGATCTCGCTTATCGCGATCTGCGTTACGAAGGCGAGGACGTGCCTAGTTTCGCATCGCTCGATCACGCCGGTGACCATGTGATCGTGGCCGGGACGTTTTCCAAGAGTTTCGCGCCCGGCGTCCGAGTCGGCTGGGGGCTGCTCCCCAAGGAACTCTGCGACAGCGTCGCGCGGCTCAAGGGAAACGCCGATTTTGGGTCGCCTCATTTGAATCAACTGGTCGTGCACCACTCGCTTCAATCGGGGCTGCATGACCAGCATGTGCGGACCTTGCGAGAAGCTTATACCGAGAAACGCGATGCGATGCTCGCCTCGCTCGAGCGTTGTTTCGCGGGGCGGTCCGAAGTGCGTTGGTTGCATCCACGCGGTGGACTGTACGTGTGGTTGACGTTGCCCGAGGGCGTGGACGCGGGGCCGAGTGGACGATTGCTCGACGCGGCCATTGAACGCGACGTGCTCTATGTACCGGGTGAATACGCGTACGCGACGCGTGGCGCCGCGGTCGCGAGAAACACGATTCGACTTAGTTTTGGAGTCCAGACTCCGGCACGCATTGAACAAGGCATCGAACGCCTGGCCCAGGCGGTGACTGCGGTGAGTTAGGCGGACGTTCCGTCGTATCTCGCTCGGCGGTTTCCATTGCCGCGGCCGCACCTGTCGCAAGGGCGGTTGAGCCGCGCGGACTGGGTTTGAGCGGGGCTGGGAAGGCGAAGGCGGTTGCAAGGAGGCAACGCTCCGATGACGATTCTCGATCGCTACGTACTGCGAATCTACATCAAGGTGCTGCTCGTCTGCTTTGGCAGCGTCGCGGCTCTCTTCGTCGTGGTCGAGACGTTCAATAACCTCGAGGAGTTTATCGAACTCGGGAAGCAACATGGCGGCATGTTGTCGGTCTTGCAGGCCTACTTCGTGCCTCGCGTGGTTTCGTTGTTCGATCGCACGAGCGCGGTGTTGGCCTTGGTCGCCGCGATCTTCACACTCACCTGGCTCCATCGCACGAGCGAATTGACGGCGATCATGGCGGCTGGCGTTCCCAAGTCGCGGATGGTCCGGCCCCTGCTGTTCGCGACGATCGCGGTGGCTGGCATCGCCGCTTTGAATCGCGAAGTCATCATTCCGCATTTCGGTGAGAAGCTGGTCCGCAACGCGCAGAGTTGGGATGGTAGCACCGCGATTCTGCACGCTCGCTATGACTATCGAACGGGCATCTTCATCAATGGCCGGAATCTCGTTCCGAAACTCGATCGGATCGAACGCCCGGTGTTCCGGCTCCCACCGCGACTCACCCGACTCGGTTCGGCCTTAACGGCGAGCGTGGCGCAGTACGAACGCGCCGCCGAGGGACGTCCCGCCGGCTATCGCTTCTTGCAGGTCGCCGAACCCGAGGGAATTCAAACGCAGCCATCCATCTACTCGGGCGACTCGCTCGTCGTCGCTCTGCCCAACGACACGCCGTGGCTCGAGCCGGACGAGGCGTTCGTGCCGAGCGAGGTCGACGTGCATCAACTGGAGGTGGGCGACGCCTTGAAACAATACGCGTCGACTCCCCAGTTGATTACCGAGCTCCGCAATCCGGGACTTGATTATGGAGCCAGCATGCGGCGGCTCGTGCATCGTCGTATCGTGCAACCCGCGCTCGATCTTTCGCTGTTCCTGGTCGGCCTTCCCTTGGTGCTGGCTCGGGGAGAACGGCGTTTGGTCGTGGCCGCTGGGGCATGTCTGGGCGTGCTCGTCATTTATTTCTCGATCAGCATCGTCTGCGATTTGGCCGCCGACAGCGGATGGCTCGAGGCCTATCAGACCGCGTGGGCGCCGATCCTGCTGTTCGCCCCTTGGGCCGCGTTGATTTTTCCTTCGATTGATCGCTGATCGCGGGAGGGCGGTCTCCAGAAAGCCCCCCGTCTACGCAACGCGAAGAGTCACCCACCCACCGGAATGGACCGCCGGTCTCATCTTGGATGTGGACCTAGGTGGGGATATATTGACGCGATCTATTGACGTCCCGCACTCCGTCCCCTGTGCCCCAGAGCAAGGTTGCCTGGGATTGAAACGGTGAATGACGTTGAGTCCCGGCCCGTCGAGCCTCTAGACAGGTTCCGGTTGCTGGTCGCGGTGACCCACTGAGAAGTAAGCATGGCAAAAGGCGAGAATAAGGATCATTGGCGTTCCCTGGCCGAAATGCTCGGGACATTTATCACTGGCAAACCATCAGCGAGTGCCGCGAAAAGAGAGGCTCGGCAAAAGGCGGATCAAGAGGCTCTCGACTTGGCTTCGGCCGAGAGCGAAATCGAGTCCCCGGCCGATGTTCCGGCGGTAAGCGAAAGCGAATCCGAGCCGGAAACGGCGGCTCCAGTGGTCGCCGAGGCGCCGAATGCGGTCGAACCGGTCGTGCGGGCCCCCGCCGCGGTCGATGAGCCGATTCTGATGCCGGTCGAGGACGAGGCATCGTCGAGCAGTTGGGACATGCTGGCCAAGCAGCTGGGCGTCGGTCGCTCCCAACAAAGCGTCTCGCGGATGGTTTCCGGCTGGGTCGGCGAATCGACCACCGGTCGAGCCAACGAGGCGATCGACACCGTGCGAGTCTTCGGCGAACCGACTCCCGACGAGGAGCGGCTGCAAAAGAAGCTCGATTCCATGTTCCAAACCGACTCGAAGCACATCCCCGACCCACCCGCCAAGGCGGAACCACGTCGTGTGATCGATGATGTCTCGCCGGTTCCCGCCTTTGGCGCGGGATTGGCCGAGCACGAAGAGAGTGACGAAACCGACGATTCGTCGGTCGACTTGGGCTCGAGCGATTACGAACCGTCCGACGACGAGGGTGACGAAGGCTTGGAAATTGGCCAAGTCAACGAGGACGAGGCGGTCGTCGAAATTGAAACACTATACGAGTCGGAGACGGACGACGAAGGCGAACAGCCGGCTCCCCGTGGCCGTCGACATCGGCGCGCTCGCGGTGCGGCGCCAACGCCGGTCGACGAATCCAGGGACTCGGAAGTGGATGACGAAGAGTCGCTGGAGGTCGACGCGGAAGAGGATGACGAAGAGGGTGAGGACCGGCCAAAGCGCCGTCGCCGCCGTCGCCGTCGCCGCTCGCCACGTGCGGGCGAGGAAGCGGCCGATGGCGATGACCGGCTCGAGGAGCCACGTCGCGACTTCGACGAAGAGGTGGACTCCGTCGCCGACGTTCGCGATGAAATCCCGCGCAACGCGTGGGGAGCCTCCCCTCGCCGCGAAGCCCCAAGCCGCGAAGCCTCGAGTCGCGAGCCGGCCGGTCGCGAGCCTCGTTCGCGAAGCGGTTCGGATCGCTCGGGACGCGGATCGGAAGGTCGTGGTTCGGACAGCCGTGGATCTGACAGCCGTGGAGCCATCGAGCCTCGCGGCGAGCGTGGCGGTCGTCACGAGCGACCGGCTCGTGAGGAGCGCGGACCTCGCGAGGATCGAGCTCCGCGCGGTCGTGAAGACCGGACCCGTGATGATCGAGCCCGCGATGATCGAGGAGCTCGTGACGAGGTCGTTCGAGAGGACCGACCTCGAGAAGAACGACCTCGCGAAGATCGGGCTCGCGACGACCGAAGTCGCGACGAACGAGGCCGTGAGGATCGCGGCGGACGAGGCGGGCGAGGTGGTCGCCGACCGGCTCCCTCGAGCCGAGACTATCCGGACAGTGCTCGAGATGATGAGCCGCTGCCACCGCAACTCGCGGCGTGGGACGAAGCGGACGACATCGATGATTGGGATCAAGAAGAACGACCCGCTCGCGCCGAGCGGCAAGACCGAGAGGATGCGGGCGACGAGCGTCCGCGCCGCGGTCGAGGCTCACGAGGCGAACGACGTGGGCGTGATGGTCAGGATCGTGACGGTGGACGGTCGCGCGGACGTGATCGAGCTGCCGCGGGACGAGCCGCCGACGTCGATGACGATGATGATGGCGGCGAGGTCCTGAGTGCGTCGCAGCGCAGCGCCGTGACGTGGCTCGAAGCGGTCTCGATGCTGGTCGACCAAAACCTGAAACATCGCGACCGTTCCTCGGCCGGATCTCGTCCCCCGCGTGGCCGCGGTGGTCGGGGAGGCGGTGGTGGACGTGGTCCACGTGGTGGCGAGGGCGGAGCCGATCGCGGATCGGAACGCGGAGCTGATCGAGGACCGGAGCGAGGCCCTCGGCCCGAACGCTCCGAGCGACCCGCCCCTCCACGCGAACCGGTTCGCAACGAGACGCCACCCGTCCGCGACTGGGAAGACGATGTCGAGGATTTCGATGACCTCCCGGCGACGAGCCCTGACACCGAAGCCTCGCGCGGCAAGAGTGAGGGTGGCGGTCGCAGGCGAGGTGGCCGACGTCGTCGTGGCGGCAGTGGCGGCGGCGGCGGGCGTGGCCCGAGTCGAGCCGAATAGCTTGTCGGATCGACCAAGCGGCTAAACGCCAACGCATGTCGGAAAAACGAACAAGGGCGGCTCTCGCGAGCCGCCCTTGTTGTGTTTGACGAGGTCGCCCGCCGCCGTGACGTCGCCCTCCGGCAACACGGAGCGACCAACGCGCGGCGGCCAACTTTCGCCGGTCGACACGGACTGTTGAATCCCGAACTACTTCTTGCCGACCTGG
>JAGQPS010000295.1 GCA_020426595.1 Planctomycetales bacterium
ATCCAGTGCAAGAAGCTCCCCGTACGATCGCCGAACTTAAACGCGAGAGTCGAGCGAGTCATCCAGACGATCAAGCACAAGGCTCTAAACCATTTCATCGTTCTTGGCCGCGACCATCTCGACGACTTGGTCAAGACATTCACGGCCCACTTCAACTCCAATCGTCCGCATAGCCATCGAAACCACCGACCGCCGTGTGACCAAACGGAAGTCCCCGAGTGGACAACCATCAAGCTCGAGGACGTTGAATGTCGCGAGTAACTCGGCGGCGTCATCAAGTCGATGCATCGCAAAGCGGCGTGAGACTGGACCTGAGTCGCTGCTTACTTGACTGCGATCCTGCGTTCGCGGTATGTGCCAACTGTGAAAATCAGGTCGTTTGCCGCCCGCGTCAAGCCCCGGCTCTCGCTCCCGACCGTTGGCGACCGTCCTCGCTCAGTTTTCAACCGTCGTCTTCACGCTTCGGCCCTGTATTCCGCTTGTCGAAAACATGTTCAGTCGTTTTGTACCGAGCGCGGTCATTTCGAGTTTTGAGCCGTGTACCGCGCAGCGCGCTTCATTCAACAAACTCGTTCTGGACTGGGTCGAAAACGATCGATCCAGGAAGCTTGCCGAGGAAATCCAGCAATTCAATTGCTGGATTGGTAAACTCATTGCCGGGGTCATCGGAAAGTAATACTCTCACCCTCACGTCCGAATTTCGCACTGCTTCTGGCGACAAGCACCGGTTTGTTGCATGGTCGACCTGCGCGGCATTCTGTTGCTGGATATGCTGCCCTCTTTGGAGCCAAATATATGCCGACCATTCCCCGTGATCGCCCCGATCGTTTCGCCGAAATATCAACCGAATGTAAGGCGATTCATCTGTCTCGCTCCGTCTCACGCGGACAAGTTCACATACTATCGGATCTCTAGCAATTCGTTGTCTAAGGCGTTCTTCGATGTCATTTAAAGACACGGCATTCGGGGGATCTGTAAGTACACCGTAGAAACTAAATGACATTTCGCCTCAGTCCTTTTCTTGATCTCTTCAATGTAAGAGGGTTTCAGCGGGGCGCCGTTAAGCGGCGCGACTTGAGCCAGCGTAAGTGCACTTAACGATAAGTGCAAGGCTTGGAAGCGTGTCCCATTGATGGCCGACCAGTTCTATGGCTATGCATCGTGGGTTGGTGGGGCCGCAAGGTCGAACTCTGGTGCCACGGGGTTTGGTGAGCCCATGAAGAACTCGCTGCCGAGGGTGTGCTTCGCCGCATCTTGCCGTGATTTAAAGGAGCCGTAATTCTCAATGTAGTCGAGCGGCGATCGCGTAAGTTGAAAGAAATACAATCTGTCAGAGATGAATTCCGAATTCTCAAGTTCTGCGGACTCAAGGCGTTGCCTTCCAAAAAGGTCAATGTATGGCTTGCCAAGGCAGCCCGCCCATGGAAGATTGGGAATTGCCTTTTCGAGATCCCATGTTGTAACCCCTTCGAGTATTTCGTCCTCTTCAGTGACGCTCCTCTTCTCAAAGCAGTGAACGCATGCAAAGTCAACGGCCAACAGGTCGCTGGCAAACTTAAGGAATCGCACGCATTTCAGGCTGTCGGTGTCCGGCGTGTCAAAATAAAAACTGATATTTGTATGCACGAAGGGCGAGCCGTGAAGAACGGCACCCGAGCCTTTGCCCCTGCGGTCACTCCAGAAAACATGCCGACTCCATAATTGGCACGCGCCCTCAATATCGTTGGCAAATGTACTAGTCATCGGCTCGGTCGCCCCGTACTTTCCGAGGGAAGCCCCGTCCAGATCTTGGTAAATCGCTTGAAAAAATGCTTCCGCAATTTCAGGTTTCCGGACATCACTGACGGTCAGAAAGGAAAAAACAACGGTTGCCATCATCGACTCCAGTCCCCCCCTTAACCCGATGTTGGGGTGGATGACCTTTGAAGCCGTGGAACTGACGCCGGCTTCGCCGCGGCCTTGGACAAGTCAGGGCTGAGTCTGGATGCCCAGCTTTAGCGGTAGCGGGTTCGGATCGATCTCGGCCGCGTCGAGTGATTGTTGACGAGCGGTCGCGGCGGCAAGTCCGGCGACCTGGCCGGTTGTCATCCAGACAGGCTCCATGCGGAGCACGCTCATCGCCACATGCGTGCTCGACATCGCGACCGGCACGATCAAGTTGTCCAGCGTCTTGGGCAGCATCGCGTCGTACGGGATTTGGCCAGGCTGGGCCGGACCATCGGCCTTTTGCGGATACCAGAGAACTCCCTCCATGAATCCGTCCACCTGAAATCGTCGGTCATGACAGGGATGAACATCGAATGAGTGCTCGCCCATCGCGATCGCGCCGTCGACTCTTGGTGTCATTCCCGTGGCTGGGTCGGGCGTGAAACTGCGTTGCGTCAGGATGGCCCGCCCCACGATTCGGCGTCCTTGTCGCACATAGAGTTGCCAGGGCCAGTGGCCGTTGTCAACGAACTCTTCATCGTGCAGTCCAATGCCCTGCATGTAGGTTCTCACATCGTCGGGAACCGCGCTGTCATGTTGCAGAAACCAAATCAGGCTGGCGGCATGGTCGCGGTGGAACTCGTCCAGTCGCCGCCGATGCGCGCGACCCGCCTCCGGATATCCCCAATTGACTCCCGGGCAGTTCGTGCTGGTCAGCCCCGTGATACTCCCGTTCATCTGATACTTGCTGCCGGGAAGCTCCGTGCCACGTCCCCAACCGCGAAGCCGTCCGCTTCGAAAATCCTCGGCTAACGGGAGCAGGTCCTGTAGGTGCAGTTCATACGAGTCAGGTTTCTCGATGGGAATCAAGTGCCTGGGATCATTGGTAAAGATCGAGCGAGCGCAGAACGCTTGAATTGCTTCCGATGGCTCCCCGGTATCAGGCGTCATGATTTGCTGGCCGGTTCGCCAGTTCATGTAGTGGATGCCCGCCTTGGTTTCTCCGAATTCGTCCCTCGCCTCCCGTCCGACTCGATAATCAACGCCAGCTTTCGCGGCCAAGTCTCCTTCGTAGGTGCCATCGATAAACGTTCGCGCGGTAATCGTGACGCTCGGGTGGGCGTTGGCGGCGTCGACCGGTTCCAGTGAAACGGACCGTATGTGTCGTCCAGCAAGAGCGCATTCCTGGAGCCAGACGCTCGGTATCCAGGTGATTCTCTCTTCCTTCTCGATCAGATCACGAAACACGGCCTCCGCGATCGAGGGTTCGTAGTGCCAACCGTCGCGGGTCAACGCCAGCTGCTTCTCATTCCCGCCGAGCGCGTCTCGATATCGTTCACGAACACCTTGAATGAATTCCAGGACGAGCCCACCGAAGAGATTGCGTCGAACGGCATCGGTCGTACAGAGCCCACTTGCCGACATGCCGCCTAGGTTCGCCTTGGGGCAGGCGAGAATGACGCGCTCACCCTGCCGCGCGGCCTCGACGGCCGCCGCGATACCACCTGGCGTACTCCCGTAGACGAACGTGTCGCACGAGAGGCTTGGATCGTCCTCGGCCCCTGACCGTCGACGATAAGGAGCCACCGTCGCGGCGACTCCAGAGTACGCCGCCGCTTTTAAGAAGACTCTCCGACTTACTTGTGAATACTGCGACATAAGGGTCGTGCCTCGTGGTTCGGAGCAGTCGCATTACCGAGTAAACAGTTGGTTCCGTATGATGACGGTCTTCAGTCCACAACCCAAGCTCGCTTTGCCTCAATTATGAATTTGGCATCGAGTTCGCCGCTCCACGAGCCCGCCATTGCTCGCCACGGCAGATAGGTGACTTCCCGGCGTCCACGTCAAGACACGTCCCGCCGCTCTAACACCCCGAGTCACTTGCCGAACTCGAGTCAGTTCCCTTTGAACCGCGCGTGGGCACAACGAATCAATTTGGTCGCACTGCTCCGCGCGACTGAGAATTGACATCACTTGTGAGATTCCAGCTCGGGCCCCGTTCAGAGCTGATCACCGCCACGAAATTACGAGGGGAGTCCTTTTAAGACTTCCCGTACTAACGACTTGGCTTTTGATGTTCGGCTACGATTCCCTGAGTGAGATTCGCGAGGGAATCGGCCAAATTGGTCATTAGCAACTGGCCGTTCTTCCGACGCGCCTGGTTAAAGATGATATAGCGAGTCTTGGCGGACTTGAGCGTCGGCAGTTTCGCTTTTGGCACGGAGCCCTCGAGTTTGGCTTGGTCCTGAGGCCGCGAATTCACGGTCTTGTCGTAGTCGAACCTCGCCGTGTAAAGCTCGCACCACGCATAGGTCCCCGCGTTCAACTGCTTGGCGATCGTCAATCGATCACCTGCTTCCACGAGCCGATCGAATTCCACAATAGCCTCGTCGTCCCCCGGGAAGAAACCGACGACCAATAGCCCGCCGCCACTCACGGTAGCCAACGACTTCTTGAGAAAGTTGGTTGGGTCGGCCATGAGGAATCCACCCAGCGCCAAAATGCGGAGGTAGATTCCGTCCGCGGCCGCGGCGTCAGTCAAATTGCGTCCGTTGAGAGCCGGTTTGGGTGAGTAAACGGCCAGGGCATTTTTCATGGGCTTAGTCATTCCTCCGCCAGTTTGGAAAAAAACGACGAACGAAGTAGGACCTGGATTGCAGATCCCACCTCGTCGCAAATCCAAACGCGATGGCCATCGTCGATTAGCGTTCGCCTCTTACTAACGGCCTTAGGACTGGAGTTCCGCGACCTGGCGGTGCTCTACTCCCGCGCCGCTAACTTCTTTACGTCTTCCGTCGACGGCGGGACGCCACCTATGCCCCAATAACCACCCTTCACTTCCTCATCCACTACCCAAGTCACCGACCTCATATTCTCGCCTTCGATCGAGACCTTCGTATCGGTTAGCTTGCGATCCGTCCCCTGCACTGGCTCGGAATCGTCAAGGGCACGGAAAGATGCCGCGACGATAGGCGACGCGCGGTCGACCGTGTGCCTCTGGTTACTCACTCGGCGGCCGATTCAGCGGGCAAATCGGAGTGCGATCCGCATGATGTTTTCATGCGGATCGCCAACCTCGAAGCTTGGCTTCGTTTCGTTCCTTGCCACCGAGCAAGGTCTCTACTTCAGATGCTCGTTGAAGAACTCGATCGTGCGGCTCCAGGCGAGTTTCGCGGCCTCCTCGTCGTAGCGCGGAGTCGTGTCGTTGTGGAAGCCGTGGTTGACTCCTGGATAGACGTGCGCCGTGAACGACTTGTCGTTCTCTCGCATCGCCTCCTCGAACGCCGCCGCTCCCGCCAAGATGCGCTGATCGAGTTCCGCATTGTGGATCAACAACGGAGCCTTGATCTTCTTGACGTCCTCCGCCGATGGCTGGCTCCCGTAGAACGGCACACCCGCGTCGATCACGTCGGGCAACCGCACCGACAACTGATAGACGACTCCGCCGCCGTAGCAGAACCCGACCGCTCCGACCTTTCCGGTAGAACGAGCATGCGTATCGAGCCATCGAGCGGCCGCCACGAAATCCTGCAGCATCTCGTCTCGATCTCGTCGCGACTGCATGGCGCGGCCTTCATCGTCCGTGCCGGGATAACCTCCGAGTGGCGTCAATGCATCGGGAGCCAACGCCAAGAACCCCGCGACGGCCAAGCGGCGAGCGACATCCTCGATATACGGATTGAGCCCCCGGTTCTCGTGCACGACCACCACCGCCGGGAACTTCTCGCCTTGAGCCGGCCATGCCAGGAGACCTTTCATTTCCCCACCACCATCCGGGCTCGCATAAGTCGCTCGTTCGGTCACGATGCGGCCATCATCCGGAGCCACTTCCTCCGCCCAGCTGTAGTTCGGAGTCAGGCTCTGGAGTAACGCCTCGACCGTTAAGCCTCCGACGGCGAACGCTCCCAATCGAGCAATGTAGTCGCGGCGGTTGAGTCGCCCATGAGCGTAGTCGTCGTACAGGTCGAGCACTCGTTGATCAAAGTCCGATGCTTGCTTGCGTTCCATGGTCACCCTCGGGTCGTCGATGCGCTGCGTCGGCTGCATGGCTCACGCGTGAACCCAACGCAACGTGGTTTCTTGATGCCGTCTCGTCGCGCCACGATTCACCGAACACCCGGCCTCGAAACGCAACACGAGATGCTGTCGAGAGGTGTTCATCGGCCACGCGATTCTTGAGACGTTCGTTCGTTCGGCGAGCCTTCAGGCTAAGGATTGAACGACTCCAGGGCAACGCAGTAGCGTTCCGCAACCGGCAAAATCACCAATCCACGCTCGCCGGTCGCGGGCGACTTCCTCGGCCGATTGGCGGGAAGCCCATGACGCTGATCAAGAAAGGCCGAGCGACCCAAAGGACCGCTCGTTTTTTCCATGTCTCGCAACGTCACGTCGTCCGCGTTGTCGATCAACTGGGGCTACACATACGGCCCTGAAAGAGAATGGTTCCCGACGTTTGATGTCGAATCATGAATAGGAATAGATGTTCGGCGCGGAACCACTTGGGCAACTCAGTCGGCCGCA
>JAGQPS010000296.1 GCA_020426595.1 Planctomycetales bacterium
GTTCGACGCGACATTGATTGCTCGCGACGCGAAAACCGACGTGGCCGTGATCAAGTTGGCTTCCAGCGAGGAGTTTCCGACGATCAATCTCGGTGACTCCGAGAGTTTGATGTTGGCCGAGACGGTGATCGCGATCGGCAACGCTTACGGTTACGAGAACTCGGTTTCCGTGGGAGTCGTCAGCGAACTGCACCGCACGGTACAAGTCAGCGATGATCAGATCTACTACGACTTGATCCAGACCGATGCCGCGATTAATCCCGGCAACTCCGGCGGTCCGCTGCTCAACATTCAAGGTGAGATGATCGGGCTCAACGTCGCCGTGCGAGTCGGCGCGCAGGGAATCGCGTTCGCCATTCCCGTGAATCAAGTGATGGAGATCGTCGCCGGATTGATCGCCGAGCGAACCGGAGGCGTGGCGGTTCATGGAATCATGGGGCGCACCGTTTCGGAATCCGGTCAAACTCATTACGTCGTCGAGCAGGTCGTGGCGGCATCGGCCGCCAACCGAGTTGGACTTACGGCTGGTGACCGCATTGATTCGATCGATGGGCAACCGATCCATAACCGATTCGATTTCGAGCGTGCCTTCCTGGCGGGTAGCGGCGATGGCGAATTCGAGATCTCGTTTACTCGCGAAGGCGCGAAGCTCGACGCCACCATGTCGCTCGAGCGCCAAGTGGAAGCGATCGCTGGAGACGATCCGATCTGGGACGTCTTGGGTGTCCGACTCGACTCGGTCGAGAGTGACGACTTCCGCCGTTTGAGCGAACGCTACAGTGGCGGCATGCTGGTCACGGAAGTCCGCGAGGGAGGCCCCGCTTCTCGTCGCGGCATTAAGCCGAATGATGTGCTCGTGGGCATCCACATTTGGGAAACGACTTCGCTCAAGGACATCCGCTACATCTTGTCGCGTCCCGAAGTCTTGAACTCGTCCCAGGGTGTCTCGTTCTTCTTGCTGCGAGGCCGCGAGGAGTTCTTTGGCAACATCCGACTTTCGTCGAATGACGAGTCCACCGCGTCCGCGACGGCCACCGCCGCGTCGCGGTAGTCGGGCGACGCGGCGAGTCGTTCCGCGTCAAGGCTCCTAGCTAATCCTCTCGACGGGCGGCACTCCCACATCGCTTCTTGGCGACGACTCGCCAGGCCCGCGAAATCCCGCCGTCGCCCACGATTCGCGGTCCTTGGGGCCGGTCTTGGCGGCAGCCGCGGTTCAGGCCCGTCACAAGCCTCCCCGACTCGTAGGGCAGTTGCTACAATCGCCCGTCCGCCGACTCAGGCATCGCGGGAACACCGTCATTCGATTCGTCGGTGACGCTTGGCTTGAGGGGTCGGTCCTGGGAAGGGGCTGGTTTCGCGCGATGGCATTTCTGGTAGTCACTCATTCCGAAGCCGAGACGCTGGCGTTTGGTCGCTGTATTGGCGCGGGACTGCGCGCGCCATTGGCTGTCGGACTCTGCGGCACTTTGGGAGCCGGTAAGACTCGTTTGGTCCAAGGCATAGTCGAGGGGTTGGGCGCCGAACGGATTTCGGTGACGAGCCCGACTTTCGGCCTGTGGCAAACCTATCCCACGCGTCCGATTCTGCATCACTTGGATGCCTACCGCATCAAGACCGAAGATGAGTTTTGGGAGCTCGGCGTGGAGGAGTGGTTCGCCACGCCAACGCTTGTCGTCGTTGAATGGGCCGACCGATTCCCGGACATCCTGCCGGACGATTCCTTATGGATCGATGTCGAGGTCACGGGAGAAAACCAGCGGCAGTGGCGACTCGACGCCCACCGCAAGAACTCCCTGGAGTCACTCGCGACCATTCAAGCGTCGCTTCCCGCCGCGCTGCGCTCGTCCAGTTCGCGTTGACCGCGGGTTCGAGTCGACCGCATGCGAATCCGAGTCGTGTGGACGAGTTCATGGTTCGCGGCTGAGCGGTTCCATCGGCGGCCGCTGAAGTATGGCGGCTCGCCTCAGCGTGGAGTCGCTGGCGAATCAGCGACCAACTCGGCGTCTTGTGGGAAGTACTGCTGGACGACTTCCAAGAATTGGGCTCGCGTGAACACGTGGGCGACATGGGTTCGGAACGCCCGCGCGCCTCGTCGACCTTGGGCATAGCAGCAGGCGTACTTGCGCATCAGCAGCGTGCCTTTCTCCTCGCCAAATCGTTCGCACACGAGCTCGAAGTGATGGAGCATGCACTCGCGTTGTTGGGTCAACGTCGGATCAGGCGGAATGGGTTCGCCTCGCAATGCCGCGGCGGCTTGGGCGAACAACCAGGGACGGCCGAGTGAAGCGCGCGCGATCATGACTCCATCGATGTCGTAATCACGAAACGCGGCCACGACCTTGTCGGCTGAATCGAGATCGCCATTACCAATGAGCGGGATGCGTTTGAGATGTGGTTTGATCGCGGAGATCGCTTCCCAATTCGCGTGGCCCTTGAAGAAGTCTTGAGCGGTTCGGCCATGCACGGTCAACGCGGCCGCGCCGGCCGCTTCCACGACTTGGGCGATCTCGATCGCGTTGCAACGGTCTCGCGTGCAACCGAGTCGGATCTTGGCGGTCACCGGTACGGGCGCGCAGGCTTGCACCACTCGTTCGATGATGCGTCCGACTCGTTCAGGATCGCGCAGTAGGTAGCTCCCGCTATGAGCTCGCTCGGTCACTTGCTTGACTGGACAACCGAAGTTCAAGTCGACGATGCTGACTTGGTATTCCTCCACCAGGCGGCGGCCGACTTTCGCCAACGTCTCGGGATCGTTGTCCCAGATCTGCACCGCGAGCGGACGTTGCTCGTCCTTGATGCCCCAGAGTCGATCGGGATGTTCGGCATCGTTTTCGTCGAGCCAAACAAAGCCGCGCGCGTTCACCATCTCGGTCGCTTGCAGACCCGCGCCACCGAACTCGCGCACGATCTGCCGAAAGGCATAGTTCGTGAAACCAGCCATCGGCGCCTGCAGTATGGGCGGGTCGACCTTGATGGGCCCAATATGAATCGGGCGAATTCCCGGCAGGATGTACTCAGACATAAACGGGTCGGACGGTGAGAGTGAATGGCGCACGGGTCATCGACGCGACGCACGGTGTTGGTTCACGCGTGTTGGTTCGCACGGTGTTGGTTCGCGCGGTACCGAAGGCGACGAGTCGAACCCGGAACGGCCAACGCCGTATGCCGAGTGACCCCGGTTTCAGGTTGACCTAGTGTCAGGCTGACCTAGTACCAGCTCGCTCCGGCGGCCCCAATGCTTGAAGACCCGGAGAGGCTTCAGCGCGTTCGCGGCGGTCAATCCTCACAGTCTCACCTGACTGGCCCCGACGTCAAGGGCCAACCAGATTCGGGCACGCGTATCGCCCACTTGGGAGATTGGCCAGGCGGCCCGACCACGCGGCTCGGTGTCGGGCCATGCGAGTCGGTGTCGGGCCATGCGGCTGGGAACCGAAGGGAAGGGGGGCGGCCGCGTGTCCCTCGACTCGTGAGTCTCGATCGTACCGGACCGCTTCAAAATCCGTCGACAAGCGATTACGAGGAGCGAGCTCCTCGCCTAACGAAGCGACCGGCGATTGCCGCCGCGGGAGTCGCTGCCCGGAGCACGGGCGATGCTGGCCGTCGGCTCGACGACGAGCATGGAGACGACATCGGTGGGGCCCAACGAGGCGGGGCCGACGCTGAGCGAATACTCGGCGATCGAAAGATTGTAGTCGCGCACCGAAGCGAGGAACGCCATCCGTTGGTCGCGCAGGTCTTGATGGACTCGTAGTAGTTCGTCCACCGAGAGTTGTCCCACGTCGTAACGCGATTTGACCTCGCGCACCTCGCGATCCAACGCGGCGAGCGCTTCGCTACGCGCGTGAATCGTTTCGAGCACCAGTGGCAGCGACCAATCGATCGTGGCCAGGTCGTCGCGTACGCTTCCCTGGGCCGCGAACGTGTTGTAGTTCGTGCGATAACGGCCAATGAAGGGCGAGTCGACGGGAATCGGCGCCTCGACCTGAACATCGGTGTCAAGCGTCTCGGCCAAGCCGCGTTGAGCCATCTTGAAGGCGAGGGTCGCCTCGGCTCGACGAGCCCGCGCGATCGCTTGAGCCGCCTCGAGCGTCGCCCGCTGACGAGAATCCGCGGGGGGAGTGATGCCGGCGAGGAAGTCGGCTTCGGCTCGCGCATTCACTAAATCCAAGGCGGTTGCCGTCAGAGTCCAATAGCGCTTCACGGCGGTCTTGCGCCGAGCCGGATCGCTCGCGCGGGAAATCGCATCGACCAGTGGGAGCGGCTTGCCGGAGAGTTGTTCCTGCTGTTGGAGTAGCACAAGCCAGCGACCGACCTGATCTCGGGCAAAGTAAGTGGCGGGTGGATTGCTCTCGCCCACCGGCTCCTCGGGCACGACCGTTTCAGCGACAGGTTCACGATTGTTCGGTGTGTTGCCCGCGGGCGCCGCCGAGCCGCGTGGATCGAATGCCGGCACGCCGGTACGCGGAACGCCCGTCTCGAAAGCGGGAGTGCGCCCTGGCAAGTTCTGTCCGCTCGTGCCTGGCTGTTGGATGGAGGTCGGACCAAGCGTCGTGGATGGCGCGGTCGCCTGCCCACCGATGCCACCGCCTAAGCCACTGGGTGGAGCCGCGAGCCCCGAGCCGGAAAGCCCATTGCCCGCGGGGGTGCCCGTTGTCGACGGAGCGCCTTGCGGCACATACCCGTTGTTGATGTTGCCGAGACGGCTGCTTTCCAGACCAGCTCCACCACTCGTCGATGCGGGCGGGAGCGACGAGCCTTGTCGAGGCAGCGCGGTCGCCGAAGGAGCCGTGCTGGGCGGGGCCGTGCTAGGCAACCCCGAACCGCTCGAAAACCCGCCGCTAGCGCCGGGGACTCCTTGGGGAGCCGAAGCGGGAATCACGAGGCTCGAACCCGATGCGGCAGGCGGAGTGCTGGGCGTGAAGCCGCCTCCCGTTCCACTGCCGCTGGTGTCCTGTGGCGATCCGAGACGAGTCGTCGTGCTCGCTGGCGGCGAAGCCACGGGGCCAGGGTTGGTGGTTGACGCGGCCGGCGCGGTCGTGCTGGGTGGAGTCGCCGCCGGAGCGAACGGAAGCGTGCGAGGCGATGCCGAACTGGGAGCGCCGAGACCCTGGGCACCGCTCCCCGACGCAGCGGGTCCGGGTGCCGGTCCTGGCGATTGAGCGGCCGACGAAAACGAACGAGGCGCCCCGCTTGGCGGCTGACTGCTCGCGGCTGGAGCCGTGGCGGACGGAATCCCGGAGGGGGAACTCGTGCCCGTGGCAGGAGCCGGTCCGCTTCCGGACCCAATTCTCACCGATGGAGCACTGGGCGGGAGGCTGCCGGCCGCGGGCGATGCGCCGCTCGATGGTGTTGAGCGAGGCTGAAACGCTCCTCCCGAGCTTTGAGAGCCGGGGGCCTGCGCGGCTGGAGCCGATGCGGGTGGTGCGGACTGGGTAGGGGCAGGTAGGGAAGACGGTGGCTGGACGACCAGCGCTGCCAACGCCCAAGCGGAAAGGGTACCCAAAGTCATCCTGACTCTCCTGCATCCATGCAAAACCAATTCGGACCGCGAATGGAAAAGCGTCCCGATTCCAGCCTTCCGAGTCAATGCGAGTTTTCGGGCTCCCTCTTTAGTGCCTCCCCTAAGAGGTCCTCGCGGCGTCAGCGGCAAGGCCGCTCAAGCTTGAAGAGCGCCGTCTCACCAGTGCTTTCCAAGCACACGCCAAAGGGGCTGGTACATGAAACAGCGGTCTTGGCGGGAATCCGAGCCGAACGAGGCGTCGTGGCCCGAACCAACCGACCAATCTCTCCACTGAAAGTCGTTCAACCTTCCCCAATTTCACCATTTGTCAGGCGGAATCGAACTAGGTTTCCACAGGAACCCGCTCCGAGACACTCGATCGGTGGGGTTTGCTGCCAATCTGCCAGTTGCCATTGAGCCAGAGAATTCGAAATGACCCATTCCAACGATCGCGCTGCCCACAACGACGGTAATGGTGAATTCAATCCTGAGAACAACAGCAAGCCGAATCGCCGGCCGAGCTTCCAGGTTGAGTCGCTTGAACCCCGCATTCTGATGAGTGCCACCTGGGCCGACGCGACCGAGCCCGAGATGACGGATGAGGCCGATCTGTTCGAGGGAACCGAGGAAGCCGACACCGTTCACGGCGGCGATGGCAACGATCTCTTTCTGGGAATGGGGGGCGATGACTCGCTCTTCGGCGAAGGAGGAGACGACACGCTCTTCGGCGGCGACGGCGACGATCGACTCGATGGCGGGGCCGACAACGATGTCCTTTCCGGTGGCGATGGGAACGACTCGCTGATCGGCGGATCGGGAGACGACGTTCTTCGAGGTGACGAAGGCAACGACACGCTCATTGGCGGTGCGGGCGACGATGTGATCTTGGGCGGAGCGGGCAACGACTGGATTGA
>JAGQPS010000297.1 GCA_020426595.1 Planctomycetales bacterium
TCGAGGTCGAACGGGCTCGAATCGACGACTTGTCCCATTGGCTGGCCCGCCGAGAAATCGGGAAGCCCAGGGTGCGGCGAACAATATTCGAGCAATACAGGATCGATTAGAGATGGGACGTTTGGGACTCGCTTTTTCCACCTTCTTTCGCGTCTTGGGTAACCAGGAATTCGCCTCGGTCGTCGCCGAGATTGATCCGAAGGCGCCCAAACGCTTGGCGGCGCCCGAGCCCGCGAAGAAAACGGAGGCTCTCGCGCCAAAGCCGGCGGCTCCGCCAAAGCCACCTCGCAGTGAAGCGCTTACGTTGCTCGCGGCTCTTCAACGCGAAGGTCGATTCATCGATTTCGCGCTCGAGGATTTATCGGCCTTTTCGGATGCCCAGATCGGCGCGGCGGCTCGTGATGTTCATCGGGGGGCAGCGAGCGTGCTGAAGCGGATGTTCGATATTCAGCCGCTCCGAAGTGAAAGCGAAGGGGAGTCGGTGACGGTGCCCTCCGGGTTCGATCCCCAAGAGGTGCAACTCGTGGGCAAGGTGGCCGGCGAGCCGCCATTCACTGGCTCGCTGACCCATGCGGGTTGGAAGGCCACGAAGCTCGAGTTGCCGAGTTGGAGTGGAGCCGACAAGGTTCGCCAAGTCGTCGCGCCGGCCGAGGTCGAGATTTAGTCCTGGTCGCCATCGTGCTCGTTCGTGCTCGTTGACTCTCCGCTCGTTGAGTCGAGGTCGCTAGGCCTCGAACCCGTGACGTTTATTGTTGGGCTTTCATGACTGCCAAGTACGCCATCGGAATCGACCTCGGTACCACCAATTCGGTTCTCGCCTACGCCTCGCTCGAAACCGAACGCCCGCAAGTGGAATTGCTTTCGATTCCGCAGATCGTCGGTGCGGGAACGGTCGAGGAACATTTGTCGCTCCCGAGCTTTCTTTATCTCGCCTCAAGCTTCGAGACGCCGAGCGGGACTCTCGATCTGCCCTGGCAAAACGGTCAGGACTTTTCCGTCGGCCGCTGGGCTCGCGACCGCGCCGCGGAGGTACCGGATCGAACCGTGGGGGGAGCCAAGAGTTGGTTGTGTTATTCGCGAGTCGATCGGCACGATGCGATTCTTCCGTGGAACGCGCCGAGTGAAGTGACGAAGGTCTCGCCGGTCACCGCGTCCCGACGCTACCTCGAGCATCTCGTCGCCGCATGGAACCACCGTTTCCCCGACGCGCCGCTCGATCAACAACAGGTCATCTTGACGGTGCCAGCGAGCTTCGACGCGGCCGCCCGCGATTTGACTCGTGAGGCGGCGGCCAGCGCGGGGCTGCCAGCCGATCTCATCCTGCTCGAGGAGCCGCAAGCCGCTCTTTATGCCTGGCTCGAACGACAGGGAGACCGCTGGCGGAAGACGCTCAAAGTGGGAGATCGTCTCCTGGTTTGTGACGTGGGTGGTGGTACGACCGATCTCACGTTGATCGAGGTCGAGGAGCAAGGTGGCGAGCTCGCGCTCCGCAGGCAGGCGGTCGGCAACCACTTGCTCGTCGGTGGTGACAACATGGACCTCATGCTCGCCTATTACGCGGCGGGCAGGTTCGCGGAGCAGGGAGTCAAACTCGACCCGTGGCAATCGGTCTCGTTGTGGCACTCGTGCCGTCAGGCCAAGGAAGTGCTGCTCGGCGCGAACCCTCCCGCGACCCACACATTGACCGTGACCAAGCGGGGCAAGAGTCTCGTGGGCGGCAGTGTCAGCATCGACCTCGACGTGGCGACCACGGCTCGGCTTTTGATGGACGGCTTCTTTCCGCATTGCGATGCCGCCGCCAAGCCGCAACGACAACTCGCTTCGGGCTTTCAAGACCTGGGTCTGCCGTACGAGTCCGACACGGCGATCACGAAACACATCGCGGCTTTCCTTGCCAAGCATGGTGAACAAGAGGCCTCGCAACCGACTCACTTGTTGTTCAACGGCGGTGTGTTCAAGGCCGGCCAACTCAAGCAACGCCTGATCGACACGATTGGATCGTGGCGCGACGCGTCGCCCCCCGTCGCGCTCGATGCGAATGACGATCTGGACTATTCGGTCGCCCACGGAGCCGCGTTCTACGGCTTCAGCAAACTGCGAGGGGGCGTGCGCATTCGAGGCGGAACGGCTCGCTCCTACTACGTCGGTATCGAGAAGGCGGGCCTCGCGATTCCGGGCGCTCCCCGTCCACTCCGCGCTCTTTGTGTGGTTCCCTTTGGCATGGAGGAAGGGACCGAGGCGGACGTGCCCGCGAGTGAGATTGGGTTGATTGTCGGGCATCCCGCCAAGTTTCGCTTCTTTAGCTCGGCCGTCCGCAAACAGGATGTCATCGGCGACTCGCTCGATTCCTGGGACGAAGAGGATCTTGAGGAAACCGATTCGCTTGAAGCGACTTTGGAAGGTGAGGAATTGCCGGACGAGTCGTTCATCCCGGTGAAGTTTCAATCGCGTATCACCGAACTCGGCGTGTTTGAACTTTGGTGCGTGGGCACGCGCACGCCCGGTGAATGGAAACTCGAATTCAACGTCCGCGACGACGCGGTCAATGACTGAACGAGCCCACGACGTGGACGACTCGACCGTGCGGCGGTTGGGACGGACACGCTTTGGTCGAAACGCATTGGTCGAGACACTAAGTGAGTCGACTTTTGGGCTCAAGCAAGGAACAGGGTATGTCGGGGGAAGTGTTGACCGAGGAAGAGCAACCGAGTCGCTATGTCGTGGGCATCGATTTGGGGACGACCAACTGTGCCTTGGCCTACGTCGACACGCATGCTCAATCGCCCTCGATCGCGGTGCATCCCATTCCTCAATTGACCGACGCGGGAGAGGTCACGTCGCTTGAAACGCTCCCCTCGTTTCTTTATTTGCCCGCCAACGGTGAGTTCAACGAATCGTCGTTGAGGCTGCCTTGGAAGACGGGAGCAATGCCGGGGTTCGTCGGAGTATGGGCCCGCGAACATGGCGCTCAGACCAGCGGCCGACTCGTCGCGAGCGCCAAAAGCTGGCTTTGTCACACGCAGGTTGATCGAACCGCTCGGCTGCTTCCGTGGCATGGCGCTCCGGACGTCACTCCGGTTTCACCCGTTGAAGCGGCGGCGGCTTACCTGAAGCACCTGCGCTCTGCTTGGGATCATCGTCACCCGGATACGCCGTTGGCCGAACAGGACATCGTGCTGACATTGCCGGCGAGCTTTGACGAGATCGCCCGGGAGCTAACCGTCGAGGCGGCGAAACTCGCGGGGTTGCAGCGAGTCGTCTTGATCGAGGAGCCCCAAGCGGCGTTTTATGACTGGATCGACCGCCATGTCGACGACTGGTCCGACATCGTCCAGCCCGGCCAAGTCGTCCTGGTGTGCGATGTGGGCGGAGGCACGAGCGACTTCACCCTGATCCATGCTCGGCCGGATGCGAGTGACGCGAACAAGGTGACGTTCCATCGGATCGCTGTCGGCGAGCATCTGATACTTGGCGGCGACAATCTCGACTTGGCGCTCGCCAAGCACCTCGAGTCGCGACTCTCCAGCGCGGCAAACGGAGCCACGACGTTGACGCCTCGGGCGTGGGACGTCTTGCTGCGAAAATGCCGTCGAGTCAAGGAACAGCTACTCACCGACGACGCTCCCGAATCGATCGGCATACACTTGCCCGGCAGCGGTTCCAAGTTGCTGCAAGGAGGCGTGCAGGTCGAGGCTCGGCGCGACGAGGCGCGGTCGCTGCTTCTCGACGGCTTCTTCCCTAGCGTCGAGCCCTCCGCGCGAGTGCATGAAGGGGCGAGCGGTTTTCGTGAGTTCGGACTGCCGTTCGCGGCCGACCCAAGAGTCACCGCCTACTTGGCGACCTTCCTGCGTCAAGCGGCCGCGGGACAATCCGCGATCACGCCCGACGCAGCGACGGGAATGATCCGTCCCGACTGGTTGGTGTTCAACGGAGGCGTCTTTACGAGCCCGCAAATACGCGATCGAGTGGTCGCGGTGATCAACCGGTGGTTCGGCGATCAGGAGACGCCATGGCGTGCCGAGCCGGATGCGAAACAGGCGACCCAAGGGTGGCGGCTTGGTCTGCTCGAGCATGACCGGCTCGATCAAGCCGTCGCGCGTGGAGCCGCGTACTTTGGCATGGTACGACGCGGTTTTGGAGTGCGGATCGCGGCGGGATTGGCTCGGTCCTACTACGTCGGTCTGGCGGGAGACCCGCCGAGGGCGGTTTGCCTCGTCCCGGCCGGTACGGAGCCGGGGCCGGAAATCGTCTTGGACCAACACCCGTTTCAACTGCGCGTTTCAACTCCCGTCGAGTTTCCGATTTACGTGTCCGCCGTACGGCTCAACGATGAAAGTGGGGCGATGATCGATGTCGATCCCCAACAGTTGCGGTCGCTGGTTCCGATTCGAACGGTGCTCAAAAGCAAGGAAGTCTCGAGTGGCTCGATGGTCCCGATCGAACTCGTGGCTCGGCTGACCGAAATCGGAACGTTGGAATTGAGTTGCCGCGAAGTCGCGACGCAAAAGCACTGGCGTCTGCAATTCGACGTCCGCACCGCGACGCAAACCGATGTGCAAGTTCATACCGGCGAGGGTGAGACGTTTGGAATTCTGGACGAAGCCACCTGGGACCAAATCGATCAAACATTGACTCGGACATTTGGTGAAGCGGCCGAGGACGATCCCGAGAGTCTGGTGAAGCGGTTGGGAGCGGTGTTGGACGAGAGCCGAGACAATTGGGCGCCCAGCACGTTGCGACGAATTTGGCAGCGACTGCTTGAACTCGAGCAAGGACGTCGCCCCAGCGCGAAGCATGAGGCACGCTGGCTCAATCTGCTTGGCTTCGCCCTGCGGCCTGGGTTTGGCATCGCGCTCGACGATTGGCGCGTCACCGAAACCTGGAAGCTGCTGCAAGGAAAACTGCTGCACGCCGCGGCGGCTAATCGGACCGAGTCGTGGATCTTGTGGCGGCGGATCGCGGGCGGATTGTCTCCCGGTCAACAGCAGAGCTTGGCTCAGCCACTCCTGACTCAGCTGCGACAGTTCCATCGACAAGCCACGACCGGCAAGGGGCAGGGCTCGAGTTTTGATTTTGGATCGCACGAGGCCGCCGAGATTTGGCGGCTCTTGGGAAGCCTTGAACGCCTCCCCGTCCAGCAGAAGCTAGAGCTCGGTAAGTGGTTGTTGGAACTGCGAGATCGGCGCAAGGTCCAGGCCACGCGCGCCGGCATGTTGTGGGCCGTCGGTCGTCTCGGAGCTCGCGTGCCGCTTTACGGTCTGTTGAACCACGTGGTTCCGCGCGACGAGGTGGAGCGCTGGATCAGGCAGCTCATCGAATCACCCGCGCAAGACCCCGCCGACTTGCTCGCCGTGATGCAACTGGCCCGTCGCTGCGACGACCGCTTTCGCGACATTAGTGATGCGACTCGAACCGCGGCGCTTGACTGGCTCCGTCAAAACTCCGCCGGCGAGACGTTGCTCAAGCTCGTGAGTGAGGGAGGCGAACTCGCCAGCGAACAGACCGCTCAGGTCCTCGGTGATAGCCTGCCGATTGGCCTCACCGTCGCACATCTCTAACCGCCGATCCGTCGAAGCCATCCGGGGCGTTCGCGACAAGCCGCTCGAGGACTGTTTCGAGCCCTCGAGGACTTCGTCGCGAGTGCCACGTTGGAAGTTTCGCTGGGTTGGTCCGCCGCGTTAATCCACGTTCACCGGTTCGTGCCCATGAATCGTGCTGAGCCCCGCGTAGACCCGTGGATCGATCGTTTCCTTGATCATCCGCACCGAACCATCACCGACCAGGAAATGAACGCCAGCGGGATGGTAACTGCGAAAATCCTCGAAGTGCCCTAACGGATGATTGGGTGTATGGTCGGCGGCTCCCACCACGCGACTCATCGGTTCAGCGACTCCAGGAATCACGCCAAACCAAGTCGAGCCTCCGAGTCGTGATGAACGCTCGCCGACAAGCAGCGTGTTGCTGAGACCATCGGCGATGTCGCCGAATCGCACGCGACTTTGGTAATAGAAGCTACCGAAACCAAACGCGGGCGAGTCCTCGATTTCGGTCGGTCCGAACATTCCCACGTAGTTGCTCTTGGCGACGGTGATGAAGACAGGCCCATCGTCGATGTTGTGGGGGCCGTGGTCGTGATCATCGTCGTCATCATCGTCCGCGGCGTCATGATCGTGATCGTGGTCATGTTCCTCGGAGAACCCGAGTAGTTCTCCATGGGCATCCGACGGGCAAATGAATAAGTCGAGAGCGGTCTGTCGCAACGGACCGTAAAGCGGATCACCAATATCGCGGGTTTGATCGATCCGTTCGAAAACCGTGTTCTGTTCGACGTAGGGCAAGATCTGAACCGCCCATCCCCAACCCGGTCCCTGCT
>JAGQPS010000298.1:0-2466 GCA_020426595.1 Planctomycetales bacterium
AGTGCAGGATCGTGGCATTCAAATCGTGGATATGCATCGTGCCACGAGTCCACGTCTCCTTGGAAGGCTGAGGCGTTAGCGGATTCCCTTCATCGTCGGCCAAGTTGTAGCCGAATTCATCGGTCCGCCCATACGTGATGCCAGGCTTGATGCCTCCACCCGCCATCCAAGTCGTGAAGCACCGCGGATGATGGTCTCGTCCATAGTTCTCGGGACGATAGCCTCCCTGACAGTAAGCGGTGCGTCCGAACTCGCCACCCCAAACCACCAGCGTGTCATCGAGCAGCCCGGACCGTTTGAGATCCTTGATCAATGCCGCGCAGCCTTGGTCGATATCCTTGCACTGGGATTCATGTTCCGCCGGCAAGTTTCCGTGTGCGTCCCAGCCTCGGTGGAAGATCTGCACGTTGCGGACACCACGTTCGACAAGGCGTCGAGCATTGAGACAACACGCGGCGAAAGTGCCGGGAGTCTTGGCGTCGTCGCCGTAAAGATCGAACACCTCTTGAGTCTCGGCGGACAGATCCATCAGTTCCGGTACCGAGGTTTGCATCCGGTAAGCCATTTCGTGTTGGCGAATGCGGGATAGCACCTCGGGGTCGGCGAACTGTTCATGTTGGGCCTCATCCAAGGCGGCCAACGCGTCCAACTGCGCGCGACGGTCTTGTCGTGAGACGCCAGCCGGATTGCTGAGATACAACACTGGATCACCCGAGCTGCGGAGCAACATCCCTTGGTGTTCGGCCGGCATGAAACCGGTCCCCCACAAGCGATTGAACAAGCTCTGTTCGGCATAGTTGGTTCGGGCGTGCATCACGACGTAGTGCGGCAGATTCTCGTTCATGCTGCCGAGCCCGTAACTGAGCCACGCCCCGAGGCTCGGTCGACCGGGAACTTGGCTGCCCGTTTGAATGTAGGTGATCGCCGGGTCGTGATTGATGGCTTCGGTAAACGTGCTGTGGATCACGCAAAGCTCGTCGACGACCTCCGCGGTGTGCGGCAACAGATCGCTCACCCACACGCCTCGATCATTGTTTTCGCGCTTGGTGAAGTTGTATTTGCTCGGGGCAAGCGGGAGGCCGTTCGATTGGTTGGCCGACATGCCGGTTAGACGCTGGCCGTCGCGCACATGATCGGGCAGTTGCTCGCCCGCCATCTCCTTGAGCTTCGGCTTGTAGTCCCACAAGTCGTGGTGACTCGGCCCGCCACTCATGAAGAGATAAATCACATGCTTGGCGCGAGCCGCGTGATGCAATCCCTCGCTCGGTTCCGACGCGGCGCCGCCTAGCAAGTCTCGGCCCCACAGTCCCGCCATCGCGGCGGTGCCCAGTCCCAAGGCCGCCTTGCCAAACAGTTGGCGACGAGTCGTCGTCAATTCCAAGGCTCGACGAGGATCGGCCGAGTTCAACAGGTCCGTCGATCGTGAAGCGTGATTCATCGTCCGTTCCTTAGGTCATCATTTTCCAGCGGTCGCGCGAACAGCGCCTTGTCGAGGCCGAGCACCCAAAGCAGCTCCGAGCCCCACTAGCGACTCAGTAAACCATCAATCCCACGTCGCTTGCCAAGACAACCGTCGCGAGCTGAGTCCAAGCGGCGAGCTCTTGCACGGGTAAGGACTCCGCCCGAGGCGCATCTCCCGCCGAGACCAATGCCTCGGCGTCACCCGGTGCCTGCTCGTATCGCTCGCGCATTTGCGTTAGCAGTTGCAGACAAATCCCACGTTCTCGATCGGTCGGGAGACGACAAGCGAGGCTCTGATAAAGTCGATCGAGCCGCTCATGGTCGTCATCCGATTCAAGCAGCAGCTTTTGCGCGACGGCTCGCGCGATTTCCACTCGCTGTGTCTCGTTGAACAGAGCCAACGACTGGAGCGCCGTGTTGGTCCGCGTTCGTCGAACACACGACGACTCTCGATCCGGAGCGTCGAAAATCGTCATCATGGGATGCGGACTCGTACGCTTCCAATACACGTACAAGCTACGGCGATAGAGTAGGGAACCATGGTCCCGCTCGTACCGCTTGGTGTTACTCGCCGGGTGAGCCAAGGCGATCCACATGCCGTCGGGCTGATAAGGCTTCACACCTTCGCCGCCCATGTGTGGGTCGAGCAAGTCACCCGCCCAAAGTCCAATATCGCGTAGCATCTCGGCATCCATTCGATACCGAGGACCACGTGCGTAGAGCCGATTCTCGGGATCATCGAGCTCCTCACGCCGACGAGACTCCTGCTTGAACACGCGACTCGTGACCATCTGCCGCAGCATTCGCTTCATGTCCCAGCCGCTTTCGCGAAGGTCGACCGCGAGCCAGTCGAGCAGCTCGGGATGAGTCGGCTGATCCCCTTGCAAGCCAAAGTCTTCTGGCGTGCGCACCAAGCCATGACCGAAGGTGCGTTGCCACAGGCTGTTGATCAAAACGCGCGTGACCAGCGGGTTCTCCGCCGAGGTCAACCAGCTCGCGAGGCCA
>JAGQPS010000298.1:2565-6356 GCA_020426595.1 Planctomycetales bacterium
AGTCGATTCTGGGGAGCATCCTGGGGCCAGCCACCGATCGCCGCGGGAACACCGGGCGACACAGGGTCTCCGACCGGAAGATCGTATTCGCCACGTCGTAGCAGGCGAGTTGGACGCGGATTGGGAAGCTCGCGCGCGACCAAGGTGGTTGTGAACGATTGACGAGCAACGCGTCGCGCGAGCGTCAATTCCATGGCCTGCAATTGCGCTTCTGGCAATGCGGGACTGACGGGATCGCTGACAAGCAACAATTGATCCTCGGTCGAACACTGACGCCAAGAACCGGTTTGAGCCAGTTTCTGCCAAGGGCTTTCTAGCGCCAGTTCGACCGGTGCGTTGCTGCCGTCCCCTACCAGTTTCAAACGGAGGCGATGCGTTCCTTCCTTGAGTTCAACACGATGCAGCTTCCATCCGCCGGCGGCTCCGGCCACGGCCCCTTCCACGGCGACGTCGTCGATCCAGAGCGTCTCTTGCGTTCCCGCGCGATACGACAGCCACAGGCTTTGAGCCCGAGGGAGATTCAAATCACAGGCAACCCAGATCGCTTGATCATTGGCCGGTAATCGTTGCTCGGCTTTACCCGGCAACTTGTCCGTACCTTGCCACTGGTCATCCGCTGGCCCGGCGGCATCGGCGGCGATCGGTTGGCTGATTTGCCATTGTCCACTCGTCCAGCCAGCCGCCGTGCGGGCGTATTCGATCATCTCGGCGTTGCCGTCGGCCGTCGCCACGACAGGTTCCAATAGTTGTCGCGACTCTTGCTCGAGTCGTTCCCATGCGTACCAACTCGGCTGATCGGCGGGAGTCTCGACCGTCGGCCCAAAGGCATAGGCATTGCTATCGAGCGGAGGCTCGGCGGTGCTGTTGAAGAAGGCCAACAGCTGGTAGTACTCGGTTTGCGTGATCGGGTCGTATTTGTGCGAGTGACACCGTGCGCAGGTCAGCGTCATTCCCAGTAGCACCGTGCCGATCGCCTCGGTTCGGTCAAAGTTGTTCTTGGCTTGGAATTCGTCGGGAATGGCGCCTCCCTCGGACGTCGTCGGATTCATTCGCACGAAACCGGTGGCGATCATTTGCTCGAGCGTTGGATCGGGCATCAAGTCGCCAGCGACTTGCCAACGGATGAACTCGTCGAGCGGCAGACCTTCATTGAACGCTCGAACCACCCAATCTCGATACGGATAAATGCCTCGACGGTTATCCAGATGCAGCCCGTGGGTGTCTCCGTAGCGCACCGCGTCGAGCCAGTACCGCGCTTGATGTTCGCCAAATCGAGGGCTCGCGAGCAGTTGATCGACGTACCGCTCGTAGGCTTGGGGCGAGTCGTCGGCAAGGAACGCCGCGAGCTGCTCGGGCTCGGGCGGCAATCCGGTCAGGACCAAGGCCGCGCGACGGGCGAGCGTCGAACGATCGGCCTCGGGCGACAACTCAAAACCGCGTTCGTTGAGTGACCGAGCGACGAAAACATCGATCGCCTCGCTCGCCGTTTCAATGGATCGATCGGCCGGATCCAGTTTGACCGGTGGAACGAACGACCAATGTCGCTCGTAGTCGCCCCCTTGCTCGATCCAGCGACTCAAGATCTCCCGCTCGGCGTCGGTGAGTTGCTTCTCGGCATCGTCCGGAGGCATCGGATCCGACTCGTCGTGAATCCGCAGGAGAACCGCGCTGCGCTCGGGAGCATCTCGATCGACCGCCCGATATCCACCGCGATCGGCGATCGCGTCCTCGACATTGTCGAGTCGCAACATGTCGGGATCATGCGTATCGGGACCATGACAGACGAAACACTTGCTCGAGAGAATCGGGAGCACTTGGCGAGCGAAGTGCACCGACTGCTGAGCCGCGGCGTTGGGTCGAGCCGCTTCTTGTCCAACCGCGGTGCGTCCGATTGTCACCGTGCCACAAAGAACGAGCACACACAAACTGGCACGAGTCCAAGGCATGCTGCCAAGTGTCAGAAGTCGGGGACGGCCGACTGGATCATTCGAGAACAAGGTCATGGCGGATCGTCGGGTGGGAGGAACGATCGAAGGAGACTTTGACGTCTCAATCGTACCAACCTCGCTCGGCCCAGGCGACTAGCTGGGACGCAGTCGACGAATGCTCCAGCGCGTCGGTTCCTCGCTTGACTCGATCCGCAACCGTTCGATGCGGCCGACGAAATGCTCGGCTAGGCTCGTTTCCAGGACGTTCAACTCGAGCGTGAAGCCTGTCGAGTCCTCGATTGCGGTGAAAGTGCCAGCCGCCAATCGCTCGACCTCGCCTCGTCCCCCGGAAATGACTCCTTGGTAGTCGAGATAAGCGGTGCGGTGGACGGGCAGTAGCCAAGCCAGGTGAGGCTCGACACCCGGCAAGCGATCGACCGCCCAAGTTCGCAATCCGGGATGGTCGGCGAACATCAAGTCGAAGTGATCCCCCACGACTCGCGCGGTGGATGACGCGTCTCCGTCCACACTGGCGACTGAGCCGTCTCGCGGAATGATGGAAGATGGTTCCACGCGATGCCGCAGCCATACCCAACGCGCCGGGGCGTCCGAGGACAGAGCCGCGAACCATGCTTCGTTGGACATGTGGCGACTCCCGCATTCAATCGCGGACCACGCCTCGGCCGGCGGAGGTTTCGGCTAGGCCAGTTGTGTCGCACCCATGAGATATCGATCGCACTCGCGAGCCGCTTGGCGCCCTTCGGCGATCGCCCACACCACGAGGCTTTGCCCGCGTCGGCAGTCACCACATGCGAACACGCCATCGACGTTCGTGGCATAGTCGCCGAATTCCGCCTTGAAATTCGAACGCGGATCGGTTTCCAAACCCAACTGTTCGGCGACCGTCTGTTCGGGTCCGAGGAAGCCGAGAGCCAAGAATACGAGGTCGGCGTCAAATTCCCGTTCCGACCCCGGCACTCGCGAGAACGGCGCGCCGCCGGCGACCGGCTTGGTCCAGTCGACATCGATCGTGCGAAGCTTCTTGAGGTTGCCTTGATCGTCGCCGATGAACTCCAGCGTCTCGATCGTAAAGATGCGCGGGTCTTGTCCGAAGCGCTGGGCGCCTTCCTCGTGACCGTAGTCGACGCGGTAGATCTTGGGCCATTGCGGCCACGGATTGTCGTCGGCGCGATGCTCGGGACTACGGGGAACGATCTCGAAATTGACCAGGCTCTTGCAGCCATGTCGCAGCGACGTGCCGAGGCAATCGTTGCCGGTGTCTCCACCACCGATCACGATCACGTTCTTGTCCTTGGCCGAGATGTATTGTCCATCCTCGAGATTGCTATCGAGCAGGCTCTTGGTGTTGGCATGCAGGAACTCCATCGCGAAATGGACTCCCTTCAAGTCACGCCCCGGAATATTGAGATCACGGGGACGAGTCGCGCCGGTGCAGAGGATCACCGAATCAAACTTGTCGACCAATTCCCGAGCCGGAATGTCGCGACCGATTTCGGTGTTGGTGACGAACTTGACTCCCGCCTGCTCCATGAGCTTCACGCGGCGTTCGACCACATGCTTCTCGAGCTTCATGTTGGGGATGCCGTACATGAGCAATCCACCGATGCGATCGGCTCGCTCGTAGACCGTCACTTCGTGCCCCGCTTCGTTGAGCTGCGCGGCGGCGGCCAAGCCCGCGGGACCGCTGCCGACGATCGCCACCTTCTTGCCGGTGCGGCTTTGCGGCATGACCGGCTCGACCCAACCTTGCTCGAAGGCATGATCGACGATCGCGCATTCGATTTGCTTGATCGTCACGGGCGGTTCGTGGATGCCGAGCACGCAAGACCCTTCGCAGGGAGC
>JAGQPS010000299.1 GCA_020426595.1 Planctomycetales bacterium
TCGTGCGTGCGACTTTCACTGTTGTCCAAGTACCATCCAGCGCGAGCGAGTTCACTGGTCGTTTCACCGCTCCAGTAGGTCGTGGTCGTCCCCGCGCGAGATGCCAATTCCCATTCGGCCTCCGTCGGCAAGCGATAACCGGTTCCCACGCCAAAGGTAACCGTGTCGCCGGTTTGTCGGTAGAACGGTGTGAGACTCTCGAGTTGGCTCAGCTTCGTGCAGAACTCGGTCGCGTCGTACCAAGATGCCGAATCGACCGGAAATTCAGTCGTTGATAGGCCCGAGACATATTCGCTGCCGGTTCCCGATGCCGCGAAATGCGATGGGTTGACTCCCATCACTTGTTCGTATTGACCCTGGGTGACTTCGGTGACTCCAAGATAGAACGGACGAGTCAAGACAACTCGATGCTTGGGCACTTCGCTGAGGACACGCTCTCGCCACGCTGATTCATCGCCAATCTCATTCAATAGCTCTTGGACGAGATCCGCGGTACTTCCCATTTCAAACTCGCCGGGCGGTATCAAACGGAACTTCATTCCGATGCTGTTGGTGTATTCGACCGGCACTCCGAGATACTCGGCCCACGCTTGTTGATATGCCGCTGCTTCGTCGGCGTTGAACGGAGCTAGGGCAGGCGCCGGTTGCTTGGCCGACCAACCGTTCCACGTGGCGGGCTCCGAGTTGACATCGGTCTCAAACGTCGACGGATTCGAACTCTCCGGGTCGCTATTAGTTGTCTCGGGGTTCGCCGTGGCTCCGCCGCCAGACGAGTCAGCGAGCTCACGAGACGGCCCCGTGTCCGCTCCATTCGAATTCGTCACGGGAGGCACATTCGAAGGCCGATCCAGCCTCGCGACGTTGGACGATGAGTCATCGTTACGCGAAGAGGAAAACCAGCCCTGCGTCCATGCCACGACTACCAGACAAAGCACACTGAGGACTCCGGCCGCGATCCAGGTCGTGTGGCTTCCCCAATGAGGTGCGCGCCGAGTCTTGGATTCGGCGCCTCGTGCGTTGTTGGCCCGAATCGGCACGCAAGTGACTTTTCCCGTGTGCTCCAACTCTCGCTGGCAGCGAGCCAATAGATCGGCGACTTCCTGGGCCGACTGAATTCGCTGGTCGCGGTCCTTTTCAAGAAGGCGGAAAACGATCGCCTCGAGCCAGTTAGGAGTTCCCGCGATCACGTCGTTCAACGGACGTGGATCGTCCGAGCAGACTCGCCGCAGCACCGCCACGGTATTGGACGCGCGGAAGGGCGGTCGGCCTCCCACCATTGGATAGAGCACGCTTCCAAGACTGAACAGATCGGCTCGATGGTCCAGAGTCTCGCCGCGAGCTTGTTCAGGAGCCATGTACAACGGCGTGCCGGCGATCAGGCCACTCGAGGTCATCGTGGCGTCGTCCACGGCGCGAGCCAAGCCAAAGTCCGTGATCTTGGCTCGCTCCACCGGTCCCTCGCTGAGCAAGATATTCGACGGCTTGATGTCGCGATGCACGAGGTTCACCGCATGAGCGGCAGCCAGGCCCGTCGCGACCTGTTGACCGATTCTTAGAATGTCGGCGATCTCGAGCGGGCCTTGGCTGTCCAATTTTTCTTGGAGTGTCCGCCCCGCGATGTACTCCATGACGAGGTACGGAATCGGTGACTCTTCCACCGCGTGGATGGCGACGAGGTTCTCGTGCATGACCGCCGCCGCGGTTCGAGCTTCACGGAGAAAACGCTTGCGCGGTGGAGACGTGGCCGCTAACGCGGGACTCATCAGCTTGATGGCCACGACGCGATGGAGCTTTTCATCAAAAGCCTTGGCCACGATGCCGAACGCGCCTCGGCCAAGGATCTTCTCGATTTCGTAGTGAGCCAGTCGACCGAGCCAACCGGGACGCGTGGGTGGCTGGAGGTACCGACAAAACTCGACTTCCCCAGTGGCTTGCTCCTCGTCTGAATCCAATTCGTGGACCGATGACGACAATACGGTCTTATCGCCCTGCGGGTTGGTCGCGGCGGCGGGAGTCTCCAAGAACTGACTCGCTTGACTGTGCGTCTTAAGCAACGATTCGACTTGGGTTCGAAGGTCTGAATTGCCGGTACATGCGCGGTCGAGGTATGCGGCCCGAGCGATCGGATCCGTAATGTCCAGGGCGGCAATAAAGATGTCTCGCTCGTTCATGGCAACTTCTCGAGGCAAGTCAAAGGATCGAGGGCCCCACGCACCGAAGTGGGTAGAGAGGCGGACGCGGAGCTTCCCCGTCTAAGAGGTCGTGGCGCCGCATCCGAGAGATTCGCGCCAAGAATCGAGCTAGAAAAGGGAAATTCCGACGTTAGACGGAGCCCTGGGTCTCACCGCCGATCTCCCGCAGTAACCACGCCTTGCCAAAAGCCCACAAGCGATCGGCACTTCGAGGGGCCAGATCAAGCGTTTCGGCTGCTTCCTTGAGGGAGAGACCGGCGAAGTATCTCAACTTGACCAACTCACAGGCGGTCGCGTCGACCTGTTCGAATCGCTCGAGGGCTTCATCCAAGGCGTCGAGCATCTCGTCTCCGCCGGTGACCGACACATCGTTGAGCTCGATCGAGACTCGTTGCCAATCGCCACCATGCTTGCCGCGATTCTTGCGGCGAGCCTTGTCCACCAAGAACCGTCGCATCGCTTCAGCCGCCGCGCCGAAGAAATGCCGTCGGCTCGACCATTGCTGCGCGTAATCCACGTCCACCAACCGGAGCCAAGCTTCATGCACGAGTGCGGTCGCTTGCAGCGTTTGTCCGGGACGTTCTTGAGCCAGCTTCTCGGCTGCCAAGCGACGGAGCTCGTCGTACACGAGCGGTAGCAGCGAACGCGCGGCCAGCGCGTCCCCTTCCTCGACCCGCCGTAGGATGCGCGTGACATCAGCCGTTTCATCCATTCAGGTCAATGCCCCCACGTTTCCTGGGATCAACGCATACCGACGGCTCGGCGAAACTAGTGCGACACGCGTCGAAGCGCTCAATCGTGTCGACGATCGCGTAAGAGGCATGGTACACACCTCGTCAAGGCACGGTAGCGGCCGACGGCCGGTGCCGAGCCCGTTTTATGAGCGGCCTTGATGCTACCTCACACGTTGGGACTTTGCGTCTTCGCGGCTTGGCGTGAAACTAACTCCTTGCGTCTCGCGGCAACAGGTTTGGACGCGGGGAGCTTCTCTCCGCGGGACTCATGAGTGGAGACGAAGCGCTCCCTTGTCGCGAATTCGGCCGGTGGCTTTGAACGGGAACGAGGCTCCCTGTTGCTTGGACGGGGTGAGGGGGAATCATCGTTCCAAGCCAAGCTAACCGCGGCCTCCAGGCTTTTACTCGCTTTCAGGTCATGACTCGAAGGCGAAAGACGGTCCATGAAAGGGATTGATCGATGGACATCCACAGGTTTGAAGATCGACCCGCGCGAACCGGCCCCTCGGACTGGTTCACGGGAACGACGCGAATCGATCCTTTGTTCTCGCCGCGGGCACCGGCGCGAACCGCAGGAGCCGCCGTCACGTTTGAACCCAGGGCTCGTACGGCCTGGCACACCCACCCGCTCGGACAAACGTTGATCGTTACGGCGGGTGTTTGCATCGTGCAGGTCTGGGATGAGCCAGCCGCGCGGGTACGGACAGGAGACGTCGTGTGGTTTCCTCCGGGCGTCAAACATTGGCACGGCGCCGGGCCGAACGAGGAGATGACTCACATCGCCATCCAAGAATCGCAGGACGGCGAGGTCGTGCAGTGGCTCGAACATGTCTCGGATGAGCAATACGAGCAGGCGATGAAGACGGTCTGAATCTTCCAACCCAAATTCACATTGGTCGCAGGAGCGAACAACCATGTTATCGCGCAATATTCGTGGGAAAGTCGTCGTGATCACCGGCGCCAGCAGTGGGTTGGGCGAGGCCACGGCGCGGTTGCTCAGCGCCGAAGGAGCGACCGTGGTACTAGCCGCTCGTCGCCAGGAACGCATCGCGGCGTTGGCCGAGTCCCTGAGTCAGGAAGGCGGAACCGCCTTGGCGATCGAGACCGATGTCACGGACCTCGCGCAGGTCCGAAACCTAGTCGACAAGGCGGTCGAGTCCTTCGGCAAGATCGATGTGCTGCTCAATAATGCGGGACTCATGCCGCTCGCTCCCCTGGCTCAACTCAAGACCGACGAGTGGGACCAGATGATCGATGTGAACCTCAAGGGAGTCCTCAACGGAATCGCCGCGGCCTTGCCGCATATGCAACGGCAAAAGAGCGGCCACATCATCAATGTGTCGTCGGTGTACGGTCACAAGCTCGGCCCCGACGCGACGGTCTACTGTGCGACGAAGTTCGCCGTGCGGGCTCTGTCGGAAGGATTGCGGCAAGAGGTCAAGCCATACAACATTCGGACGACCGTGATTTCTCCGGGCGCCGTGGCGACTGAGTTGCTGGACCATATCAGTGACGAACGAATCAAGGTGGCGACGCAAGATTTCGTTTCCCAGATCGCGGTGCCAGCCGAAACGTTCGCCCGCATGGTGGCCTTCGCGATCAACGAACCCGACGATGTCGACGTGAATGAGATTCTCTTCCGCCCGACGGCTCAGCCGATCTAACGCCGGCTAACGAGACAACTCCGAGGGAGAGCTGGACTCTCTCTCGGAGCATCTTCCCAGGTAACTCCGCGACGGCTGTTCGCCGCTTCTTGCATCGCGAGTCCCCGGCATGTTCGGACGCCCGGTAGGTCTCCATACCCCGTGGGCCCCAGTAAGTTTGCGAGAGCGAACCGGAGTTCGCCGGCTAGGATGATAGCCGACGCATGGGCTATTCCGGCGAAAAGCCGAGAAAACCAGGTTCGACCGAACGGGGAAGTCTGGTGCTTAGCAGGGGCGCATGGTGGTTGACCGCCCCCTTCGGTCTTGGCACTCGGGTTTTGGAAAGCGACGAGGCGTTCCACGCATCGCGTTTCGCCTTGTCGGCGCCGATCAAGCGAAGTAGCCTGCCCCGACGGAGTGAGTCCGTTGAGTGCTTGAGTCGGCTATTCACCTTCGCCGATTCGCTGGCGTATCGCGGGAAGCCGCCCATGGGGTCCGGCATCCCTGGTCTCGCACGCTCCGCCCTTCCCCTTTCGAGCCCTGGGAACAAACGGTCGAGTTGTTCCACCGAGCGGCTCCGTTTCACGCATCGATCGCCGACGCATGGAGAGTGATTGTTGATGTTGGATTTCTTTCGTGAACGCCCGGCGAATCTTAAGCGTGAACTGCTCTCGGGACTGACCGTCGCCCTTGCCCTCGTGCCGGAAGCCATCGCGTTCGCCTTCGTGGCGGGTGTGTCGCCGATCATAGGACTCTACTCGGCCTTCTTCATCGGTCTGTTGTGCGCCTTGTTTGGCGGACGCCCCGGTATGATCTCCGGCGCGACCGGAGCCATGGCGGTGGTGGCCGTCGGACTCGTGAGCATTCATGGCATCGAGTATCTGTTCCCCACCATTATTCTCTGCGGGCTGCTGCAGATGGCCGCGGGAACGGCTCGACTTGGCGTCCTCATCCGCATGGTGCCTCATTCGGTCATGCTGGGCTTCGTCAATGGCTTGGCGATCGTCATTTGCATGGCTCAACTCGGTAGCTTCAAGACGATCGACGCCGTTGGCTCGCTTGAGTTCATGCGCGGCCCTTCGCTCGTCATCATGTCGAGCCTCGTGCTGCTCACGATGGCGATCATTTGGCTGCTCCCCAAATTCACAAAGGCGATTCCATCGTCCTTGGCCGCGATCTTGGTCGTGACGGGGATTGGCATCGCCTGCAACCAGCTTCTTCCCGCCGATTACGCCGCCACCAATCAAACGCGCGTGGTGATGACCGTGAGCGACATGCTCGCGACCAACAACAAGGCGGTCGCCGCGCGACAGGCGATCCAGGCGAATTCCGAGTCACCGTCGGTCGACACGACTCATGGACATCCCGGCTCGACCACTCCGATGTCTGACTCGCAGATCTCCGCGGCGACGACCGCGATGAACAACCTGCCCGAGGATGCGACCTCGATCCGAGCCGGATTGCCGACTCTGTTTTTTCTCAACAATGCGTTGCCCCCGCTGACTCTCGAAACGCTGCGGATCATCTTTCCCTTCGCCGCGATCTTGGCCGCGATTGGGCTCATCGAATCGCTCATGACCCTGACGCTGATCGATGAGATCACGGAAACCCAAGGCAATTCGAACCGCGAGTGCCTCGGGCAAGGATTCGCGAATATCGTCTGCGGCTTGTTTGGCGGCATGGGTGGATGCGCGATGATTGGTCAATCGCTCATCAACGTCGAATCGGGCGGGCGGGGCCGAACCTCGG
>JAGQPS010000029.1 GCA_020426595.1 Planctomycetales bacterium
TCGGAGCGCTACCGATCACGATGTCGGTCCGTGAAAAGGCGGATCATGGTGAAATGTGGGGACTGTTCGACGAGCCAACTGTCGCCGCGGGCTTTGATGCCATTGCCCGCCAGATGGTGACGGTGATCGCCCAACGTAATGCGGCCAACCCTCCGGTTCCCTCGTTGCCCGTGCTCGGCTGAACCTCGGATTCGGCTGGGAGTAAGCGTCTTTCCAGGGCAAGTTCAGGGTCCGACTCGTCCTCCCCAGAGGCTCCCTCGGCGGTCTTGGGGTTGGACGGGTGACGCGATACCGTTGGACCGTCAAGAAACAGATAGAGCCACCGGAAGGTGGCTCTTTCTCGTCGTAGCTTATGCGATTCGCGACTGAGTCGCGCGCATCGGGATGACCCCGCCGTGACTACTTCTTAACCGACTTCTTGACCGACTTCTTCACGGCCTTCTTGGCGGCCTTCTTCGCGGTCTTCTTCACAGCCTTCTTAGCTGCCTTCTTGGCCGGAGCCTTCTTGGCAACCTTCTTGGCGGTCTTCTTCACGGCCTTCTTGGCGGCCTTCTTCGCCGTCTTCTTCACGGCCTTCTTAGCAGCCTTCTTGGCGGGAGCCTTCTTGGCAACCTTCTTCGCAGCCTTCTTAGTCGTCTTGGCCACAACACGTCCTCCGTTAGAGAGCTTCGAAGTGAGAGACGGGCATACTTGCCACAACCCGTCAACCTCTCACTCCTTTCGCGATCGATGAACGACACCGTCGAACGTTCAATCAGCGTCATTCCTTCAATCGACAAATCCTTGCCGCATAGTTGTACGCAAGTCGCCAAATAATGCAACACGTTTTCCACACAAATTGAACTCGCTCCGCGCGCCCTCGTCGACGTCTCCGCGCGTCGCGCGCGAATGGCGCGCGGCATCGCGCGATGTGGGCGCGTTTCGTCGCGCGTCGATCACTCGCCGCGCGGGTTCACCAGCGCTCGAGCTCCGCGCATCACGCATGGAATCAATCGTCAGCGCCAAGTGACACGAACGATCACGCGGGGCAACGATGCATCGATCCCATGACGAAGCGCGTGCGAGTTCGAGTCACACGCGTCGATCACCACTCGGCTCGGCTTAGCTCTGCTCGGCCTAGACTCGACAAGCCGAGGATGAGCGACTCTCGCCGCGCGAGTGCGCCGCGCGCGGGACGTGAACTGGAGTTCGGATCGTTGACGGATCGCGTCGTTCACGCCGTGCCTTGGAAACGCGGTTCAGCTTTCCAAGAGGGTCGTGAAAATTGAGAAGACCCATGAATTCACAGGTGTTTCGCCTGTTGAGACGTGTTGGGCGGGAAGCTGAACCCCGTCGTCGAGAACCGAACGACCGACGTTCGTCGCGAGCCAAATACTCGCTCGCGCTCATTGGGCGAGCAGCGGTTTTGTGCTCGCGCTAGCCGAAGTGACTCGGGCGAAATCCGTCGCGCGCCTCGGCCTGGTCGGGGTGCTGATCGCGGACGAGGGAATTACGGCCGTGCGAGGAAGCAATGGGCTTCGGCATCGCGTGCGCGACGGCAGCGACTACCATCGTCGGCCGCCGCCCTCTTGCTGGTAGCGTTCCCAATTGGAGAAGGCGAGCGAGCCAAACAGGATGGCCAAGAAGATGTTTTGGGTCATCACCGACATCACCGCGACGCCGGCACCCACGATCATGCTTAGCAGCAACGCGGTGCGTTGGCCGTTCCATGGGTCCTTGAGGCATAGCAGCGTCTTGGCGATGTGACCGCCGTCGAGCGGATAAACCGGAAACAGATTGATCACGTTCCAGAACAGGTTCAGATTGAGGAACAAATGCAGCACACGCAAAGCCAGTTCGCTGCGCAACACCGAGTTGGTCACGTCGAGGCCAACGATCGGAACCGGGAAACCCCAGTGGATCGAGAGCCTGACCTTGGCGGCGGTGAGCAGCAGCGCGGCCGCCACGGCCAATCCAAATCCAGCCAGTGGACCGGCCGCGGAGACGATCAGTTGCTCGCGCGGCGTCCGTCGGCGTCCACCCATGCTCATGAACGAGCCGATATCCTCGGCCGCATAGCCGCCAAAGGCTCCCAACACGATCTGCGCGGGGCGCCCAAATTGAGTCATCGCCACGGCATGGCCAAGTTCATGCACCAGGACACTCACGAACACCACCGCCATCCCGAGAATCACGGACTGCAGGTCGGTGGAACGTCCCCCAATCAGAAAGGCGAGAAGCCAAAACAACGGGTGCACGCGCACGGGAAATCCCATCACGCGAAACCGCAAGTCGTAAGCCGTCTCTCCCATGTCGTTTAAAAACATGCCGCGGTACCTTGGCAACTCGATTCGAGATAACCGATCCCAACGGGACGCCAGCGCCCCTGGTTGAGTCATGCAGGGTTTCGAGCGGACAGCCGAAGTGGTGTCGCCGAGTCGATCCTCGCACGTAACCCACGGCGGGACCGCCCTTCACCAACATAGCCGTGCTCATGGAGCCCGACGAGTCGTGGGGGGCGGAATGCGGCCGCCGCGTCGCGAGCAACTACGCGGCTCTCGCGACCGAAGGAGTGGCGCGTGTCATGACGCCCCGTTGTCGTAGCCAATCAAGAATGGCCGCCGCGCCTCGATCACTCGCTCCCAAGGCCACGTAGCGATCACGCAGATCGTCGAGCTGAGTCTCGACGCGCTCCCGGCTGTTATTGTCGGTAAGCCAGTTGGCCACGCGGTTGGCGACCTTGGCGGCTGGGTTCGACGTCGTCACGTACTCCGGGAAAGGGACTTCCTCGGCTCCCACCGCGTCGGGATCTTGCAGGCTCCAATCGCGCCGTTCGATTTGGCGCGTCGCGAGCAGATTCACCAGCGTGACATAGCGGACTCTCAGCATCACTCGGGCCGCCAGCTTGGCCCATGGCGAGAGACGATAAACGATGACCGTCGGCTTGCGGTGGTAAAGCAACTCAAGCGACACCGAACCCGAGCAAGCGACGCAGCACGAGGCGAGTCGAATCCACTCCGGCGTTCGACCCGCGTGCACCTCCATCGCCGGACCACCGAGGCTCTCGAGTTGGTCTCGGCAGGCATCGGCTTGGGAATCCTTGAGGCAAGAAATCGCGAAGCGAGCCTTCGGGACTCGCGCGACGATTTCCCGCGCTGACTCGATCAACGTCTCGAGGTTCTTGGCGATTTCCTGATTGCGCGAGCCAGGCAGGAGTACGACCCAGGGACGCTCATCGTCTTGCCGGTCCTCGATGAACGCCTCGTCGACCGTTTGCCTCGCCATCTCGTCAAAGAATGGGTGGCCGACATCGACCGCGGAGACGCCGCGCGACTGGAACCACTCCGGTTCAAACGGCAGCTTGCAGAGAGCCAGATCGACGAGCCGTCGCATCTTACGCACGCGCCACGGAGCCCAAGCCCACAGTTGCGGCACGCCATAGTAGAACACTGGAATTCCATGGCGTTTGGCCGCACGGGCAATCCACCAGTTGAAACCTGGGTAGTCGATCAACACGACACCGTCGACCTGTTCCGTGGCGAAGTATCGATCGGCTTGCTTGTAGAGTCGCCAGAACTTGGCGATGTGCGTGAAGACTTGCGCGATCCACATCACGGCGAGGGTGGTGAGATCGAAATGCGATTGGAATCCCGCCGTGACCATTTCCGGTCCGCCATATCCGACGCATTCGAGTCGCGGGTGGCGCCGGCGGAGCGACCGAATCAGGTTGGCTCCATGAAGGTCGCCACTCGGCTCGCCAACGGAAAAGAAAAGTCGGCGAGGTTCGACGTGATTCGCGTCAAGCAGCGCTTGGCCGGTGGTCTCGGTCATGGTTCACTCGGTATCTACATCCAACGGAAAAGTTGATCGGGGACTCAGCGGGAAGGCGAGTTCGGGGCAAGTGGCGGCGGCTTCGCGTCAAGCCGCTCGTGCCCGAGGACGTTCATTCCATGGTTCTCGCCATTGGGCCTCGATCGCGTTTGGCTCCAGCGTGATACGACCATGTCGGAAACCCCATTCCCGCGCCCAGGATTCCCAACGTTGCCAAGACAGGTGTGCGGGGACTTGGTCGAGGAACTCGGGGACGGCGCTCCACAATTGCGGCTCATGCAGCCATGGCAGCCAAGCGACTCGAAGACCAGGCAGTCGCGCGAGTCGACGGTTCCATTTTCTCAACAAGCCTTGCCCGGCCACGGCGCGAACAAAGTCAAACCGCGTGGTCGCTTCCGACATCCAGCGAATGGCCTGGACTGGATAGAAGGGGCTGCCGACCCAAACGACATGGGACCGGCCGCGGCAATCACCGAGAGCTCCGACTCCCGAAGAAACTCGTTCCGTCGGCACGGCCAGTTTGATGGACCCTGGTTCCCAGCCGGTCGGAGCATCGGGAGTGAATGGGCAAGAGGCTCGTGAGTCATTGACGGCGAGCCATGCGATTCGCGGGCGTGGGCTTTCCCAGCCAAGCAGCTCGCGAGTCAGTTGCTCGGCGCGCGACCAGGCCGCTGGATCGGGACCCAGAGGCAGGGCAATCGTGACCTCCATGTCACTCTCCCAGATGCGCGTGCGGCTCCCAGCGGAATGCCGCGTCGAATCTCCACCGCCGATTCCATCCTGGAAATCGAGACCTCGGCTTGGGGAGTATTTCAGAAACCAGCGATCCGTTCCAGGGCAATCGTGATATGCGACACCGCCACCCCGCGACGTGCGATCTCGAGAAATCGGATCTCGCGTCGCCGCATCGGTGGGAATCGGGATCCGAGAGACAGTGGGGAGGATCTTGATCGACGAGGACTAGCGAACCTCGGCGTCCTTCATGCGAAAGACGGCCCAGATTCGGTCGTCGGGCCCGATGAATTCCTTGATGTAGAAGGTGCCTTCCACGGTGATGGCACGAGTCGTGAATTCGGTTTCGTTGCCCGATGCCAGAGTGACGATCATGCAGTCGTAGATCATCGCACCCGGTCCAAAGCAGCATTCCTGATTGTCGCGGACAAAAATGAACCGCTGAATGCCACTCTGCTTGACGCTTGGCCGAATGTAGCCGCTGATGCGGACTCGCTGCCCGTCGAGTCCCCGAATCTCGTCGGTGAGCAACGCCGCGTCGTAATCGGCATTGCGTTCAATGTCGAACTTGACGTCGTCGAAGCTCAAACGTCGTGGCTCATCGGCTTGGGCCATGCCAACTGAGATGAGGCTGGCCAGCACGCAGGCGAAAAGGCGAACTCCGCCGGGCAATAACCGCTGAGCTGGAAGGTTCATTTCAGAAAATCCGCTTCGAGGTAGTAAGCCCCCATTTGCACTCCCTGGAACTGAGAGTCGCTGGGTGGCTTGACCTTTAACGTACCACCGAGAGTCCGCGGCCACCACGAATAGTTGATTCGGTCTTGGTTCACGAAGTTGACCACGACCATGTCGGTCAACTTCGGTTGGCCACCGAAGCAGCACGTGCCGCTGTCCCGCACCAAGATGAATCGCTGCAGGTTGGTGCGAGCCGCTCCCGGGTAGACATATCCTCGCAGGTAAACCTTCTCGCCCGCAAGTTCAATCGCCTTCTCCGAGATAATTGCCTGGCTCCGCGGGTCCGCCGGTTCCAGGTCGTACCAAGTCAGCGCCTGATAGCCGTCGGGTACCGACATGCGAAATCGTACTTGATCCGAGACAAAACCGCCGACGAGAGTCAGCGGCCCCAACAAGGCGCCCACCCAGGCCATTTTCAAGCCCGTGTACTCGTCGCGGTGCTTGCCAATCAACATCACGCCGAGCGGGCCGATGATCAGCGCCACAAGCGACAACGAGATCAAACGAACGTCGACCAGGGCACCAAGCGATAGGATCCCGGCGACTCCGGCCACCCATGCGGTACGGCAAGGGCGACGGAAGTCATCCATCATCGACTGGTCGGGAGTCATGGCTCCGGCGGAAGTACTAGCGTGAGACATGCTGGAACTGAACCATTACGAATGGAGTTGATATCGTTGGAAGGTGTGATCGCCTCGAGTGTTCGGCGAGCCCGGGGAACCTCGCTTTCCACGGTATTCTCACGGTTTGTGGGAGGCGATTGCCACCCGTGGAACGCCCGGTCGCCACTTCCTACGAATCATAGGCCTAAGTAGTTCAAAGGCGAGTCCCCGCCAAGAGTTAGGCCCCCTGCCCCGCAACCAAGACACCCCAGACGCACCGCTTGGAGTGAGATGATTCGAAGCCAAAAACCGGTGCTCGAGGGAGCCAATCGACCGGGAAGCCAAGCGACCGGGGAGCCAAGCGCCCAGGAGAGTAACGCCGTCCTGGTAACCGTTGGCGGGATGGGGGGAGGCGAGCTATTCCTCCGCCTGTTTCCGCAACCGTTCGAGTTCCTCGCGCAACTCGCGATTCTCCGATTCCAATTCGGCCTCTCGAGTGGTTCCCCACCGCGTGGTTGGTGGAGTCAGCGGGATTTTGGGCTTCGGAATGCCTATGACTTGGTCTTGAGTGAAGTAGACGCCCGACCACAGGCTCGTCTTGCAATACGCCTGGTGGCGACTGCCTTCTCGGTCAACATACTCGACCTGATAGATCCGCGATTCCTTTTCGCCAAACCATCCCGGACCAAAGGGACGCCACCGAATGTCCGTGATGTATCCGCCGCGACTCCGTACATCCTCCTCGATGCGGCGTCGATCGACTTGCCCAGCGGCCGCTCGGATGATCAGGGAAAGGCCAATCAGCAACGGAATCACAATGGAGAGCATTTCCACGGCAGTGTTTCTCCGCTCGAACGGAAAACGTCCCCTTCCGAGATCCACGCGGCCAAGCTGGTGAGATTCGAGTCTGGTCACCAGCCCAATGGCCCGGATGGAACCCGGCCCCATCCGGTTGTTGTCACCGTGGGACAGTGGCACAGTGGCACAGTGGCACAGTGGCACCGTGGCTCAGGCTCGGGGTTCTCGGCCGCCACGGGGCCCAATCGCGTTCCGCATGACCAGGTCCCAGGATTGAAGTTCTCGGCTCCACCCTGAGTTCGCCAAGAAGGGAAGCTCATTGCCCACTCGGCGCCTGTTCGGCGAGGTGAATTTTCCATCGCGCGACGACGCCGGAGACTGGTTCGCATGGGGAGCGGCGGGGCTTCGCGGACCAAAAACATGACCGCGCGAGAGGGGGACATGCCGCTGACAGTTGGCCGAGCGATTCCGGGAACAAGCGGGTCGTTAGTTGATCATCGTCGCGAGGCGACCAGTCAAAACGTACCACTGAGTGGCCAGAGCGGCGGCAAGCGTGGCGAGAGCCAATAAACCGACCAGCCACAAACTCACGGGGCCGTTGGTCGAAGCTACCAATCGAGGGCCTTGTGGAGTGGTGAGTTCCTGGTCTGGGGATTGCTGAGCGGCAACGAATCGGGCGGTGTCCGACCACGCCCCCAAGATATTGCCAGAGGAGCCCGCGACGGGCGTCGCATCGGTCGCCATGCCGAAAGGACGATCCGAATCGTCCGAATTCGCGGAGACGAATTCGCTTGAAGCCGCCACCGGCGCTCCCGACGACATGAGCTTGGTTTCGCTTTGATTCGCCACCGGTGTACTCTCGATCAACGCGGGAGCGAAACCCTCAAGCCCCGATTCCGAGTCCGAGTCACTGGAAAGGGAAAGCGGTTGAGGCGACTCGATCACCGTCGGCATCGCCACCAAAAGGACTCGCGGGTCAGCAGCGGACAATGCTCCCAGGGAAAGCTCCTGAGTCAAACTCGCCGCCAATGACTTCGCCGGGCTCCTCGTTTCTTCTCGCTGGGCTTGTCGCGTTTGCCCGGACGATTGAGCACGGCTTGCTTGTCCATCACCTCCATCCGACTCGGGTTGATTCGCCTCCGTTTCCGGCTCCTTGTCCTCGGACTCGTCGTCCAAGTCGGCTTCGTCGAGAACGGGAAAGAAGGTGTTGGCTCGACGAATCGCATCGGGATCGATCTGAGCCAATTCCTCGAGGTGTTTCTTGGCCTCGGGCAGCGGGCAAGCTCGCAAATAATTGATCACCGGAACTCGGATCCAGCTAGTCTTCTCGTCCGCCGTCTTGAACATCTCCACGAGCCGCCCCATGACCTCCCAGTCTTCCCAACGAGCGAGGTCGGGAATGACAAGATCGGCCAAGGCTGGACGATCGAGCATGAGCTCGAGCGACTTCACGATTCGCTTGCGGTCAATGACGTTGCCGTCCGTGCCGTGAAACCGAAGAGCCGTGATCGCCGAGTAGGTGTCGGAGTAATCCGCGTCGTGATTGCCGAGGAACAACTCTTCGATCAAACCCAATCCCTCGTCGCCGCGAAGGGTCAAGTAGCAAGCGATCAACGCATCGAGCCCCGCCTTGTCCTGACGATCGTTGGACCGCATGAGACGTTCGAGGGTTGGCAGATCATCCTCGCTCCCGCTCACTCCGAGCAGGGTGTAATAGAGTCGCTTTCGGCTCGCGGAGATCTCGGCATCCGCGATCCAACCGAGGAGTTTCTCTCGGTCGAGCACCTCCTTGATCGCAATCACATCCTCGTACGGAGCTCGCGCGAACTCATCGTACGAGTCGCGAGCGAGCATCTCGTCATCGTCTTCCAGGAAGTCGACAAAGAATCGCAAGCGTTCCGGTCCCTCATCGGGAACCGACGACAGGCTCGCCAAGTAACGCATGCCACGAGCCGAGACTCGCATTGGGGTCGACCACGCGATATCCGGAGGCCGGACGCCCTGAACCAGAAACCGGTCACCCTTTTCCGCGTCGCCCAAGTAAATCGTGGCGATCGTCTGTCCAACCTGAGCGAATTCTCGTCCCTTAAGAATCTCGACAATGCGAAACTCGGCTTGGGTGATGGTCGAGGCATCTCGCAAGTCGGCTGGCGGATCCGCCGCCTTGACGAGTTCGGCGAAGACCACGACGTCCATCGTCGCCATCTCTTCCGAAAACGTGGCGGAGACAGCCGAACAGAAGGGGCAAGTCGCGGCGGTGGCCGAGTTGAAACTCAAGCCACTCAGGACCGCGAGAACCACAAAGCCAACAAACTGTCTCATGATCCCAATCGCCCAACCGCTAGAAATATATCGTTCCAATACTGCCCGCCGACTCCTCCGGAACCGGACAGTTTCCCCATCTCAACCGCTCATCATATCCGGCATCCCGTCGCCGAGGCAAACACGATTTGCGAGTGAAGACGACATTCTGCCTCATTCGAAAGCCAACGCAAATCCGGGCTCGTAAGTTCCGATGCCCCGCCGGCTTACCGTGGTAATACTTCACTGAGGCGGGTTGGGAAGGTTGGGGCGACGACGCTTCGGGCCGCTCCTTGGCGACTTCGGTTCGAACCCTGGAGTCCGCCGGAGCGATCATTGAGGGAAAGGTAATTCGCCGAGTCGCCATTCGCTCACGGTCCCCCCGCGCGCTCCTTTGTGCCGTTTGATTGGAAAGGGCCCTCGGGTTGGCTAAGATCCTCCCACCACAAGCGAACAAGGGCGGTTGAGCGAATTCAACAAGGGCGGCGGTTAACGGCACCCGAGGTTTGGGGCGCGTCGCCGGCCTGTGGTACAACTCAATACTCACCCATTGCGGGGCCACACAGCGGGCCCACACAGCAGGCCCACACATGTGCGCGAACGGCTCCACTGTTGGGTGGAGCGGTCGGCGATGGCAGGCGTTTGAGTTCACCGAGTGATACGTGTCATCGAGTGGAATATAGTCGCGGAGGGAGACAACGGATGGCGGATGTGACGACTCAACCTCGGCAAGGTACTCGAGTTACTTTTCTGGATCAGACCGGCGCCAAGTCGGTGGATGCGGTGATCGCGGATACCGTGACGGTCAAGCGGATCCTTCCCAGCATCATTACTAAAATGAACCTTCCGGTGATGGGGCCCGATGGGCAGCCCATGAGCTACAGCCTGGATCACAAGGAAGGTGGTAAACGATTGCGCGAGGACGAAACCCTCGTGCAGGCTCGAGTCAAGGATGGCGACCACTTGATCGTGTATCCCGAAATCGTGGCTGGCTGAGTGCCGTGAGGGCATCCCTGGTCGTTGGCTGTTCGCGTTGGCCTGGTGTTGGGGGAGCCTCCGACGCCGCCATTGGGCCGGTCGCGGAGAACGCCTGGGAACCTACGCGAGAACCTCACGACTTTCACTGTCGAGAGACGGGCTCGTGGGAGGATGACGAATGGGGACGCCTCCAGGGAGTCCGCCACGCGAGAAACGTCGAATCGCGTTTTCGCTCGCCGTTGTTTTGGCCATCGCGACATTGGCGATCGGTACGAGGACTTGTCTTGCGTTCTGGCAAGTCAGTGGAATGCGGCCGCTGACCGCGTTCGAGCCGACCCGCCCCGATGACACTCGCATGGGACTCGCCAACGTGCTGGGGGCTCGATTACACGCCGGAATCGCTGAACTACAGCGGCGCGACATCGAGAGAAAGTGGGGCGCGGCGTGGAGGTGGCTCTCGGGCGGGTTGCTCGCGGCTTTGATGAGCACCCTCGCGTTTTGGTATGCATGGTTGCCGACGGCGAAAGAGAATGAAGACGAGCATTCGGTGCCTGCGGATTCCTGTGAAGATCATTCACTGATTGATTCGCACGCGTAGCGAACCGGATCACTTGGTGGGCCGGAGCCCTCAGCCGGCTCGAACGCGGCACGCCCCAAAGGCGGCGCGCGGCAATGCCCAAAGGCATGCCAAGGGCGAAGGCCAAACCGACTTCGAGACGCATGTCATTGGTTCCATGCTACCTAAGCGGGACTCGGAATCGCGGGGCGAGCGGACGGGGCGATGCGGTCAGGCGGCCGCGCTGCCATGCGGCCATGCGGACCATCATTGGGGAATTTTCCGCTGGCTTGCGATACGATGAATCCGACGGGGGCGCGAACGATTCACCGCGACTTGGCTCATGAACGAGACGCCCATTGGTCGGACTGGGTTGGAAACAAGACAGAGGAGAGATCAGAACCATGGCTCTATCGCCCCGAGATCGCCGTCTACGCTCGGATCACGAGGCCATGGTGCGGCTCCAAGAAGAAAGTTCGATTCTGCGTTTTACCACCCAGGGCGCCCCACCCGATCGCTACTTGGTCACCTTCCAGGGGCGTGGCATTTCCCGTGAGCCGGGCCGGCAGGATGTCGCGATCCGCGACGAGCACACCGTCTTGATTAGTCTGACGGCGGCCTATCCACGCATGATCCCCGAATTGGTCTGGAAGACTCCGATTTTCCATCCGAATATCTCCGCGGGAGGCGTCGTTTGTTTGGGCGGTTACCAGACGAACTGGGTGCCTAGTCTCAAGCTCGATGAGCTTTGCCAGATGTTGTGGGACATGGTTCGGTTCGCCAACTACGACGTGGAAAGCCCCTACAACCGCGAGGCCGCCCTGTGGGCCAAGCAGGTGGCCGTACGTTTTCCCCTTGATGACCGTCCGTTGCGTGACCAAGTGGGCGAACGAGCCAGAACCCCCTCGGAGCCTCAGGGAGCGAATGCCCCTGTGAGCAAGGATGTGTTGGACGCTGGCCGAACGCCGATTGACGCGGAGGCCCGCGAATCGGCGACGACCGGCGGCGGCGATGCGAATACTGGAACCGCCCAACCCATGGTTCGCGAGCCCGAGCCGGTGGAATTGGCCGCGGATGACGAGGATTCGGTGGTTTTCATCGACGCGGAAGTCATTGAGGAGTCGACATCGGACAAGGACGACATCCTGTTTATCGAATAGTGGTGATCTCGAGGCGTCATCCCTGGACTCGCGTTTGAGTGTGACGGGATCACCTCGGGGAATCGACCGACGAAGGAATCATCGGCTGTGAGCAGTGTGATGCGAGAACGATCACGTCCCAACGCAACGAACGCTCGAGGGCCAAGTGCTCGTCGCGCGATTGGTGATGTCCAACGTTCTTGTCCCCTGCTCTGCCGCTCGTCCGTGTTGGACGAAATCCTCGATTATTCCGGACGCGACCAACGGCGCGAGCGTGGCGGATTTCTCGTGGGGCAGAAGATATCGGGCGACCAGCCACGCGTTGAGATTCGGCACTTCGTGCCGGCGATCGAGACGATTTCCCAAGCCGCTCGCATGCAGTTCACACATGAAACCTGGGCTCGTCTCAACCGCGAGATGGCGTCTCAGTTTCCCGATGAGTGCGTGGTCGGTTGGCACCATACCCATCCAGGTCTCGGTGTGTTCCTGTCGGCTTACGATGAGTTCATTCACCGGCATTTTTTCTCCCAGCCATGGCAGGTCGCGATGGTGGTCGACCCGCGAGCCATGGAGTTCGGCTTCTTTCAATGGAATGGGGAAGGTTCCCTGGTTGATGTAGGGTTCGTCCTGTATTGAATGCGACGCGTCGACAGTCATCATGGATTGATTGAGTCTCGCGGGCTCGGGCGCCCTTGCTCCGCCGAGAAGCACGGTTCGCGGCGAGCCGCTTTCCAGCATTGTTCCTGTTCCACGAGGCCCGTTCGGAATGACAAATCCCGATTGGATTATCGGCGACGATCGATACGAACGACTCCGGCTGATCGCCTGGTGGGACCAAGAGAAATTGGCTCGAGCCAAGGTACTCGTCGTGGGAGCGGGGGCTCTCGGGAATGAGGTCTTAAAGAATCTCGCGTTGCTTGGCATCGGCCACATCTACGTGATCGATTTTGATCGAATCGAAACCTCGAACCTGACGCGCGCGGTGCTGTTTCGTCATCGAGATTGCGGCCGTTCCAAGGCGGAAACGGCCGCGGCGGCCTTGGTCGATCTCAACCCGGATTGTCGAGTCACGGGGTGGGAAGCCGATGTCATCAACGATGTGGGGCTGGGTTTGGTGCGCGAGGTCGATGTCATCATCGGCTGTTTGGACAATCGCGAGGCTCGGCTCTGGGTGAATCGACTGTCGTGGAAGGCGGGTGTGCCATGGATCGATGGAGGCATCCAAGAGATCAATGGTGTCGTCAAGGTGTTTCAGCCGCCCAACAGCGCTTGCTACGAATGCGGCATGACCGAGAACGATTATCGCCTGATCAACCTGAGGTACAGCTGCCCACTTCTCAAACGCGATGACATCCTAGCCGGACGCGTCCCGACGGCTCCCACGATCTCGTCCATCATCGCGGGCGTCCAAACGCAGGAGGCTCTCAAGCTGCTGCATGGCTTGAAGGTCGATGCGGGGTCGATTCTCGTCTTCAACGGAGCGACCAATCAGTCGTACACCACGGCCATTCAGCGGAAAGAGGATTGTCTCAGCCATGAGTCCTGGGGTGATCCCATCGCCAGTGGCCTGTCGGCCGAGACTCATCGCGTAAGCGATCTATTGAATTGGGCCGGGGAAACCTACGGCGGCGACTCATGGGTGTTGCATCTGGATCGAGACTTGGTCGTGGCGATGGCTTGCCCCGAATGCGGGCAACGGCAGGAGCAACTGCGACCCATGAGCTCGTTATCGGTCTCACAGGGGCATTGTTCCAACTGTGGCCAGATGATGGTCTCGGAACGGGTTCATCGCATCGACAAACACGATCGTTGGGGAACGTTGCGACTGAGGCAGGCTGGAATTCCGCTCTATGACATTGTCCGATTGACCGATGCCGAACGCGAACTGCTCGTGCTTCTCGACGGCGATCGTCGCGGCGTGATGGTCGAGGGAATACCGCTGAGGGGCGCGATATGACCGACGATACCGACCCCTCGGACGACATCGAGTTTGGAGCCGTGCAGGAATCGGGTCCGAGTCATGGATCGCGCCCCGAGGACGATCCGCGGCTTTGCGTCGTGGGTTGCCAGTCCCCCGACGACGGCGACTTGCCGATCTACATCGATCTCGATGTCGTTCTCGACATCCATCGTCATGCCCAGTCCGACACGCGAGTCGAATTGGGTGGCGTGATGATGGGGGCGGTGCACGAGGATGTCGAGGGACGTTCGTTCGTCTTGGTCACCGATTCGATTCGCGCGGAACACTACGAGGCGACCAAGGGGAGCTTCAAGTTCACGCACGAAACGTGGCAGGCGATTTCCCGTCGCCGCGATGAATATCCCGATCATGTCCGCATGGTCGGTTGGTATCACACGCATCCCGATTGGGGCGTGTTTCTTTCTGGCATGGATTTGTTCATCTGCCAAAATTTCTTCGCTGGAACTCATGACCTGGCCTTGGTTGTCGATCCGTGTCGGCATGACGTGGGTTGGTTTCAGTGGACGACAGGCCGCGAGCATCCGCAAAGAACGGGAGGCTTTTATCTCATGGCCTCCCGCCATCGCGAGAAGGAAGCCCGCCAAGTTGCTCGACAATTGGAAGGAAAGGCTCCGATGAGCTTCGATACTTCTTACTCCGCTCCCCCTGCTTCACAGCCAGTCATTATTCAGCAACCGGTGCGTGGCGGTTCGTTGAGTCCCATCGAGGCGGGGTTTGTCATCGGCTTGCTATTGCAAACCGCGCTCGTCGCCTTGATCGCATGGCGCCTCTTGGGCATGGGCGAGTCGAACCCGGCGGTCTCCTCGCCCGTGACCGCGCGAAGCGCGGAGGACCGTCGCTTCGAGCAAGCCGCCTCGGCCCGGCAACAAGTCATCGAGCAATTGCTCAAGGCGTATCCGGAATCCGAGCTGATGGCCGAGGAGTTGCCGCGGCTCCAGGGTCGCGTGAATCAACTCGAGGCGGAACTGAGCGGACAAGCACGAGCGATCGTCTCGCTCAATCATGAATTGCAGGATGTCGAGGGCGAACGGGATAAGCTCGAGAAGCAAGCGTTGAACCGCGCGGATGAGCTTCGTCAATTGCAGATCGAGCACCGCGATACCCATGCGCGGCTCGTCGAGGCGGAGGGAGTCATCGCGGAAGTTCGATCCGAGGCTCGTGCCGCCTTCGTGTGGTACTCGGATTGGGGCTACTTGGCGTGCCTGGCGATCGCCGTTTTGTTGGGTGGAGCATTGGGGGGCGTCGGAGGCGTTGAGTGGTATCGCCGCAAGGTCCCGCCTCCCGCCGAGTTTTCCCGTCCAGATTCGTTCGAGCCGTTGAGAGGAGAATCGGATGAGTCAACCAACGAGAAGTGAACGGCTCGCGACCGAGATGCAAGCGCTGAGTCGGCTCGCCGACCAAAGCTCGATTCTCGACTGTCGCGCCGAGGGCACGCCGCCCCATCGAATCTTGCTTACGTTTCAAGGGAAGGGCTACGCGCCGGATGAATCGCGCGGCGGCGATCCAATCATCTCCGACCGACATGTCGTCGAGCTTAGCCTCCCGTTCGCTTTTCCCGAGCAGGAGCCCGAGATTCGATTTCAGACTCCTTTGTTTCACCCGGCCGTTTCGTTGAGCGGATGGACCTCGCCCGCCGCCTTGGGACTCGATTGGAACGACTCGTTTGGACTCGAGATATTGGCCGAACGGTTGTGGGAAGTGATTCGCGCGGCCAACTTCCCGCCAGGTCGTCCGCAATTGCAATCCGCCGCGGATTGGTTCGCCGCTCATCCCATTGACGAGCCGGTCGATCCAAGGCGATTGCGCGATCTGGCGGAGGGAACACCAAGCAACATCATTCGCTACCGACCTCGCTCGCAAAGTGAGTTGGGCGGCCAGGATGGACCGGGCACTTCGGGCGAAGGGGGCTCGGCTGAAACGGGCTCACTCGATTCGCGTGGACCCGATAACGCTGGTCGTCTCGGTTCCGCGCCTCCGGTCGTCGATCCCACTTCGCCTCAACGCCCCGTCGTTCCGGTGCCGAACAATGGCATCCGCTGGCAGGATGACAAACGAGTCGGGGTCGGCGACGACGGCATTGTCTTCGTTGATGAGCAAGCGGACTCGACCGGCAATTCACCGGCGACGACGGGACGGGAACACGAGCCCCAATCGACCGACGATTCGTTGGTCGACGGGCCGTCCGCCGACAATCGCCCGGCTCCCATCGTCTTTCTGGAACGCAACTCCACATCCAGCCAGTGATGGGAGGAGAGTGGTCGGATGGCTTGCTTTATCGTTGCGTGCGTGCTGCTCTTCGGTGGCGTTGCGTTGATGCTCGTCATCTCGACGGTCACGGAAACGCAGAGTCGATACAACGCGGCCTTCCAAACCGTTGCCTCCCATTTGCGCGGACGTCTGACGAAGTCTCGATTCTGGGGCTACCCCCAGCTTGCGTTCGACTATGGCGGCGCGCGGGGGCGTGTTTCCATCGTGCGACATCGCGGCGAGTGGGTCACGCAGCTCCAATTGCTTCCGTCGCCACTCTCGCTCAATTTCGAGATCCTCGATCGGTCGCGAGCCGTGCCCAACTCGCAAAACGGCATGATGTCGGTGAAGCTTCCGGCACCGGGGCTCGATCAGCGATTCGTGGCTTACTCGGATAATCCCGCGCGGTTTGAAAAAATGCTCGGCCCCAACACGAGGCACTTGCAGTTGCTCTCCGCGGTGGCGGTCGCGGCTCCCTTGGAGGTGTCGGCCCGCCGACGGGTGTTCTACGTTCGCCTCTCGCACCGCTTGTTCGATTGGCGACTCTTGCATGAGTTCATTCGCTTGGGGTGCGAGCTGTTCGATCAGCTGCAGCTCGCCACCGAGGACTCGATTCAATTCGTCGAGGAGATCGAGGCGACGTTGTTGGTGGACGTGAGTTGTCCGATTTGCGGTGATCCGATTGAATCGGACTTGGTGTACTGCGTTGGGTGCAAGACGCCCCATCATCGTGAATGCTGGGAATACAACACGCGCTGCGCGACGTTCGCCTGCGGCAAGTCGAACTACCTAGTCCCTCAGATCGCTCGTGCGATCGAGAGACCGGTGGAAGCTCCACTCAAGGTCGAACCGACGTCCCCTGGCGGCGCGGAACCCCAGGCCGATTCAGGACGCTCCGTCGAATCCGAACCGTAGTCGGCGGACGCTGGTGAATGGCCGTTCTTGATTGGGCGATGATGCTCTTCATACCCGAGCGGCTCGCGTGTCGAGCGATCGTTCTCGTCGGTCGTTCCGCCGCGAGTTACGCCCTCAGATGTCGCGCTTTCACGGTTGGAGTTGGACGGAGGTGTTGGTGGCGTAACGGGTTTATGGCTTGTTCGAGAAGTCGAAGAATCCCGCGCTCACGCTCTTAGATGTTGCGCATTCGGAATGGGGCTAGACGGGGGTGTTGGTGGTGTAAGGGGTTGTTGGCTGGTTTGAGAAGTCGAAGAATCCCTCGCTGACGCTCTTAGATGTTGCGCTTTTGGGAATTGAGCAATACGGAAGTGTTGGTGGCGTAACGAGTTGATGGCTGGTTTGAGAATGCGAAGAATCCCTCGCTGACGCTTCGGGTTTCCTTTTGGTTTTCCTCGCTTTGAGTTAGTCGACTGAGGCGGAGCGTGAAAAGCGCAACATCAAAACTCACGTTTCGGGTTTCGTTTGGTTTTGCCACGCTTTTGAAATACTCGACTGACGCTAGAGGTGAAAAACGCAACATCGAAAGTTAGGCCGGCGGTTCATCGCGATCTGGTCGCGGCGGATGGGGTGAGCCGTTCCAGTGCCGAGCCAAGGCGTTCAAGAGTGGATCGATGGTTTGCGGTTGGATCCGCAGGTCCGGGCTCCAGGCGACCCAGGCGTGACCCTGATGTTCCGAGATCGCGATCGATCGATCCGGATTCGTGAGCCACGCGAGGTAGATGCGGACTTCCTTTCGCTTGAGGCGGTGCGCGTCTCGCTTCTCTCGCACGTCGTATTCAATCGCGAATTCGAAATCGCTGTCGATGGCGATTTCGCTCAACGGAATCCCCGTTTCCTCGAACAGTTCTCGGGCCGCTCCCTCTCGAAAGGTCTCTCCCGGTTCCAAGTGCCCCTTGGGAAGATCCCAGCGATCCGCGTGGCGCATCAGCAGCAGTTCCGGGCCGATCTCCGAGTCGCGAACGATCAGGTAGCCTGCCGCGAACACCTGAGCGTTGGGCGATGCGGTCGGAGGCCGATAAGATGGTGCCATGGGAACCTGCGATCCATGCGAGGAATGATGGCCGGGCAAGGCGGCTTCGAGCGGAGCCGTATGGGACCATCGAGGCGGCGTTTGGCTGGAGCCCGCACGGCGTGCTCGGCGACTTGCGACAAGGCTCGGCTAAGCGGCGCTCGTTTCGATCTTTCCAAGAGCCGACACGATAGGAAGCTTGGCGATGAAAATCTACACGCGAAAAGGTGACGGGGGCCAAACCGGCTTGCTGGGAGGCCACCATGTTTCCAAGGCGGCGGACCGCATCGAAGCGATCGGCGAGGTGGACGAGCTCAATAGTCTGCTCGGGTGCGTGATTGCCATGCGGCCGGCGCCCAGCTTGCTGGAATGTCTTGGGTACGTGCAAGACGATCTTTTTCATCTCGGGGCGGAACTGGCTTCTCCCGATCCCAAGGGTGCGGGGGCGGCCCGGATTACGGCGGAGGATATCGAACGACTCGAGGCGTGGATCGACCACTACGATCAGGAGCTGGAGCCGCTGCGCAACTTTGTGTTGCCAGGTGGGAGCCAGGTGGCGGCTTGGTTATTCCAAACGCGCGCCGTGGCTCGACGCGTCGAGCGCGCGATGGTCCGGTTGGCGTGCAGTGGCGAAGGCGGTGACCATGGTGCTTCACAAGGGATCGACGGGCTCCCTAAGTCGACCACCGAGGTGATTCGAGGGGCGCTCTTGGCTTATCTCAATCGCTTGGCCGACCTGTTGTTCGTGATGGCTCGTTGGCAAAATCGCCACGACCGCGCGGTCGAGACTCCCTGGTTTCCAGAGACTCGCGGCCAACGGGCTCCCGCGGATCGTCGGCCACCGGCACGATCGTGAAGCGGAGGAGCGGCGATTGGGTTGGTGCGACGGGCACCGTGGGCGGACGGGCGCGGACTTCTGATGGATCCCGCGCAGATCCCGTTTACTTGGTGTCTCGGTGTCGCTAGTCTGGAGTCTCGGAGTCAGCTGAACGTGGGCATCGAGAACGATCGGTATCGCAGGAGGCGGTACGACGGGTCTTCGGGTGCATCTAGATCGGCACAACGCTGTACTCTTGTCGGAGGACTGGGAATGAAAAAAGTCGAAGCGATCATCCGTCACTTCAAGCTCGAAGACGTTAAGAATGCCCTCACGTCTCAAGGTATCGACGGGATGACGATTACCGAAGTCCGTGGCTTCGGCCGTCAAAAGGGCCACACCGAGATGTACCGTGGGACCGAATACGCTGTCGACTTTGTTCCCAAGGTAAAAATTGAAGTGGTCTGCCAGGATTCGGATCTCGATAAGGTCATCGAGACGATCAAGGGGACGGCTCAGACTGGCCAAATTGGTGACGGCAAGATCTTCGTCACGCCCTTGGAGCAGATCGTCCGAATTCGCACCGGCGAAATGGGACCGGAAGCCATCTAAGCATTGGGACCTCCGCCCCGTATGTTTCACCCTCGTCTCGCATTCGTGAGAAGCGTTGATTGCCTTCTGGGTGATCGACAAGGTGAGCCGGGACGAACGCGGCGGTACTCGGGGCGAACGCGGCGGCCTATCGATGGACGGGGAACGCGATGAGTTCCCCGTCTTTTCGTATCACGCCAGCCGAAGCCAAGGTGCGTCTTCTCGAGTTTCGCGCGCGCATGCGCGAACGGCATGACGCTGGCGAATCGGCGATTGTTCTATGCGGCGAGCTGACCGAGTTAACGGATCAGTTACTCGCTGGGCTCGCCGAGGAAGCCGCTCTGGATCCGGCGATCGAGCTTCCCGCCGACGCGCGAGGGATTTCGTTGCTCGCGATCGGCGGTTACGGACGTGGTGACCTCGCGCCCTTCTCGGACATCGACGTTTTGATTCTCCTCGAGAATGAAAACGAGGAGCGCTTGTTGCCTTGGGTCCGACGCTTTTCGCAAGACCTATGGTCCGCGGGGTTCCAGCCGGCGGTATCGGTTCGGGACATTCGTGATGCCTGCCAGGCCAGCCTGCGCGACGCGACGATCTTCACGGCTCTCATCGAGTCGCGACTGATTTGGGGTGATGCGGGGCGCTTTGAGTCGTTCGGGCATCGTTTTGGACGTCTGGTGCGGCGCCGAGCGCATGCGTTGGTCGAGGCGGCCCTGCAAGCTCGCCGTGAGGAACGGAAGAAGTTTGGCGAGACCGTCTATCTATTGAGCCCGAATGTCAAACGATCGCGCGGTGGACTGCGTGACCTGCAGTTGATCCGCTGGCTCGGTTTCGCTCGCTACGGCTCCAATGACTACGCTCGCCTCGCCAGCGATTCCGCGCTGAGTGCCTCGGACTTCAAACAGCTGATGGTGGCTCGCGAATTCCTCCTGCGTGTTCGCAACGAGCTCCATTTTCAAGCCAATAAGGCGCAGGATCAGCTGACTCGCGACGAGCAAGTTCGCATCGCCGCGAAGCTTGGCTACGCGGGTTCGCCCGGCGTCTTGCCGGTCGAGCGGTTCATGACCGCCTACTTCGAGCAAACGAGTCAGGTGCGTTACATCACCGCCGCGTTCACGGAGACCGCGCGAGCGAGGTTTGGGCTCCGGCAGCTCGTCGGCCCGATGTTCAGCTTCAACGTTGGCTCCGATTTCCGAGTCGGCCCGGTGCATGTGACCGCGACTCGAGCCGGCCTCAAGCGAGTGCGTAGCGACTTGGTGGAAGTCCTGCGACTCATGGACCTCGCGAGTACCTACGATCGCCGCATTGATCACCACACCTGGACCGCCGTTCGCGACGCGATGTCCGAATCGATGAACAAGGAGATCTCGCCCGAGGTCGCGCGCCGCTTTCTCGCGATCCTCGCCGAGCCGCGGCGATTGGGCGATCTCTTGCGACGAATGCATGAACTGAGAGTGCTCGAGCGGATCATGCCGGCGTTTCGTCGGGCTCGCTGCCTGCTCCAATTCAACGAGTACCACAAGTTCACGGTCGACGAACATTGCATTCGCGCGGTCGAGGCCGCGGCGGTGCTGCATAAGGAAGAAGGGGTGGTCGCCGATGTATATCGGTCGATCAAGCACCCTGAGTTGCTCCACCTCGCGCTACTCCTACACGACGTTGGCAAGGGAGACGAGCGGGACCATAGTATCGTCGGCGCCGAGCTCGCCGAGGAAACCTGCATTCGACTTGGCCTCTCCGTCGAGGCGACTCGTGATGTGAAGTTCCTCGTGCGCCAACATCTCAAGATGGTGCATCTCGCCATGTGGCGAGACATCAGCGATCCAGCGATCGTCGCGGGGCTGGCGGCCGAGGTGCCGGGCGTCGAAGTGCTCAAGATGTTGTTTGTGTTGAGCTACGCCGACCTGGCGGCCGTGGCGCCGGCGGTGGTGAACGCCTGGAAGGTCCAGTTGCTCGTCGACCTTTACTTTCGGACCGCCTATCAGATCACCGGCCGTTCGCCCAATGAAGGCTCCAACGACCAAAAGTCACGCATCAGGTTCGCGGCTCTCGACCGTCTAGAGAAGGCCGAGTCGACGGAGTGGAGCCGGAAGGTAATCGAGACACTGCCCAGCGCGTTTCTCGAGGAAATGTCGACCGACGAGCTCCTGGCGATCGTATCCGACTGGAATCGTGTCGACGAACATAATCCGGATGTGCGAGCTCGTTATGTCGACAAGACGGCGTCATACGAGATCGTCGTCGTGGCCGTGGATCGTCCCAAGTCGGGCTACTTCCATCGCACGACTGGAACGCTCACGAGCATGCGTTTCGAGATTCTTTCGGTGGACGCCGTCGATCTGCCTGGCGGTCGCATCGCGAATCGCTACTTGGTGCAGGACCTCGAGCATAGTGGCGAAACGCCCGAAGCGCGGCTGGCCGAGGCGCGGCAACGCGTCTTGCGAGTTCTCGTTGATCCCGATGAGAAGCCACCCGCGTTTCGCGCCATCTGGCGGCCCGCGGCGAAGGCGGCGAGCCAGGAATTGCGGGCCCCTTCGCGAGTCTTGATCGACAACGACTCAACCGAGAGCATGACGATCGTCGACGTGTTCACCGCCGATCGCACGGGGTTGCTCTATGGCATTTCGCGAGTCATTTTCGAGCTCGATCTGGAGGTGCGTTTCGCCAAGATTGGGACTCATCTCGATCAAGTCGTCGACGTTTTCTACGTCACCGATTTGCAGGGAGCCAAGGTTACCGATCCCGAGCGACTCCGGCACATCACTCAGACTCTCTATCAGTTTCTCGAGTCGCTCGGTGGTGAGAATTAGCTGCCAGCCTCTCCTCGAAAGTCGTTCGCGGAGCTCCCGAGGGGAACTTCGCGGGGATCACCGCTTCGCTCTTCTTCGGTTTTCACTCCGGGGACGGCCACCTGCCTCCTTCGGCCGGTCGATTCTTGAAGTCCCCCGGCCAAGGTGACTATGATAGGTCTTGGGAAATAGCCTGCTTGAGTGGGATCTGATGCACTCTAGGGCACGAGTCCCCAAGGGAGATAACAGGATGCCGATCGCCGTCGATTGCGGGAACTGCCGCAACCGTTTTGGAGCGCCCGATACGTTGGCTGGCAAGACCGTGCGCTGTCCGAATTGCGGTTCCCCAATCGCCATTCCAGCCGCGGGTCCCGCTGCCGTCGCGCCTGCCCAGCAGCGGGCACAACCTCAAACCATGGGGCGTCCGGGCCAACCGGCCGGTGGAAACTGGGCTCATGGAGGTCAAGCTCCTCCGCCGAGCAAGACTCCCGTCGGACTCATCATCGGCATCGTTGCTGGTGTCGGTGGTTTGCTCCTCATCGCCGTCGTTGCCGTCGTGCTCGTGATCGTATTCGCGAGTAACCGAACCGACGAAATCGCCGACGCGGGGGATTACGAATCCGACACGGGAACCGAAAGTGTATCGGGGGGGCCCTCGGGCTACTCACCCAGTGGTACATCGGGCGGAACCTCGGGGACGGGGATCAGCCCTCAGGGCTCGGGAACGCCCGGCGGCTCGGGGATCGGCACGAGTGGCTCCACGGGGATTGGCGTTCGCCCCAACGGTGGCTCGAGTGGATCAAGTGGATCGGGTAACTCCGGCACTTTCGGTCAGCCACCACGCGGGACCGGCGGTTCCTCGGGGACCTTTGGACAACCACCAGGGGGCGACACTTCAAGCGGCTCGGGGCGAGGGAATTCCTCCTCGAGCAACAGCTCGAGTGGACGAGGTTCGAGCGGAAGCTCGGAGGGATCCAGCGGGGCTTCGGGACAACCGTCGATCGTTCCCGCGCTAAATGCCTGGTGGGAGGCCAAGCCGGCGGCGCGCGGAGTCACGTATGTCGATGAAGACAAATTGTTGATGTACCAGTACAGCTGGATGACCGAGCTGTTGCCACACCTGGGCTATCAAACCCTGTACGACAAGCTCAACAAGTCAAAAATGTTCGTGGAGGGAGTCCGCAATCTTGAAGTGGCGACGGAGCCGATCCCCCAATTCTTGAACCCTGCCGACGATCGGGTGCGCTATAAGGGAAGTCCTTTCGAGGGCTTTCCCTTGACTCACTTTGTCGGGATGTCGGGAGTCGAATCGACGCGCAACACCACGGCGGCGATGTTGCCGCGCGATGACGATCGCGTCGGCGTTTTCGCCTACGGCGAAATTGCGAGCATGGACCAGATCACGGATGGCACGAGCAACACGATCATGGTCATTGGCAGCGGCATGATGACGGGGCCGTGGATTTCCGGAGGCGGTTCGACCGTGCGTGGGGCACGAGCACCTTACTTCGACACGTTCACCGGTTTTGGCTCCAAAGGTCTTGCGTCCGGTGGGGCGATCGTCGTGTTCGCGGACGGATCGGTTCGTGAAGTCTCGGCCGATGTCGACCCCGAGGTCTTTCGCGCCATGTGCACAATTCATGGGGGAGAGTCGGTTGACGTTTCCTCGGCGACTCGAGCTAGTTCGGATTGGTCGACTCGCAAGCGACGCGATCTCGATTGAACGAACCGAGACTCGATCCCCAGTCGCCCAAGTTCGGATGCTGGGGCCGTGAAGGTCCAGTGGTTTGGGTTTGAGGCTTGAAAATCGAAGAGCGATTACGAATCACGTTGATGGATGGCCATGCTATGAGGTTTTGGAAAGCAACCGCGGTCGTGTTGGCGCTGGTGTCGTGCACCATGGAAACCGCCTCCGCCGACCTCATTCGATACGTTGTTCCGGGAACGGACCTCGCCGTGGTCTTGCGGGGACGCTACACGGTGCAGGCGGGAGGCAATGCCACGTTCACGCATCCCAAATTGGGTCGGCTCTATATGTCGGCCGGCGATGTGGAACATCAGCGACTCGCGGAACCGAGCGACGAATACGAGAAGATGATTCGCCGGGCCAAGACCGCCGAGGCTTTCGTGGAAGCCGCGGACTATGCCCTGCACAATGGGATGGTCGACGAGGTCTACGAGGCGGCCACCGAGGCGGTCGCGCTTGACCCAAACAATGCCGAGGCCAAGGCGATTCTCGATTTGCGTGATTTGATTCGCTCGACCGATTTAGGTGACTCGGAAGCGGAAGAAGCTCATTTGCGGCAGACCGTCAAGATCGGCCGAATGAAGATCGCGACCAGCGCTCACTACATCTTGTTGCATGACACGCCCGATGCCTTTGACCGGGAACTTGGCCGCACCAAGCCACGAGCGCAAGAGCGGCTCGAGTTGCTCGAGCAAGTGTACGAGAGCTTCTTGCTGAAGTTCCATTCCAAGGGAGTGGAGCTAGAGATTCCGCGGCAACGATTGATGGTCGTGCTCTTCAACGAGGAGGCCGACTACAACCGCTTCGCCACGAGCCTCTCTCCATCGTTGGCGAGTGCGATCGGCTTTTACGACCCCAAGTCCAACATCGCGTTCTTCTACGACCACGGCTCCAGCGACGAGTTTCGATTGTTGTCGGGCATTGTCGATGATCTGAAGGCTCAGGGAGATCGCTTGGGACGAGCCAACGATCCGCGGGCTCGGGATGCCATCAGGGCGGCGGCGACCATTCGCCTGTTGATCGAGATTGATCGCGAGAATTCGGACATCGAAGTGGTTTCGCACGAATGTACGCACCAGATGGCTGGCAACACCGGCCTCTTTCCACGCGACATCATGACTCCGTCATGGGTCCATGAAGGCCTGGCAACCTACTTCGAGTCGCCGAGTGAGGCCGCTTGGTCGGGCATTGGCGCCGTCAATTCCGAACGAATTCCCTTGTACCGAATTTTGGCCGAGAATGATCCGGAGCACGCTCACGTCAGCTTCATCGTAAGCGATGAGATCTTCGATCTGGCCGGAAACCACATCTCGCGGGTCCACGGATACTGCCAAGCCTGGGGACTCACGCACTTCATGATGGAACGCCACTTCGACGAGCTGATGACGTATTACCGTCGATTGGGCGAGCTGCCTCCCGATACTCCGCTTAGTGCCGACCTGTTAACCGCGCTCTTCGACGATGTGTTCAGTTCGGACCGAGAGAGCCTCAACATCGAGTTTCATAGCTACATGCGGGGACTGCGTACGGAAACCGAGGACGCTTTCAGCGATGGCTTGAGGTAATCGGACCACACGGGTCGGCAAGGTTTGCAGTGATGGTTGATAACGGCGAGGCCTTGATCGGTCTCGCCGTTGTCGATTTGCCGCCGTCGATTCCCAGCGGCTCCTGATCGCCGGCAACTGTTCTATAATTGGGTCCGCGCTTGCTCTTCTTGCTTCAGCGAGACCGTCCATGCCCCGTTCCCAATCACGCCTCGTGCCCGTCACCGCGACGATCGCCGTGCTTGCGCTCGTGGCGTTCTCGATTCCTTGGCGAAATGAACTGGCGAGTTGGCGGGTCGCCGCGGCCGAACAAAAGTGGTCGCGTGGAGAGCATGGAGAGGCCCTGCGTGAGCTGCGTGAGGTCGCCCTGGCTCGGCCCGATCAAATTGACTGGCTGATGAAGACCGGGCAATGGGCGCTCGAGCAGAACCAACCAGAGCAGGCGGTCGAGGCGATTGATCTGGCTCTCAAACAACTTGCCGGAGAGTCGCGAGACGATTCAGACATCGCTTGGCAGCTCACTCAATTCAAGGCGTTCGCACTGATTCGGCTGGGGCGGGAAGACGAAGCGATCGAGGCTTGCCAGCCCTTCGCCGACCAAGCCGATCCTGACCCGTCGCGACTCAATGGTCTCGCCTACGTTTACTCGCTCGCCGATCGAGATCTCGACCAGTCGCTTGTTTGGGTCGATGAAGCACTCTCGGCATTCTCCATTGGGCCATCGGAACGAGCCCATCGACTTGCCCTGCTCGCTTGGGATGCCGGCGCCACTGCGTTGGCCGCCGAGTGGATCGACCGAGCCATCGGGGAATTCGAGCCGTTTCATCGCCGCTCGCTGATCGATTTCGAGGACAAGGTGGCGGTGATTGGAGCCGGATCGAACCAAGGTTCCGACGGCGTCCGCGAGGAAATCTCGCGGCTAAGAAGTGAACGCGAGTCCCTCAATAAGCGGCGGGCCATGATGCATGCGCTCCGAGCCGCGATTCGAGACCGCTTGGACGAACCCAGCCGAGCGGAGGCCGACCGTGAGGTGGTCAGGGAGTTGGGGTTCGATCCCGCACACGTGGTTGAGCTGCGGTTCGTGGGGGATGGCCTGCGATCGATGATTAGCTTTCTCGACACGCGGGCCTGGGTGTTGTTTGGCAAGGAGGAATACAAAACCGCCCTGCATGACATGAATCTAGCCGTGGAACTAGGAGAGGCTTACCTGGCGGTGGACGAGGCGGCTTTCAAGAACCTGAGTCGGCAGATCGTCCGCTCGGAAGTCCTTGGCCGCGAGATACACGAGCAGCGGCGCATGATGGCGGTCTTCTATTATCACAGAGCTCAAATCCACCGAGCTTTGGAACAAGAGCTTGAGGCGTTCGCGGACGAGGCCAAGATCCGCCATCTTGGTTTCGAACCGGGGCCCCATCTCTTCTAGGCCGAGGCAAGCTTCGCCTGCCGTAAGGCGTATCGCCGGTCCGGGGCATCGAGATATGAACCGACCGCTGCGAGGAGCCATGTGACGTGACGTAGGCCGAGCGGCGCAGTGGCTCGATTGGATCAGCTAGGACGAGCGAGAGCCCTGATGTCGCGATACTCACCCCTTAGCCCAGTCGACCATGCCAAACGCGTGGGAAAACCAAGGGAAACCCGAAGCGTGAGCGAGGGATTCTTCGACTTCTCAAACAAGCTGCTAACACGTTGCGCCACCAACACTTCCGCTTCGCGCCATCCACAAAAGCGCGACATCTAAAAGTGTGAGCGAGGGGTTCCTCGGGTTCACGAACCAAGCAGCGGCTCGTGAGAATCTCGGCGCCACCAACCGGTCGAATCCAATCACCGGCGCCATCAAGAAGCGACGTCCGCGTCGCGAGCCGATTTGCCGCAGGCGCCTAGCCGAACTTCTTCATGCCGAGTCCGCGCATCATCATCGCGCCAAACATGATCAAGGCGATGAAGACCAGGATCCAGTGACCCAGCTCCATGCTGGCCATTGTTTCCGAAAAGCGGCGGTCGGTCGCGACCACGCCGTCCCAGAGGTACTGGCAGAGGTTGTTGAATTGATCGTCCGACATAACGCGATTCCGATACGACTCGGCGATGGAACGAAATGACCGACAACCCTAGTTCATGAAAAGCCCCCTCGATGGCGTCGACTTGTGGACCGGCGTCAGTTCTCCGTTGGCGGCCGAGCGCGTGGCCGACTATAACCAAAGTGAGAGGACTGACACGTCAGGGCATGACTTTGACGCGGAGGTCAGGGAACGCGGGTGAAGTCCCCACGCCAATGGCCTCGTTCCCAGCGCGCCGGTGTGCCGCCTCCCACGAGTCGCCCCGCGAACTCGTGGGGGATTGAGGCGTGCGAGTTCACGCCGCTATCACCCTTGGTGGAGTGCGAATTGCATGGCTATGAATCGACGAATGTGGCTGCGAACCGGAGTTCTTGGGGCTTGCGCGGCGCTTCCCGCTTGGCGACGTCCGAGTTTCGCGGCCGACTCCCCTTGGGATGATGCGATCGAGAAGGGATTGCAGTGGGTAGCCGGGACCCAGTCACGTTTGGGGCACTGGGCTGGCGGTGGCGGCCAATACCCGGCCGCGATGACCGCCCTCGCCGGAATGGCCCTGATTTGTTCGGGCAGCACGACGATCCAAGGACCGTACGCGCAGAACGTACGTCGGGCGACCGACTATTTGCTTTCCAAGGTTCGAGACAACGGCCTAATCGGTGATCAGTCGGACAATCACTACACGTACGGCCACGGCTTTTCGATGTTGTTTTTGTCGCAGGTCCTCGGCGAGGAGGAAGACGAGGATCGACGAGCGGAATTGGTGGAGTGTTTAGTCAAGGCGGTCGAGTTCAGCATCAACGCGCAAACGGAATCGGGCGGATGGGGATACGTCAGCGCCCGAGATGGCAACAATTTCGATGAAGGCTCGACGACCATCACGCAGGTCCAGGGACTACGCGGGTGCCGCAACGCGGGGATCGCGGTCGATAAGGATGCGATCGAACGAGCCAAGCAATACATCTACGGCTGCAAGAACGCCGACGGAGGCATCTCATACAGTTCGCGAAATCGTGGCGGATCGCGGCCCGCGATCACCGCGGCCGCGCTCGCGGCACTCTACAACGCGGGTGACTACGAGAGCGAGCACGTGCCCGAGATGTTGGCTTACTCGAAGAAAGAGCTGCACTCGCTCAACAACTCCGGGTTTGGACACTGGCACTAC
>JAGQPS010000002.1 GCA_020426595.1 Planctomycetales bacterium
AACCTGGGGCGGTGCCCCAGGCTACGGTGTCGATTGACCTTCGGCCAATCGCATCACTCCCTCAATATCACGAAGGGCCGATCGGTTGACGCTGCCAAGACACGCTTTCACGAGGTGAAAGCCGACCATGGCATCCCGCCGTTCCAAGCCGAGCAATTTGATATTGCGCTCTTCACGCTTCGCCCAGTCGACCAATTCAGAGTCGTGAAAAACCAAAGGAAACCCGAAGCGTCAGCGAGGGATTCTTCGACTTCTCGAACAAGCCGCCAACTCGTGGCGCCACCAACAAACTCGCTTCGCGTCATCACTGAACGCGCAATATCAAAGAGCATGAGCGAGGGATTCTTTTCCGGTGACTGCCGCGAACCACGGTCATCGCATTCGTGGAACGTAAGCCGACACTTCCGCGGCTCGCCAGCATCGCCGCGGCGACCGTGTCAAACGGGCCCTCACGGGATGCCTCGAGGGCCGGTGTGGTAACGAGCCAATTGCGCTATAATCCGGTCACCTCTTGGCTCACCAAGATGATCTCCCCCCAGGATGCCCGAAATGACCAACCTTCCGGACCTGCTCCGCACGCTGCATCGCATTCTCAAACAGAAGACCGATCTCGAATCTCGCATGGCGCGGGGACCGAAGGTCGTGGCGGCGAATACGGCTCTGGTCAAGAACTGCGAGGACCAATTGAGCGCGGCCAAGGAATTGTCGCTCAAGACTCGCATGGCGGCCGACGAGAAACAGGTCCAACTCAAGCAGCGTGAACAGCGAGTCGAACGGCTCAAGGGACAGCTCGACGCGGCAGCCAATAACAAGGAATTTCAAACCCTGAAGGAACAGATCGCCGCCGACGAACAAGCCAATTCCGTGCTGGCCGATGAGATCCTCGAGTTGCTCGAGGCTTACGACACGCGGGGCGAGGAGGTTAAGGAGGCCGAGGCGAAACTGGCCACGGCGCAGCGGGAATTGGCGGCGACTCAATCTCGAATCGATGCCGACCGCGCCATGCTGGAGGGTGAATTGGCTCGAGTCCTGGAAGAGCTCGCCAAGACGGAGGCCGACATCCCAGGCGACCTACTCGACACTTATCGTCGACAGGTGAAGGCGAAGGGGGAGAATTGCCTGGCCGAGGTCGATGGCAACATCTGCGGCAATTGTTACCAGACCCTCTCGCCCCAAGTGCTCAACTCGCTGATGCTCAACCGCACCGTTCCCTGCGGCGGCTGCGGCAGCTTCCTCTACCTCGCCGAACGCTGACACCAACGTCGGCGAGGAATCAGAGCGAGTCCAGGTTTAAGTGTGGATCGCTCGGCCATTCACGGCGAGAGCCGCTTCCATCACGATCTCGCTAAGGGTCGGATGGGCGTGGCAGCAGCGGGCCAGGTCCTCGGAACTCGCTCCAAATGTCATCGCCACGGCGCACTCGGCGATCAAGTCGCCGGCGTGCATGCCGATCGCGTGAACGCCAAGAATTCGATCGGTCTTCGCATCGGCCAGGATCTTGACTCGCCCATCGACGTCGCCAAGTGAGCGGGCTCGACCGTTCGCTCCATAGGGACAAACACCCTTGCGATACTCGATCCCTTCTTCCTTCAACTGCTGCTCGGTCTTGCCGATCATGGCGATCTCGGGATCGGTGTAGACGATCGCGGGAATCGCGTCGTAGTGCACCGAACCGTGGCCGGTCGCGAGCATTTCAACGCAGGCGATGCCTTCTTCCGAGGCTTTGTGAGCCAACATCGCTCCGCCGATGCAATCGCCGATCGCGTACACTCCCGGCACTCCCGTTTGGAACCGCCCATCGACTTGAATGGCTCCGCGTCGATCGAGTTGGATACCAATCGCGTCGGCTCCAATTTCGCCGGTGTTCGGGACTCGTCCCGTGCAGAGCAAGACGCGATCCGCCGTGATGGGATCGCGATCACGACACTTCACGACGCACTCGTCCCCTTCGACCACCGCCGATTCGACCCAGGCGCCGGTGACAAACTTGAGACCTTGCTTCTCGAAGAGTCGTCGAGCGACCTTGCCAATTTCCTCGTCGACTCCAGGCAACACTCGATCCATCGCCTCGAGAACCGTGACCTCCGAGCCCAAACGGCTCCAGACACTGCCTAGCTCGAGCCCGATGTAGCCGCCACCGATCACGACCAACCGCTTGGGGACTTCGGCATAGCTCAGCGCGGTCGTGCTATCGCCAATCCGGTCGCCGTCGTAAGCCACGCCATTCATCATCGCCGGACGACTCCCCACGGCGATGATCACATGCTTGGCATTGATGAAGACGGGAGCCTCGCGAGTCGCGATCATCAGCCGGTTGGGCGTTTCGAAACGGCCGCGGCCGACGTAGGTCGTTACCTTGTTCCGGTCGAGCAGCATCTTGATGCCACCCGTGAGCTTCTCGACGACGTCATCCTTGCGAGCCAACATCTTGGCCAAGTCGAGCTTCGCCTCGGAAACCGAGATGCCGTGATCGGCGAGCGAGTGGAGCGTGTCGGCGTAGCGATGGCTCGATTCCAGCAAGGCCTTGCTGGGAATGCAGCCAACTCGCAAACAAGTGCCGCCAAACCGAGGATTCTCGTCGATGCAGGCGACGTCCATGCCGAGTTGAGCCGCGCGAATCGCAGCCACGTAGCCACCGGGACCGCCACCAAGTACGACCAAATCGTGCGACTTCTCCATCATGACCGCTTTGCTAACGAGAGGGATCGGGGATCAGGCGGACCCGCCAGATGTGCCCGCGCGAGGCAATTAGCGTGAAGCAAGGGGCCCGACGAGGAATCGTCCCACTTGCGAATCGTTCAAGGTACCCGCTGCCGCCAAAAACGACAGCAGGGCCACGAGCAGTTTCGAGGGCGACTTTCCCGATCAGCGGTTCATTCCCCCCGCGAGCCTCGGCGAGTCAACCCGCGAGCCGACGGCATGTCCTTGGAGACGACCGATGGCGCCGATCAAACCTCGAGGAATAGCCGAGCCGGCTCCTCGAGCACTTCCTTGATCGAACGGAGGAAGCCCACCGCCTCACGACCGTCGACAATCCGATGATCGTAGGTCAGCGCGATGTACATCATCGGACGAATCACGACCTGCCCCTCGACCGCGATCGGCCGCTCTTGGATCGAGTGCATGCCGAGAATGCCGGACTGCGGAGGATTGACGATCGGCGTGCTCAACAACGAACCGTACACACCGCCGTTGCTGATCGTGAACGTGCCACCCTCGAGGTCGGTTGGCTTGATCCGGTTCTCCTTGGCCGCCTTGGCATAGTCGTTGATCTGCTTCTCAATGGCGGCGAAGCTGAGCGTTTCGGCATTGCGGAGGATCGGTACGACGAGCCCCTTGCCGCCGCCGATGGCGATGCCGATGTCGAAGTAGTTCCGCGTGATCACGTCGGTACCGCGAATCTCGCTGTTGACCGCGGGGTAACGCTTGAGCCCCTCGACGCAGCCCTTGACGAAGAAACTCATGAAGCCAAGTTTCACGCCGTGAATCTCAAGGAACTTGTCCTTGTACTTGTTCCGCAGGTCCATGACCGGCTTCATGTCGATTTCATTGAACGTCGTCAGCAGCGCGGCGGTTTGCTGAGCCTGCACGAGTCGCGCGGCGATCGTCCGGCGAATCATGCTCATCGGCTTGGTCTCTTCGCGCCGATCCGCGGGGCCGCTGACTTGCGGGCCGAGCGTCCCCACACCGGCCACGGGGATCCCGGCGGCCTTGGGAGCCGGGCTGCTCACGCCCGCACCGGTGATGGCATTGGCCAAAGCCGAACTGTTGGCCGGTCCCGAACCTTGCCCGCCTGGCTGCAATCCCTGGGAATCGATGTAACGAATCACATCTTCCTTGAGCAATCGCCCTCCGGGGCCGGTCGCCTGGACACGGTCGGCCGAGATCTTGTACTCCGCCAACAATCGCTCGGCGGCCGGCATGACCGAGCTCGGTTCACCGAAGCTCGCTGGGCTTGGCGCGGGGGCCGCCGCGGCGGGTGCTGGGCTGGATGCGTTACCGCTCGGCGAGGCAGGAGCGGCGCTCGAGGCCGCAGGAGCCGAGCCGGGCTGAGCGTTCTCGTCGAGTTCAGCGATGATCGTACCGATCGGCACGAACTCACCGGTTTGCGACAGGATCTTGGTGAGCACGCCCGCGCTGGGAGCGGCGAGACTTTGAGCCGCTTTCTCCGACTCGAGCTCGACGATGTCCTCGTCCTTTTCGATCCAGTCGCCTTCCTTCTTCAGCCATTGGCTGATTTGGACTTCCTGGATCGACTCACCCAACTCCGGAACCTTGATCTCTGCCATCCCGACTACCCATCCCCTGGCTTGTGTCGCGAGTTCCCACGCCCTCGCGGCGGACTCGGTGATTCCTCGTCATCGCTCAATTCATGGTTGGCACCACGTCGCATGTTGGCACCACATCGCATGGTGACACTCCGACGCCTTTGCGATTCTCGCCGACATCGCGTCGCCAAGACGATCGCGCCACTCGCGCCACCGCAAGATGCCGCCGTGGGGCCAAGCAACCTCATTCGACTCCGTCCGGTGCGCGTTTCCGCCCGAGGCATGGGCTCCGCCGATGCGATGGCCCCGTATGGGCCAGGCCGCGTCGGTCTCGCCACAAGCCACTTGGGAAACACCGAGAAACAACCGGTACCCGCAAGGGTCGTATCGGCAGACCACCGCGACAACACTCACTGAGCTCGACCCGGACGGCACGAAATGGTTCAGGAACCTGGGCCAACGCGACTCGATCCGGCGGAGCAAAATCGCTAAGCCGAAACGTCAGCGCCGACACGTCAACCAAACCACCTTGCCCATTCTACGCAGTCAAGGAGTTTTGGGGACAGGCCCAGAGGAGCAACTCGGCCCAGCCGCGCGATTTATCAAAGCGACTCGGACCGGCGACTCGAAGCGACACGAGAGGGGCCGATCAGCTGGGCACGGTTTGCTGCACGGTCATGGCACGTTCCCACAGCTCTTCCTGCTCGATCTTGTGCATCTTCTTGGAACCGGTCGATGGACTGGCCGATTCGGGGCGCGAGATGTAGGTCAGGGGCCAACGACCCTGGATCGAGTCACCGAAGTTCACCTTGATGAACCAAGCCGCGCCCATGTTGGCGGGCTCTTCCTGGACCCAGAACACGGGAGTCCCGTCGGGCACGTGCTCGAGAGCCGCCTCCAGATGATTCTTGGGAAGCGGATAGAGCTGCTCCAACCGGACGATGCCGATATCCTCGCGCCCTTGTTCCTCGCGAAGCTTCAGCAATTCGAGCATGATCTTGCCGGTACCCAGCAGCACGCGTTCTGGCTTGCAACCCGGTCCCAGGCGTTCGTCGCCCAGGACGCGTTGGAACGTGCTAACCGAGCATTCGTCGAGACTCGACATCGACAAGTTCTCGCGGAGCATGCTCTTGGGCGTGAGCACGACGAGCGGCTTTCGCCAGGGGCGTTTGACTTGGCGGCGCAGCACATGGAAATACTGCGCGGCGGTGGTCGGCGCCACGATTTGAATATTGTGTTCGGCGGTGAGCATCAGGAACCGCTCGACCCGCGCGCTGCAATGCTCGGGACCGGCCCCTTCAAAGCCGTGAGGCAAGAGCATCGTGATGCCGCTGAGCCGATGCCATTTGTCCTCGGCGCTGGTGATGAACTGATCGACGATGACCTGGGCTACGTTCCAGAAGTCACCAAACTGAGCCTCCCACAGCACCAGCCCTTCCGGGCGATCGAGGCTGTAGCCGTACTCGAAACCGAGCACGCCCGCCTCGCTCAACGGACTATTGATGATCTCGACTTGCGATTGATCATCGGAGAGCTGAGCCAGGATGTTGTGGCGGGCTCCCGATTCCGTATCGTGCAGGATCGCGTGACGCTGAGAAAACGTGCCGCGACCGCAGTCTTGTCCGCTCAATCGCACGCAGTGGCCCTCGACGGCCAGCGACCCGAACGCGGCGAGTTCCGCCGTCGCCCAATCCAACGGCCGTTTCCCCTCACCCATCTCACGCCGCTGCTGAAAGAGCCGCTTGAGTTTCGGGTTGAGGTTGAACGACTCGGGAATCGTCGACAACCGATTGATCACGTACGAGAGCTTCCCGAGAGCCACACCGGTATCCACGTCCTCCGCCGGTTCGTCGCCGCCGGAGTAGTTGGTCCAGTAACCGGCCATCGTTTGCAGGTCGGGCGTGTAGGTCTCGCTTTGAGCCGCATCGAACTCACGTTGCAGTTCTTGTTTGCGTCGCTCGGCGATCGCGTCCGCCTCCTCGCGCGTCACCTCGTTCATCTTCATCAAGCGATGGAGATAGCTGTCGCGCATCGTTGGCTTGGCGTCGATCAGCTTGTACATCATCGGCTGAGTGAAACGCGGCTCGTCGCTTTCGTTGTGTCCGAGGCGACGGTAGCAGTACACGTCGATCACGACATCGCGGTGGAATTCTCGACGGAACTCCATCGCCAGGTTGACCGCTTGGGCCACGCTCTCCGGATCCTCGCCGTTGACGTGGAAGATCGGGATTTGCAGCATCTTGGCGACGTCGCTCGCGTAGGTCGTCGAGCGACTTTCGTTGGCCATCGTCGTGAAACCGATTTGGTTGTTCACGATCACATGCAACGTTCCACCCACGCTGTAGCCCGCGAGCTCGCTCATGTTGAGCGTCTCTTGCACGACACCTTCACCCGCGAAGGCCGCGTCGCCGTGAATCAGGATCGGCATGACTTGCCGCCTGTCCACGTCACCCATGTGATCTTGCTTGGAACGAGCGCGACCGATCGCGACCGGATTGACGAATTCCAGGTGGCTCGGATTGAAGCAGAGCGAGATGTGAACCTTCTTACCGGTGCTCGTCAGCCAGTCATTGCTATGGCCGAGATGGTAGAGCACGTCGCCGCGCCCTCGATTCTCTTCCGGATGCGGGTCATCGAATCCCCAAAAGATGTTCTGGGCCCGCTTGCCCATGATATTGGCCAGCACATTGAGGCGGCCACGATGAGCCATGCCGATCACGACCTGATTGACGTCGTGCTCTCCCGCCTTTTCCAAGGCGAGGTCGAGGAGCGGAATCAGCGTCTCGGCTCCCTCGAGCGAGAAGGTCTTCGCGCCAACGAACTTCTTTCGCATGAACTCTTCGAAGATCACGGCATCGGTCAGCCGCGTGAGAATCCGCAGCTGGGTTTCTCGCGAAAGAGCCAACCGGTTCTCGGTCCCTTCCATCCGCTTCTGCAGCCAATCGCGCACGTCGTAGTCATCGATGTGCATGAACTGGGCGCCGATGTACCGGCAATAGGTACTGCGCATCTGCTGAACGATCTCGCCCAGCGTCCGCACGTTCTCGCCGTCGATGGTGCGAGTCGAGAAGAGCTTCTCCATGTCGCTCGGGAGCAATCCATAGGACTCCGGAGCCAACTCACGTTGCTCGGGACGAGGAAAGCCGAGCGGATCGATCTTTGCCGCCAAGTGTCCGCGGACTCGGAAACCGCGGATCAACTGGTCGACTCGGTCCTGCAACTGCGCCATCGAGAGGCTCGATGCCACGTTCTCGCCACCGAGAGGGGCCGAACGAGGCTCGGAAACCACGGCGGCTCGCGCGGCGGCGGCGGACGCCTGAGCCACGCTTTCGGCCGACTTGGCTTCGTTGCCAAACCGCTCGAAATACTCCCGCCAATCCGGCGGAATCGCCGCGGGATCACGCAGGAACTCTTGGTACCAGAAGTCGAGGTAGTCTCGGCTCGAGAGATTCATTGCCAATTCACGGCGACGTTCGATGGGGGGAGCCACCTCCGTCCGCCTGTCCAAGGTGCTCTTTGGCAGCCACTTCTCAGTTGAGCTGACGCCACTTTGTATGGGGTTGAGCAGACACTGCGTCCGCCCATTGCGCCGTTCCGCGTTACTTCGCTTGGTCCCTGGTCAACGCACTTCGGAAATCATCCGGGCATCCACCAGTCCTGGCTCGCGACAGCCGATCGTCTCGTTCGCGACATCGAAATGTCGTGACCCGCGATCAATGCGGCTCCGTGCCCTTTACCGATTCGCGCGACGAACCGAACACACCGCGTTCCGTCCGAGCCACTCACACTTTTCCAATCGCTCGAGGACCGAGATATCCCACGATTGACGAATCGGCCGGGCGAGGCGAGGCCAATTCAACTCTGGCTCTTACCAGAACCTTAACAATCAGCGGGTTGCAACGGGCGATCGAGCAAACTGGAGAGCATCCTCATCAACGGCCAATGCCAATGAGCCTTGCGATTCGAAAGAGACGGAATCGATGCCTGCACGAAAGCCGTAGGTGTCTTTCGACGCCAGAGCGTTCCAAGCAATCGCACGATTCTATCCATTCCGACTCGGCATGCGGAGTCCGGAATCGGCACAAAATGGCACGAACGTAAGGTCATTTCCATCCAGGCCGTCGAGACACTCGGGAGGCGGACCGCGTAAACCGAACAAAATACCCCAAGTCGCAGGATGGCGTGCGTGTCTTTTTGGAAAGGGAGACTCACGGAAAGCCCGGTGCCATGAAGCCAATGTCCGGCTTCCGAGCAAGCCGCCACGACATTCCAGCGTCTCCATGCTCTCCCGGTGGAGAGGTCAAGGAGTGATCAATCCATGCACGGGTCGAGCCGCGGAAACCATGTTGGCCGGAACGCGGGCCATCAGTTCGGCGAAACGGGGCTCACCCCTCAACGAGTCAAAAGAGCTGTTCCCGTCGATCAGCTCCACCTCGCAAAATCCGCCGCGAATCGCTTCCTCGAGGCAATCCATGGCGGCTTCTCCATCGCCTCGTAGAGCCAAGCATTCGGAAAGCCCGTACAGAGTCGCGAGCCGGAAGTGGGGGAAGGTGACCGCTTGCCGCCAAGCGATCTCGGCCTTTTCGGGATTGCCCAATGCCATATGGGCCTGGCCCAACCAACGCCACACTTGGCCGTCGGTCGTTCGCAACTGGAGCAGTTGGCCCGAGCGTTCGACGACTTGAGCCCAATCCTTGTCCCGCACACGATCCCGCAGTTCGTTGCGTTGGCGATCGTAGGAAGCTTGGTCCCACTGAGCCGCGGTCGCCAGTTCCGATTTCGATTCGGCCTCACCTCGGACGATGACCGACGCCACTTGATTCCAGGGCACCACGAGGCCCAATACGACGGCGCCGCACACAAGAGTCGTTAACAGCGTCCGTTTCTCACTTTGAAGCCGAAGATGAGCGAGTCTCGGTAGATTCCAGCGACGTCCCATCGATTCGTCCCTCCGGAGTGGCACGGTTCGTATTCGTTGCTTGGCGACCAGCCCTGACTGGTGATGCGAGCCGACGGTGACAGGCCACCGATCGGGCGAACCCACAAGCCCAGGAACAGGAAGCAACTCGGGTTGGCCGGTCTTCGCTGACCGCTACACAGTCCCAAAACTGCCTCGTGTTAACGAACACGCTTGATTTCTTAATCAAAACATAGCAATCCCTCCATCAAAGCAAAACATCGGTCTGTTCCCAGGGCGATCCTCCCACGGTTGTCGGACCAGAGGACAAAAGGACAGGATCTTCATATTCTCGTCCCCATCGCCCGCGAGTCTCGCGGTTCGCGCGCGCCCCGACGCGGACCGACTGGTGTCGCCTCGAACGGACTGGGTTTAGCGGGAACCGAGGATGGCTTACCGAGACACGACATCGTTCGTGAAGATGTGGAACTCCCTGCCGGGCGTTTAACGACGTCGCGATTTCTGGGTAGCAACTGGGAACATGTAGTGACCGTGAAACGAGCCGTTGGCTGATTCGCGAATTCGAAGAATCCCTCGCTGACCGGACTTAGATTTTGCGATTTCAGGGATACCGCTAGTCGGAAGTTCTGTTGGCGTAACGGGTTGTTGGCTTGTTCGACATTTTGAAGAATCCCTCGCTCACGCTTCGGGTTTCCTTTGATTTGCCACGCTTTTGAGCTGGTCGACCGGGGCGAAGCATGAAAAGCGCAACATCAAAACTCACGCTTCGGGTTTCCTTGGGTTTTCCGCGCTGTTGACTTGGTCGTTTGGACGGAGCCGTGGGAGCGCGTCAACGAAACGCGTGTTCCACCCCGTACTGACACGGCCCGATAAGCTCGTCAAAATCGTTGGCGTCATGGATCGAAATCGAGCCGGCTGTCCCGTCCTGGCGGAGAAGGAACCGGTGAACCAAGGCACATCGCATCGCACGTTTTAGGTTTTGCCACCCTCGCCGGAGTTTCGTTTCGATGGATGTAGTCGCCTTGATCGAACGGAAACGCGACGGCGGGGAACTAGAAGACTCCGAGATACGATCGCTCATCGAGTCATTCGCGCGGGACCAGATCCCCGATTACCAAATGGCGGCCTGGGCCATGGCGGTCGTCTGTCGTGGAATGACGCCGCTAGAAACCGCGGCTCTCACGCGTGCCATGCGAGATAGCGGAGAGTGCCTGACTTGGCCCGAGGATCCCCGACCACTCATCGATAAACACTCGACGGGCGGTATCGGAGACAAGGTCTCGTTACTGCTCGCGCCGCTACTCGCCGCTTGTGGAGCTCGCGTACCGATGATCTCGGGTCGAGGGCTAGGATCGACCGGTGGAACGCTCGACAAACTCGAGAGTTATCAGAATCTGCGGGTGGGGCTTTCGACCCAGGAGTTTCAAGACCAAGTTCAATCGATCGGTTGCGCGATCGTCGCGGCTTCCGCGGAACTAGCCCCGGCCGACCGTCGACTCTACGCCCTAAGGGATGTGACCGGGACCGTGCCGTCCGTTCCCTTGATCACCGCCAGCATCCTCTCCAAGAAACTCGCGGAGAACCCACGAACGCTCGTGCTCGACGTCAAGGTTGGGAGCGGAGCGTTCATGAAGGACCTGAGTCAGGCTCGTGAATTGGCCCAGTCGCTTGTTCGCACCGCGACACGATTGGGCACGTCGGCGATGGCTTGGATCACCGACATGAACCAACCTCTGGGCCGCATGGTCGGCAATGCTTGTGAAGTGATCGAGTCACGAGAACTACTGCGAACACCCGATTACGAATCTCCGCTGTGTCAGTTGGTCGTCGCCTTGGCGGCCGAGGGGCTCGTGGCGGCCGGTGCCGAGGCCAATGTCGAAGTCGCGACCGAGCGAGTGAAGCGGCAATGGGACCAGGGCGACGCCTACGAGTGCTTCGCCAGGATGATCGCGGCTCAAGGCGGAGCCCCCGAACAACCCTTGTCGCTCGCCCCATCGCATGTCCTTGTCGCCCCCGTGCGCGGCTGGGTCGAGTACATCAACGGCGAGCTACTCGGCCGGCTCGTGATCGCGATCGGTGGAGGCCGGCAACAGCTGGGAGATTCCGTGGACCACGGGGTCGGACTCCAAATGCACGTGGGTCTGGGCAGCCAAGTGGAACCGGGGCAACCACTGCTGACCGTGTTCAGCCGCGAGCCGTTGAGTGAATCGCTAGAGACCTTGGCTCAAAGTGCTTTTCACTATGGAGACATGCCCAGTGCGATTGGCCCTTTGTTCTTGGAACGCATCGATCATTCGTCCGCCAGTTCCCTTTGACTGGATCAACTGACGAAGCGTTTGCGCGTCATCGCGTTTGCTCGCTTCGTCGACCTCGAGATCCTGGAACCTGTCCATGTCCGACCAGCCTCCCGACGCACTCGATCACCAAGGTCGGCGCATTGGAATGATCGCGGTCATCCAGCGGAATAACCGCCTGCTGACCATTCGACGCGCCGCCTCGGTGCGCAAGCCGGGTAAGGTCTGCTTTCCGGGCGGCGGACTCTGGCGGGGCGAGGAGGAAGAAGCGGCGGTGCGGCGCGAGGTCAAGGAAGAACTTGGCCTGACCGTCCGGCCGATCGCATGCCTCGATCGAAGCGTGTCTCCCTGGGGCACGAGCTTGCGATGGTACTTGTGCCAACTCGTTGGGCGACCGTATTTGGAGCTCAAGACACACGAGGTCGCGGAGGTCTTTTGGTGCCACCCCGAAACGCTGCTCAATCATCCCGATCTTCTCGAAAGCAACGCGCCATTTCTCGAACGATGGCTACGAGGCGAATTTCGCGAATTCGTCGCGTCGCTGGAAACGGGTTCCTAGGAAGCCACCACCGAGCGTGGTAGCGCGAGCCATCTCACTTAAGAGCCATCTGACCCAAAGTCGGGCAACGGAATTGGCGATCCCGCGGTTAGCGAGGTTCGCCAGGAGTCGTCGGGCGAGGCGTGATGGGCATGTCGAGACGACGGGGCGAGAAGGCGGGCCGCGCACCAGAGGGATCGGTGGCGGGCTCTTGAACCGGTTCTTCGCGGGGCAATTCGCTTTGAGGCGGAAGCGCCAGACCGCCGCGTCGCAACTGCTCTCGCAACTCCCGGTATTGATTGAAGACACGTGGGTCGTAGGGGTCGTCCGCCGAGCCTCCCGCGGGGCTTCCCGTCGCCTCGGCATCGGGGCGGTAGGAAGCTTGGCGAATTCCACCGTCCGCATTGGGCCCGCCGGTTTCCACGAGCCTTTGTCGCTCGAGTCGCCTCACCCATTCCAGCCACGCTCGCAGTTCACTCGTCTTCGATTCGTCCTGTCGCCAGGCTCGTTCTCGACTACCGCCGTGACTTCTCATCGCCCAGTCAACGAGCGACTCGCCTTCCTCGGCCTGCAGCGCCCAACGCTGAACTTCGCGGTAGTTCGCTTCGCTCATCCGGCGCGTCGGAGTCGCTCCTAGCTCGAGTCGCTCAAGGTGAAACCCCTCGACGCCCTGGGGACCATGGCATCGCGCGGCCGCGCAACCCACCAGCAACGGCGGTTGGATCCGTACGACGAAAGCACCAAACGCTTCCGAGTCGATCGAGACGAACTGCTCCGGCTCGGCATCGTCTTGGCGAGTCGCGGAAGTGTTCGTGGCGTGGGTGGAATCGACCGTGCCGGCGGGCGATGGGGTCGCTCCGGCGGATGCTTCCTCGCGTTCATGCCGAGTCAACGCGAGTCGCTCGGTCGCTTCCAGAATCTGTCGCAATTGTCCGATCGTCGCGGCATCCGCTCCGTCTTGCTCGAGCCATTCGAGTTCCTTGCGGGCTTCCTCGAATCGTTCGTGCTTCATGCACAACCGGACGATCTTGAATCGTTGACTGACTTGCTCGCGTCCCGTGCGCGCATGCAGTTGTTCGAGCAGGTGATCGAAGTTTTCCGCGACGATGTCGACTTGATGGACCTCGAGGCGAATGATCGAGCCACGTCCCGAACGAACGGTCCAAAGATCGGGTTCTCGAGTCGCTTGTCCGTGAAGGACCATGCCCGTGTTGAGCAGTACAAGCTGCTCGTCGTCTTGTCGCGGTTGCCGCGCCGCGGCCGAAGATGTCGTGCCGGTCGGTTCCTGGGCCCACGCCTGCTGGCTCGGCGCCAACAGAAGACCAAAACCAAGAGCCCAAAAGAATGCGGTCGAAACTAGGAAGGGCCAACCGTATTCGAGCAGCCGCCACGGTCGCTCGGGCTTCGGACCGCCGTGCCCATGTTCACACTCTTGGCGCGGCGACGCGGGGACGAAACCACGGTGAGTGGCCGCGCGAGTGGCGAACGAATTGGCACGGAGGGAGTCCATAGGGTGGGGACAGTAGCAACGAGGGACGAATCGGGTCAAGCCGAGTTTCGCACGGACAAAAATCCCCCTTCTTGTCGTGAACTCCCCGCGGGGCACGCCAGCGTCCCCCGAGCCGTCGATTGCCCGCTAACATGGTCGCTGGTCCCTTGAAACCCCGACGAGAAACAGCGATGACAACCGCCGAATCACTGCCTTGGGTACTGGCCGATCAAGCCGACGAGCAAGTCCGCGAGTTCCTCGACGGCCAAGTCCGATGGGTGGCTTGGGATGAATCGAATCGCGAGATCCTTGACCGAGTCACCGGCATCTACACCTATGGACACCCGACCGTCGATGGCAGGCTGATGGACCGAGTCCCAGGGGTGCGAGTCATCTCCAACTACGGCGTGGGCGTCGATCACATCGACTTGGACGCCGCGCGCGAACGACAACTTCCGGTTGGAAACACGCCTGGGATATTGGATGGCGCGACGGCCGACCAAGCCTGGACGTTGCTCCTCGCCGCCGCGCGTCGGCTGGTCGTGGGAGATCACTTCGCCCGAGGTGAAGGCTTTGATCGTTATGACCCCAGTCGGCTGTGGGGCACCGAGGTGCATGGGAGTAGGCTGGGGATCATCGGCATGGGGCGTATCGGCCGCGAGATCGCCAAGCGGGCCGTTGGCTTTTCCATGGAGTTGCTCTACCACAATCGCAATCCTCTCGGGCCCGGCATCGAATCGTATGGAGCCGTTTGGGTCGAGCTGGATGAGCTGCTCAAGCGGTCCGACTTTGTCGTGTTGGCTTGTCCGCTGACCGAGGCGACGCGGAATTTAATTGGCGCGGGTGAATTGGGACTGATGCCGGCCCATGCCATCCTGGTCAACATCGCGCGTGGAGGCGTCGTCGACACCGAGGCACTGACGGTCGCTCTCGAGACTGGCCAGATCGCGGCGGCGGGGTTGGATGTCACCGAACCGGAGCCGCTGCCGCGCGACCATCGCCTGCTGCGATTGGAACAGGTCACCATCGCACCGCATCTAGGCAGCGCGACGAGCCGCACGAGACGTTTGATGGCGATGCGCAGCGCGGAGAACCTCCTGCTGGGACTCCGGGGCGAACCGCTATGGCATCGTATCGTCTAAAGGAAACCGCCTCGAAGAAACTGGTTGACCTCGACGCGGTTGCTTGAGAATCGTCGCGCATGAATCACTAGGCCAAAGAGACGCTGTGATGGACCCACGCCGTGTCCGCATCTGTGATTCGGCCGATGTAGCGGACTTGGCCGGGATCATGTTCGAGGCGGTTCGCCATGGACCGAGCCTGTACACCGAGGAGCAGCGCGCCGCCTGGGTCCCCGAGCGACGATCGGGGCCCGCCTGGGAGCAGCGATTGGCCGGTCAGTTCGTGTACGGAGTCGAGGATAGTGGGCGACTGGTCGGCTTCATGTCGCTCGAACCACAAGGCTACATCGACTTCGCCTATGTCCATCCGGCGGCTCAAGGGACCGGGGCCTTTCGGCTGCTTTATCAGGCGATCGAGGCCCGCGCGACCGAACTGAAACTCGATCGCCTCTGGGTTCACGCGAGTCTGATGGCCCGCCCCGCCTTCGCCTCCGTTGGCTTCGCGATCACGGAGGAACAAATCGTCGAAGTCGGAGGGGAATCGTTGCGTCGATTCGAGATGGAGAAGCGTTTGGAGGCTTGACCGCGAACCCCGGACGGGGCGAGGTACTACCGCACGGTGGACTCGAGTTCCGCCAACGTGCCGTATTCGTCGAGCACGACCATGCGCACGCGAGCGCCGGGGTGCAAGATCCAGTGGTCGTCATTGGTTCGATTGCGAATGGTCGCGCGCACCGGAATGTACTTGCCCGCGACTTCGCGGAGTCCTTCCCAGGTGATGACCCCGTCGAACCGCTCGATTTCGCCTCGTGCCCGTTCGTGTTCGACGATCACGCGACGCATGTAGATTTCCTCGCGATTGAATAGCGTATTGTCGAGCGTCCCTTCGACTCGTAGCCATTCCATGTTCACGAGTTTGATGAGTGGATCGCCGTCCGAAACCCATTCGCCTTCGTGCTTGATGATCTCGACGACGTTGCCCGACGCGGGCGCGATCACCCTATGCAAGTCGACTTGTTGCTGGGCGTCCTCGACTTCCAGTTCCGACACTTGCAGACGCTTCTGGGCGAGTTCGTACTGCTTTTGTCGATTGGCTAACTTGAGTTCGGCCTGGGTCTTCTCCAACTCGGCGACTTCCAGGTCGACGTCGGTCTTGATGTTCTCACGATGCAACTCTTGGGCGCGCTCGTAGTTGGCGGTGGCGAGCGCGAGCGTCGCCTCGGCTTCCTTGACGGCCGAGTTGTCGGCTGCCTCGAGCGTCGCGGCCTCGAGTCGAGCCTGGGCGAGCCGCACGGCGATTTGTGCCTTCGAGTCGTCGATTCGCGCGATGAGCGTTTGCTCGGCGATCATGTTGTTTTGTTGGACGTAGATCTGTGCGATCCGCCCGGTCACGGGAGTCGGCACCAAGACTTCTTGGTCGGGAAACACGGTCGCGCTTTCGACGACAATCCCCCGCGGATCACGCGTTGGATCTCCGGCGGCTTGAGTACGCGGCAGGGACGCTTGATTGCCGCGACTTGTCGACTCGCCACTGTTGACCGAACGTGGTTCGTCTTGGGCCAACGAGAGCCCCGTGGATTGCGACCAAGCCACCAACGGGAGCCCCACGGCGGCCATTAAACCGCCGCCCAGCCATTGGCGTCGCGCCCATTGCCGAGTTCCGTCGTTCGCACTCATGCAACCATCTCCGTCAATCAATCGCGGAATCAACTCCCGCGCTGGCCAGGATTCAGCTCAACGGGAACAGCACTTGGCTCCGCAGCATCTGCCAGAAGTCGTTGAACAAGACGTAGGCGACGCTTCGTTGGCCCCCTTCGATCTTGGCGACGACTCGAGCACCAGCCACGCGCACTTCGGCTGGAATATCGTCGCGTTCGATCCGCACGCGCACCGCGATGGAATTGCCCTCGCCGCCTTGCACCGACGCGAAGCGATCGACCTCGACGATCGTGCCTTGGAAGACCTTGCCCGGAAGCGTGGCCAATTCAAAGCTCACGGTTAACTCGTCGCCGAGGTTCTCCTGCGCTTCGCGCAGTTCCCAAAGACGCTTCTCTGGGAGGTAGAGCTCCAGCTCCCAAGCCCCCGCGGGATTGACGAGCGTCAAGAGCTTTTGCCCTCGATCGACTCGCCGACGACGCAAGCGCTGAGTGATTTGATCATCGACAAGCGTTCCCGAAATCGGCGCGGTGACGGAAAGCAACTCGAGTTCCCGTCGCTTGCGGTCGAGCGTTCGTAGCAACGATGCGACTTCCGTTTGAGCCGCGGCTTGCTCGGCGTAAAGCTTGAGCTCGTCGCCTGGTGAGAGTTGCGCGGCGTTGCCCACCATCTGTTGCTTGATGCTCGTGATTTGTTGCTCGAGCTGGCGATGCCGAGTCTCGAGCGAACTGATTTCCTCGATCAACTGTTCGTTGGTGAGCTGAATCAAACGATCGCCGACAGCCACCTCACCTCCCGTGACGTCGATGATGTCGACGGTGCCATCGATCGGTGAGTAAACGTCCTGGCGTTGACTTGGCGTGAGTTGTCCAGGCGTCTTGATGGAATAGGGGTACGGAATCACGAACAAACCGCCAATCACCGCCGCGACCGCCGCGAGCACCAACCCGACGGTCGAGAGGTTGCCGAAATGAAGCTCGCGCAGCCCTCGTCCGACGCGGCGCAGCGCGCGAGAGAATGGCACGGTTTCCAACTCGAGCGCGTTGGTCAGCGCCCGTTCCACATGGGCGGCGACAGCCGCGGCTCGTGGTCGATCGCGTTCGCTTCCGGCGCTCGTCAATCGTTCGAAGATCAAGCAGCCGTTGGGGTCGGGGTCGTCGGCCCGTTTTGATTCATCCTCCGCGCCCGTGGCGGGCGGGAATAACGGCACGATGCCGATCGACTTGGCGTGGGACAAATCAAGATATTCATGGAGCGGCGTTTCCAGCTGGGGAGGCAACTCCTGATCATCGCCGGTGTACCACAGCGGCTCGTTCACTCGGCAAACGGACGCGACGAGTCGTGCGGCGGACTTGAGGTCGGCGCTGCGTCGCTCAATGCTGTCGAGGCCGCTCACCGCTCGAATTTGCCATCTTCCGCGGCGGCGAATGGCGATCGAGACCCGATCGACGCCAACGACATTTCTTCCCTCGTTGACGACGGCGAACAGCACCGACTCGAGTTCGAGATGCCGATGCACCTCGGCCGAGAACTGGTCGAGCCGTTCAAGCAACTCATGCCGCTCACGCAGTTCGCGATATTGGTGACTTTTGAGAAACGCGCTGGCATGCTCCGCCATCTGCGCTAGAAAACGGAGGTAACCCCGTTGAGTCGCGGGGCCGCTTCCCGACCGTTGGAATACCTCCACCATGCCCACGACTTCATCGCCGACATGCAGGGGTGCCAAGACCAACACCGAATCGGTGGGGTTCACCAAACCGGTCTCGCCATGAGCTCCCGCGCGAGGTGGCACGAGTCCCGCCTCGCCACGTTCCATGTGCCGTAGCAGAAGGCTTTGATGGCGAGAAAGATGAGCCGGGTCCGCTTCGATCAATTGGCTCGGGAGCTGAACCTGATAGGCAAGTTGCAGCCCGTCCTCGGGATCGTTGAGCCAAATGGCGGCTCCCTGCGACACCAAGGCTTGGGTGACTCGTGACAGAAAGCCTTCGTGAAACTCGATGAGCGATATTTCGGCTCGGGCGAGTGCGGCGATCTCCTGCGTCAATCGGCGGATCTGACGACGAGTCCGCTCGACCAAGTCATCCGCGTCAGCGCCAGAGTCCGCCGCGGATGTGCCTGTCGGAGCGGTTCCTGATGGAGTTCGCGGAAGTTGATCCGTGCGAGCTGGTTGACCGGGCCCCGTGCGCGAGCGAGTTTCCGGGGCACGCGTTCGCGAGCGCGGCGACGTGGGGTTTTCCGAGCCGGCCAGACTCGCATCCGCGCTCGCCGACCCTGGCGACCAAGGAATGGTCGGATCGGTGGCCCAGTTCGGTTCGCTGGGGAGTTCGGGATTCGGCGGAGGCGCGCTGGACATGGCGGCGCAATCGCTTTGCAGTGACCGGTCAAAGAAACAGCGACCCCCTCGCGAAGGTCTAGGGGAGGGGACACTAGGGAAAATCGTCGACCAAGTCAAAGCCGATCGGGCCGGCTCCCGACCACGCTAGGGAGCTCCTCGACTGTCTAAGTCACGCCCCCCCATCGTCACCAAGGACGACCTTAACAATTGAGAAAAGGCGGGGAGTTTCGGCGCTTTAAGCGAGTCGCGAATGACAAGCCTTGGCCTGACTTTTAGAATCGCTTGCGACGTCCCAGGCGGGCCTTGGCCTCCCTGGAATGACTCCTCAGAACGATCCGCCGAGGCTTCGCATGTCCAGCGCTCCCACAGGCCGCACCGGTAAATCCGACGGTGCTTCATCCGACTCGCCGAAAAAGAGCTCCCCCAAGAAAGGCTCGAAGAAAGGGCGTCAGCCGCAACCGGCGGTGAAGATTGGCAAGCCTTTGCGAGAGCTGATCGACGCCGGCCGGAAGTCTCCGTTTCTCTGGGCACTCTCTGGCAACGAGGGGCAGGGGGCGTTGGTTTCGGACCTGGAATTGTGGCACTCGGGCGCCAGTCAGCGAAAGCTCGCCGAGGAAGCGATCGATCGGTTGGAACAATGGTTGGCGTCGACCATCGACGCTGGCTGCGATGAAGCGTTGCGGGCCCTGCAGTCCCTCGAGTTCCTACCTCAGCTGGCCAACCTGCGGTCCAAGCTCGAGATGCGATCCAAGACCGATACGACCGAATCCGAGATGCGGTTAATCGATTTGTCGCAGCGGATCATCGAACGGGCTGAGAATGTCGCGGCACTTTCGACCAGTAGCATGCCCGACGATATCCTGTGGCAGCTATTGACGACCGTGGAACTGCCCTTGGCCATCAGCGCGGTCGTGCGACGAGGGCGATCGTCGTTGGGACGATTCGACGGCATCCGCGAAGCGACTCACCGACTGCTGGATGACTACTGTGACAACGATGGCCAACCTCGGGCGGGAGGCATCGATCAACTTCGTCCGCTCGTGGCATCGCTGGTCCGCAGCGCCCACTGGGCCCGCTCGCTGAAGATCAAGCTCCTGCAGCATGAGCTCCTCGGCCTATTCGATGGCTTGGTGGAACAGATGCTTCGTTTCACACGTCTGGATCGATCGGCCCTGGGCAACGATCAGCGTGATTGGAGCTGGAGCAAACGATTGGTCGAGCGCGCCTTGGAACTCTGCTCGGACGACGAATTGCCGATGCTGTCGCATCTCGCCTGCCGAGTCGGTCGCAAGGAGACCCGCAATTATGTCGAATCGCTGCGGAGCGCCTCGTCGCACAGCGATTGGGCCAAGACGTCGATGCTGCGGAGTCGTTGGGAGGCGAAATCACCCAAGCTTCTCGTGACTCACGATCAAGGCCGCGTCCACTTGGAACTCGAGACCGTGCTGCCGATCCTCATGGGAGAGTGGCAGCTTTCGATCGACCGCAATGGCAAACCACTGCGCGGGGAAGGGGATTGGTCGGTCGTATGTTGGCACGAGGACGACTCCGTCGCCTACCTCGAATTGGAACGAACCTACGGCAAGGAGACTCGAGTCCAGCGGCAGATCTTGCTAGGCCGGGAAGATGAATTCGTCTATCTGAGCGATGTGATCCTCGGGACGGAGGAAGCGACCTGGGATTATCGGGGCGAACTGCGACTCGCCGACGGCATGCATGTCATTCCCGAAGAGGAAACGCGCGAGCTTCGATTACGTGGACTCGGTCCCAAGAATGAGGAACTGACCGCCGCGGCGATCGTTCCTCTAGCTCTGCCGGAATGGAAGCTGCCCCGCACCGATGGCAACTTGGAAAGCAGCTCGGACAAGATCGTTCACTACCAACACGCCGTCGGGGAGCGTCTCTATTTCCCACTCTTCCTCGACATTCGATCGTGGCGAGCGACGAGCCCGCTGACTTGGCGTCGCTTGACGGTCGCGGAACACCTTTCGATCTGCGACCCGAACATCGCTCAGGCTTTCCGAGTGCAAGTCGGTTGGGAACAATGGGCGTTTTATCGCTCCCTCGCGGCTCCCAACAATCGGACCTTCATGGGCGAGAATCTGATCTCGGAGTTCTTCGCCGGTCAATTCGATCAAGACGAAGGGATGAACGAGCTACTGCGCATCGAGGAAGAGTGATGTCCCTCGAACCGTCGCGTGATTTCGTCCCCCGTGTGGTCCGAGAAGTGAATAGCGCGACATGGGAACCGCCACTCCTTATTTTCGTTCGTTGAGTCGTCTCATGAAACCTGTCGATTCGTCGCGTGCTCGCGGCGTGCTGGTCATGGCCGTGGTCTCGTGGACCGTCCTAACGGGCGCGATTCTTCCAGCCCGAGCCCAGAATCCGGCCCCCGCCGATCCGCCCAAGCCAACGCGTCCCAACGTGCTCGTCATTCTGGCCGATGACTTGGGTTACTCGGACCTGGGATTCATGGGGAGCGAAATCGCGACGCCTCATTTGGATCGGCTCGCCAGCCGTGGCGTTCGCTTCACACAGTGCTACAACTCGGCGCGTTGTTGTCCGAGTCGCGCGTCGCTCACCACGGGGCTGTATCCCCACCAAGCCGGAATCGGATCGTTCGCGACGAGCCGACCGAGTCCTGAAAAGGGGCCGGCCTATCTCGGGCACTTGAACGATCGTTGCGTCACGATGGCCGAGGTCCTGGGTGATGCCGGTTATCAGACCTTGATGGTTGGCAAATGGCATATGGAGGAGCCGGGCCCGATCGAGCGCGGTTTCGATGAGTTCTACGGGTTCGTACATGGCTATGAGCAGGACCAATGGGAGCCGCATCGCTACCAGCGATTGCCGGTGGGCCGGCCGCTTGAAATCCCTCTCGACGACGACTTCTACGCGACCGATGCCTTCACGGAGTACGCGCTCGAGTTCCTCGATCAAGCACGATCGCGCCCTGACCAACCCTGGTTTCTCTATGTCGCTCACTCGGCGCCGCATTTCCCCGTTCAAGCGCCACGCGATAGTGTCGCCCCCTTGGTCGACACGTATCGTCAAGGTTGGGACCAGCTGCGACAAGCGCGCTGGGAACGGATGCGGGCCAGCGGACTCGCCGACGATACTTGGGCCTTGACCGATCGTTCCATCGTGCCGGTCGACGACCAACTCATCGCGAATGGCTTCTCCGGTCAACCCAATCCCGCGTGGGACGATGTCGAGCCGACTCGACGTGAGGATTTAGCGCACCGCATGGCGGTCTTCGCGGCAATGGTCCAACACGTCGACACGGGCGTGGGTCGACTGCTCGCCGACCTTGAAGCGAATGGCGAACTCGACAACACCATCATCTTTTTCACGAGCGACAACGGCGCTTGCTACGAATGGGGTCCTTGGGGTTTTGACGGACCGAGTCGTCAGGGCGTCACGCTGCTGCACGAAGGCGACGCCTTGGAGGCGATGGGTGGCCCCGGCTCGTATCATGCCTATGGAAGTGCCTGGGCCAACTTGGGTAACTCGCCTCTCAAGTCGTACAAGCACTTCACCTACGAAGGAGGCAATTGCTCGCCTTTGGTCGTGCATTGGCCGGCCGGTATTCAAGCTCCGGATCGCTGGTGTCGCCAGCCCGTTCATCTCTTTGATGTGCTGCCGACGATCTGCGACGTCACGGGAGCGGAGTATCCCGTCGAGCGCGCGGGACATGAGATTCAACCGCTCGAGGGACTCAGCCTAGCCAGTCTGCTGCGTGATCCTGAACGAGAACTTCCCGAGCGGCCGATCGCTTCGGAACACAACGGCGCACGTTCGCTAAGACAAGGTCGATGGAAAGTGGTGTGGTCGGTGCGGACGCCTTGGGAAGGCAAGTGGGAGCTGTACGACATCAGCGCCGATCGCTGTGAAACAACCGACCTAGCGGCCCGGCATCCCGAGGTCGTTTCGGAACTCGCGCGAACGTGGGTCGATTGGGCTCGCCGCGTTCAAGTCCATCCGTTCCGAGAACAAGATGAACAAGCGGTCGACGATCTCCCCACGCCGCTCATCGCGAACCGCACGATTCACGCGTCATGCCGTGTGCGGCTAACGGACCGACGGAACGAGGGAGTCGTGTTGGCTCAAGGTGGAGACCAACTCGGTTACGCGATTCATATCGCCGATCAAAAGGTCGTGCTGACGGTGCGGGTACTGCGCGAGGCGACTCATATCACCGCCCCCTTGCCCGAGGCGAACGAATTTAAGGTCGAAGCCAAGTTGCTATCCGATGGCTCGTTGGAACTGTGGCTGGACGGCCAACGAGTCGCCGCGGGGCCGGGGCTTGGGCTGTTGCCGCGCGAGCCCCAGGATCGACTCTGCGTCGGACGCGACGATCAGTCATCGGTCGGTGACTACGACGGTCCGTTCACGTTTTCGGGACGAGTCGAATCGGTCGAGGTCTCCACGCAATTGGTGGACTAGCCGACGAACGCCAACGGTTCTTCCTCATCATCGCCTTATTAGCGAGCCCAAATGTCCGCCGCGATCGTCGAACAATTCCGCGAGAACTTGGCGAACGTTGAAAGCCGAATCGCCGAGGCGTCCCGCGCCGCGGGTCGGCCAACGAATGATGTGCGGTTGATCGCCGTCTCGAAGTACGCCCCCGCGCCGATCGTGCAGTGCCTGGTCGATGCGGGAGCGACCGATCTTGGCGAAAGTCGCCCGCAAGCGTTATGGGATAAAGCGGAGGTGATTCGCGATGCGAGTGGACAATCGCCTCGGTGGCATTTGATCGGTCACCTACAACGCAATAAGGTCAAACGCACCTTACCTCTCGTGCACGCGATCCATTCGCTCGATAGCCGTCGTTTGCTCGATGAGATCGAGAAGGAAGCGGCGGAGACGCAACGGACGGTCCGCGGTTTTCTGGAAGTCAACGTCTCCCAAGACTCGAGCAAAACGGGACTTTCACCATCGGCGGCGATCGAACTGTTGGCATCACGCGAGACTTGGCCGCACATGGAGTGGGTGGGCCTGATGGGGATGGCGAGCCTTGATGGCAACACCGCGGAAGCGAGACGGGAGTTCTCCCTCATTCGAGAGCTCCGCGACGATTTGTCGCACCGCTCGGGGCTCCCGCTTCCCGCGTTGTCGATGGGCATGAGCGGCGACTTCGAGGCCGCGATCGCCGAGGGAGCGACGCACGTCCGTATCGGTTCAAGCTTGTTCGCTGGTATCGACACGCGCCTTCCATGAGGTTTCCACCAGTGGCTCAGTCTTCCTATCGGCAACCGATGCCGGACGACGAGTTCGCGAGTTGGCAAGTCCGTGAAACCGCCGACGGTGTCGTTGTCGCGGTGAAGGGAATGCCTGGATCGCGCAAGCCAGGTTTGCGTGGGATTCAGGCTGGTTCGCTGCGAGTCGGCGTGACTCAGGTCGCCGAGAAGGGGCGTGCCAACGAGGCGATACTCGAGGTGCTCGCCAAGGCGTTGGGGATTCGTTCGAGTCGCTTGGAGTTGGTCGCCGGCCAGACCAGTCGCGAGAAGCAAGTTTTGATTCGCGACATGAATCTCGCCGAACTGACCGTCTTGATCCAGCAGTCCTAGGGGTGCGCCGAATCGCCGAAACGACGCTCGACAGTCGTTAGTCTTCAATGGCGAAGTAGGCGACCTTGCGGCCCGCTATTGTCTCGCATCGCCCCCGGCGTGTCGGTAAAATGGAGGGAACGAAGTCGATCTGCCCGGTGGGTGGGAAGGAAACTTCCTACCTAGCCTGGGATGCGGCTTCGGGTCGACAAACGTTGGCCATGTTTGGAACGGAGCAGTAAGTGCCTAGCGAGCGGCGACGCCGGTTGTCGCGAGGGCGCTCCCACCCGCTGCTCCCCACCCACTCGCGATTTCGCCGACTCGTTCGGTCGACATGCGCGATTTGCTTCCCGTACGATGCCACCGACGTTCGTTGGATCAGAGCCCTCGGTTACTGATGCGCGAGTCGGACATTTCGCTAATCCTTGATTCAAGGATGCTCGCCATGAACCACTTGTTCCATGTTGACTCGGTCCATCCTTCCTCCGAGCTCGGTGTCGGCCCGAGTCACAAGCCGCGCCCGCGCGGTCTGATGATTCTCGTCGCGGTGATGGCGGCATGCGGGATGTCATCGACAGCCCGCGTGATGTCCCAGGAACCAACCGTCGACTTCGCGACGGAAGTTCGGCCGATCTTCTCGGACCACTGTTTCGCATGCCACGGCCCGGCCGACGCCGATCGTGAAGGCGGATTCCGGCTCGACGTTAGGGAATCGGGCATGGGTGTGGGTGATTCGGGTGTGCCACTGATCGTGCCAGGCAAGCCCGAGCAAAGTTTGGTGTTTGAACGAATCATCAGTGACGACGAATCGGAGCGGATGCCGCCGGTCGGTCACAACAAGGATCTGTCGGCCGAACAAATCGAGACCATCCAGCGGTGGATCGAGCAGGGCGCGAGTTGGAGTGAACACTGGGCTTTCGTGCCGCCGACTCGTCCCGAGATTCCCAACGTCGATCCGGCCAATTGGGCTCGTGATGACATCGATCGTTTGGTGCTCGCTCGCATGGCGACGGTTGGGCTAGCGCCGAGCGAACCCGCGACTCGCATCGATTGGCTCCGCCGCGTGACGTTCGATCTCACCGGCTTGCCACCAACCCTCGAGGAAGTCCATGCGTTTCTCGAGGACGACTCCAACGAAGCCTACGAACGGGTAGTGGATCGTCTATTGGCCTCGGAGAATTACGGCGAGCACATGGCGAGGTTTTGGCTGGACGCCGCGCGGTACGGCGACACCCATGGTCTGCACCTCGACAACTATCGCGAGATGTGGCTGTATCGCGATTGGGTCGTCCAGGCATTCAACCGCAACTTGCCTTACGACCAGTTCACGATCGAACAGTTGGCGGGCGACTTGCTCCCCGATCCAACCGAGGACCAACTGATCGCCACCGGCTTCAACCGCTGCCACGTGACGACAAGCGAAGGTGGCTCGATCGTCGAGGAAGTTCAGATGCGCAATGTGGTCGATCGCGTGGTGACCACCAGCACCGTGTTCATGGGCCTCACGTTTGATTGCACGCGATGCCACGATCACAAGTTCGATCCGCTGACGATGCGCGACTTCTATTCGATGTATGCCTTCTTCAACAACATCGATGGCAGCCCGCTCGACGGAAACGCCAAGGATCCCGCGCCGGTACTGAAGGTGCTCACCGGCGAACAACGAGAGCGAATCGCCCAGCTCGACGCGCAAGAGCAACAGATCCTAGCGCGAATTGGCGAGCGGCTCGCCGCGATTGACTACGTGGAACCCGACCGAGCTTCCGAGCCGCGGGCGCCCGAGCCACGCGAGTTCGTGTGGATCGAGGACAGCCTTCCCGCCGGTGTCGCTCGGCAAGATGGCTGGAACTTCGTGGGGGCACCCAACCCGGTTTTCTCGGGCGAGAAGGTAACGACTCGCACCGCCCAAGGGTTGAGCCAACACTACTTCGAAGGATGCTCCTCGCCGCTTCGAGTTGGCGAGGGCGATACCTTGTTCGCCTACGTTTACCTCGATCCCAACAATCCTCCCAAGGAGATCATGCTCCAGTGGAACGACGGTAGTTGGAACCATCGAGCGTATTGGGGAGAGAACAATATCGATTGGGGCGACGAGGGTTCGCCGAGCCGGCTGCGCAAGGGCGACTTGCCCGCGACCGGTGAATGGGTGCGACTCGAGGTGACCGCCGCCGAAGTCGGCCTCGCGCCGGGAGCGATGATCAACGGCTGGGCCTTCACTCAATTCGATGGCACGACCTTCTGGGACAAGGGAGGCATCGTGAGCACGCGCGATCAGGCTCCGACCTACGACTCGTTCGAGGCATGGCTCGCCGATCAACGCGCGGCGGGTGGAGTCGGCGTGCCGGAGCCGTTGAAGGGGGCGGCGACCGCGGCCCCCGAGGCTTTGACGGCCGAGCAACGCGCCGCGTTGCTCAATCATTTCCTCGAGTTCGTCTTCGTGGGAACACGCGACGAATTCAACGCCGCGCATGACGAATTGGCGACGGTGCGCAAGTCCCGCGACGATCTCCGGGCCGCCGCTCCCACCACGCTGGTCTTCCGCGAACGAGCGGAGCTGAATCCCGCCTACATGCTCAAGCGGGGCGAATACGATCAGCGCGGTGAGCAAGTCGAACGAGCGACTCCGCGAGCCTTGCCCCCCATGCCCGAGGGCGCGCCGCTCAATCGCCTTGGCTTCGCTCAGTGGCTACTTGATCCGAGCCACCCACTGACGGCGCGCGTGGCGGTCAATCGCCTCTGGCAGCAGGTGTTTGGAACGGGGATCGTGAAGACGAGCGAGGACTTCGGCTCACAAGGCGCTCCACCGACTCATCCGCTCTTGCTCGACTATCTGGCGGTGGAGTTCCGCGAAAGCGGCTGGGACGTCAAGGCGATGATGCGTCGGCTCGTGCTCTCCTCGACCTATCGACAAACATCCCGGGCCTCGAGCGACTTGCAGCAACGCGATCCGGGCAATCGATTCCTGGCTCGTGGCCCTCGCTTCCGTTTGGATGCCGAGATGCTCCGTGATCAGGCGCTCGCCGTATCGGGATTGCTCGTCGATCGACTCGGAGGTCCTGGCGTGAAGCCGCCTCAACCCGACCTCTGGATCTACGTCGGTTACAGCAGCAGCAACACCGTGCGGTTCGTGGCCGATACGACTCCGGACAAGACGCACCGGCGAACGATCTACACCTTCTTCAAGCGAACGGCTCCTCCACCGCAGATGAGTACCTTTGATGCGCCGAGCCGCGAGGCTTGCACGGTGCGGCGGGAACGAACCAACACGCCGTTGCAAGCGCTGTTGCTGTTGAACGACCCGCAGTATTTCGAAGCCGCTCGTGCTCTCGCGGGGCGCGTGCTGCGAGAAGCGGGGGGCAGCCCCGAGGAACGAGCCGCCTACATGTTTGAGTTGGCGACTTGCCGCCCGCCCAACGATTTGGAGCGAGACGAACTCGTGGGCTTGTGGCTCGATCAACAGTCCCACTTCCAAGCTCAATCGGCCGAGGCGGCGCAAGTGGCCGGCGCGATGGACGATGTGTTGGTGATCGAAACCAACGCCGCCGACGTGGCGGCTTGGACGGTCGTCGCCAACCTTGTGCTCAACCTCGACGAAGTGATCACGAAGAACTAAGTCGGGAACCACGAATTGTCATCGTGTTTGGCCAGCCGAGATCCGACTGGCTTATCCGATCACGAATAAAGGAGAGGACATCATGGATCCTCGTAGTGAATACGTTCAGCAAATCACACGGCGTCATTTCTTTGGCGGTTCGGCGATGGGACTCGGTACCGCCGCGCTCGCGACCTTGCTCGGCAAGGACGCGCTGGGCGGTAACACGCTGGTCGGTGACGGCGCGGCTACCGAGGCGGGCATCGGCGGACTCCCCGGATTACCTCATTTCGCGCCCAAGGCGAAGCGTGCGATCTACTTGTTCATGGCCGGAGCTCCCTCGCAAATCGACATGCTCGATTACAAGCCTGCGCTCGATGACATGTTCGATCAGGATCTACCCGAGTCGGTCCGCAACGGTCAGCGGCTCACGACGATGACGAGCGGACAATCTCGCTTTCCGTTGGCTCCTAGCAAGTTCAAGTTCGAACAACATGGCCAAAGCGGCGCGTGGGTCAGTGAACTCCTGCCGCACACGGCCAAGATGGTCGACAAACTGGCCATCGTGCGCAGCTTGCACACCGAGGCGATCAACCACGACCCGGCGATCACGTACATCTGCACGGGCCATCAACTGCCGGGACGAGCGAGCCTCGGATCATGGCTCGGCTATGGGCTCGGGAGCCTCAATGAAAACCTCCCAACGTTCGTCGTGATGACTCCAACCTGGACCGGACGCCAAGACGCTCAGGCCATCTATCAGCGTCTTTGGGGAAGTGGCTTCCTTCCGAGCAAGTACCAAGGCGTGGCTCTGGCGCGAACGGGAGACCCGGTGCTCTATCTATCGAATCCCGACGGAGTCAACTCCGACTCGCGCCGCCGCATGCTCGATTCGCTCGCGCGGCTCAATCAGCAAACGGCGCAAACCTATGGCGATCCAGAAACCCAAGCGCGGATCGCGCAATATGAAATGGCGTTCCGCATGCAGTCGAGCGTGCCCGACTTGCTCAACATCGCCGATGAAACCGAGGCGACGCTCGAGCGATACGGACCGGATGTGCAAAAGCCCGGCACTTACGCCCATAACTGCTTACTGGCTCGGCGCATGGCCGAGCGCAACGTCCGCTTCGTGCAGATCTTCCATCGTGGATGGGATCAACACGGTAACGTCGGTGGCGACTTGCCCAAGCAATGCCATGACATCGATCAACCATCCTGGGCGTTGATCCAGGACCTCGAGGAACGAGGGTTGCTCGAGGATACGCTCGTGGTGTGGGGTGGTGAATTTGGCCGAACGGTGTACTGCCAAGGCGCGCTGACCCGCGAGAACTACGGTCGGGACCACCATCCTCGTTGCTTCTCGATCTGGATGGCGGGCGGAGGCATCAAGGGAGGAGTCGTGCACGGTGAAACCGACGACTTCAGCTACAACATCGTGCGAGACCCCGTACACATTCACGACCTCAATGCCACGATTCTGCATTGCCTAGGCATCGATCATCGACGCCTTAGTGTCAAGTTCCAGGGGCTTGATGTACGGATCACGGGAGTCGAGGATCATGGGCCAGTGCGCGGCATTCTGGCTTAGCCGCAAGGGTTGAGCGAACTTCGCGATTGGCCGCCGCGAACGCAGGTATCGTGGCGGCGCCCGTTCGTCATTCGCCCGCCCGTCGCCCATGGTTGACCGTTCCATTCCCGAGGCAATCTCCAGTGATTTCTCTCCGTGGCCGAACAGCGCTGGTGACCGGTTCGAGCCATGGTGTCGGCGCGGCGATCGCCGAGTACCTCGCCAAGTCCGGAGCGAACGTCGTCGTTCACGGTCTCGATCCGACGCAAGTGGAAGCCGAGCGAGCCAAGTGCGCGGCGCAGGGAGTCTCGGCGTTCGGCGTCACCGGTGACCTCATCGAGAATCAACCGGCGGGCGTGGCGGCCGTCGTGGAGTCGGCGTTTGAGCAGGCTGGCGGTATCGATCTGCTCGTCGCCAATGCCGGCACCTACATCGACACTCCCTTCCTCGAGATGTCGTACGAGTTGCTCGACCGCACGATGAAGCTCAACGTCTACAGTTACTTCTTGACCGTGCAGGAAGTCGCGCGGCGTTGGGTCGCGTCGGGAACCGAGGGGCGAGTCGTCCTGGTGGGCTCGATCAATGGTCGGCTTTCCGAGGACGTGCACGTCGCCTACGACGCGAGCAAGGGAGCGGTCGATGCGATGGTTCGGTCGCTGGCCGTCTCGCTCGCTCGTCGCAAGATCCGCGTCAACGGAATGGCACCCGGACTTGTCGAGACTCCGCTCACCGCTCCCGCGTTCGCCGATCCGAGGTTTCGCGCGTGGATGGAACTGCACACTCCCAATGGACTCGTGCCGGGTCCCGAGGCATGTGCCTCGACCGTGGCGTTCCTACTGTCCGATGATGCGTGGCATGTTCATGGGCAGATGTTGCTCGTGGACGGCGGCATGAGCATCTGGCAGCAACCCGACTTGCCGGCGGAATAATCAACCGCGCCGAGGTGGCTCCGGCGTGCTTGCTTGGGTCAAGAACCAGCAAGAGCCCACCTCTCGGCGAGAGATGGGCTCCGTGGGTTAAGGAACCAAGGCATGGGGCACTGCTCCGTGACGACTACCTTTAGACCGCCACGAGCGGCTCGACTTCCTTGGCCAGTCGCTTACGAGCGACGTGCAGCCGACGCTTGATCGTTCCGACCGGAGCGTCGAACTCATCGCTCATCTCGATCAGGCTCTGACCGCGAACATAGAACGCCTCCAGCGTCTCTCGGTCCAGGTCGCCGAGGCGATCCAAACCAGCTCGCAGGTGCACTCCATCCTCGCGTCGAATCGCGTCCGCCACCGGGCAGCGCTCGTCCTGACACGTTGCCTCCAACGTCTCCGGCTCGGCCGCCACCTCGGGAGCTCGCCGCGTTCCACGGTTGATCGCCGTACGATGCGCGATCGTGCGCAACCAACCCGCGAAGGCCTCCGGCTCACGCAGCTGGCCCAACTTCTCCATGACTTGCACGAAGACGTCCTGCACCAACTCCTGAGCCTCGTGGTCGTTACGCAGTCGAGCTCGAGCGATCAAGAAGATGTGACGCTCGAACCGCGTGAACAACTCACCCAAAGCCTCTCGGTCGCCAGCCTGAGCTCGACGAACCAACGCCAACACAATCAGTTTGTCATCCTGGAAAGTCATAATCCTATCTCTCACGAAATCTCGAGTCCTTTGCTCGAGTTACTGATTTCCATCACGCGGAACGCCAGTGCGCGACTGCGGACTTTCGTCGCCGCGACACGTAGGCGGGCTAGTGGAAACGCGGCTCTCGTGAACCGATCGTGTTTGATCACGTGCCAAGGAGCGCGTGATCAAAACGGGGTTGACGAAAGCGATTCGACGGCGGGTGAACCGAGATAGGAGAGCGTCCATCGCGTTGGCCGACGAAGGTCGACGAAACGAAACGGAGATCCCACTCGGAGCAGGGTGAGTAACGGCCGGGATCGAGGTGAGGGAGAGAGGGTGGTTCGTGAACGCAATCGCTCACGACCAACTCCGTCTTTCCGATCGATCTCTGTCCCGACGAGTCGTGTTCATCCAATCGCCGTGCTCAGCCCATAGCCGAGCCCAGCGACAACACCGCGACGTCGAGCGTTTGAATTAGGAGGAGCCGAATTCGCTTAGCGAACGGCTATGCCTAATCCACATAAGCCCGAGCCAAACGAGCCCAAACACAACCGACCGAACCCGCCGCCTAGCGGTGGATTCAGGCCGGCAAGTCGTTTGGACTTGCCCCAGCCTCCTGGGAATGGCTTGGATGCGGGAACCTTGGAGCCTTCGGTCACGGGACAATGTGTCTCGTGACTGAGCGTCGTATGACGCCGGCGCCTCGGTTCCCATCCGCGTTGATAGAGGCGGCCACGGAGTTGCTGAGCGATGCTCAGATCACCCGCGGCAACCATGTCCGAAGCCTTCGCTACCGAGGCAACCATGGAATTGGCGATTGCGATCATCGAATTCATCACTCAACCTCCTGTGCTAACCGCACATCTGGAGAGATACAGAAAGACGTCTTCAAACCTTGATGCACCGAGCTCCGTCTTCAAGCCCGGTAGGTATATAGTGTCGGCCCCGCTGCCATTCGCGGCGGGGCCGCATTGTTTTGGTCCGCGGCGGGGCCGCATTGTTCTGGTCTTCGTGACGTTTGGGTTTCGTCGGCAACGATCAAGTCATGCAACGAACGACTCGTGGCACGAACCTCGAATGACCTCAGTTCGTCTTGTGACTCGCTTCCTTGCCGGCGGGTAAGCAAAATATCTCGTCGGCGGGTGGATGTCCGATTTCCCGCGACTCGATGCTTGGCTGAAGCCGCCCAACCAGTCGGTCTCATAACATAGTCGAGTCTCGGAAAAGAGCCAAACCAAAACGCCTCACGGCACTTTTAGCCGTCGTCGGTCTAGGCCTGTTTCCTGGTCTCGTCCCGAGCAGGGAATGAGGCTTTGTGCTCCCCGCCCCTTCGCCAGGCTCTGGGAGCGGCAGCGAAAGTCGAAGATCCTCTTCCCGTACGGAACGGTTAGACACTTGGTTTTCGGTTCGGTTCGCCTCGAAAGTAGAACTTCAAGGAAAAATCTCGATGGTTCGATTCCGTTGCCCTCATTGCCGAGCCTCGATGGAACACCTGGGTGAGAAGGCAGGCGAAATGGGTGTCTGCGAGAAGTGTGCGGGCTTGTTTGTTAGACCGTCCGACCCGATGCCCGGAATGGTCGCTCTCCCCTGGGACGTGGCGCCCGCGGACGTGGAGCCTCCCACGGAAACAGCGACAAAAGCCAAGGAATCGGCTCGTGAATCGGAATCTGGCTCTCCACGCCGCACTCATGGTTCGGTAGGAAAAGGGAGGCGGTTGGACCGCTTTGACACCCGAGAACTGCTCACGCCGCTCAACGAACTCGGTTTGCATGGGATCCTGGTCGCCTGGTCACCCAAGCAACCTGGGAATCTGAAGGTGGGAACCACATCGGGCTGCCCCAAGGACGAGGCGGACCGGAAGATCCTCGACCTGGCCCTCGCCTGGATTAAAGCGAGGTCCCCCCAGCTTTACGCCAAACTGCTGGTCGAATTGGCTCGGCTCGATCCCGCTCAGCGGGTTGACGATGAATAACAAACGCACCTTCAAACGACTTCGACATCACCGGGTGATTCGCGGGCGTTTCATGACGCTCGACCTCCGCGAATCGCAAAGTTCTTGACGAGCCGGGGGCTCGTCTGGCACCTTACTACTAAGTCGTGGGGGCGACTTGCAATCAGTCGACGACCATTGCCAACGGCAAGGGACATCGACTCGGTCGCTTATTTGACACAGGAGCCCGACAGGATGCTTGCGCAGGATTGCAGGAGAACGATGCGGTGGATGATGGCGACTCTCGTCGTCGCGTTCGCGTTCCATCCGCCGACTCTGACGGCCCAAGACCGATTTGACGCGACTCGATTTGATCGGCTCGTGCAAACAGGTGAGTTCGTACCCGCGCAGCGGATGGCGGCGAGCCTCGAAGATGCGACTCTTCGCGATGCGTCGCTCGCGCGGCTCGCGGCGGCTCAGCGCGACGCGGGTCTCTTCCGTCAAGCTGATCGCACGGTCGCGTCCGTTCGCTCGGGCGAAGCGTTCCGACAGTTCCTGGCTCAGGAACTACCCGGCGGCCCAGGCCTAGGCGGCAGCGGTGGTTTCCTCGGCGCGGGAACTCCGGGAGGTCGCGGCATGGGCCCTGGCATGGGCGCGGGCCGAATGGGACGAGGCGGTGCCATCCAAGCCGACTTCGATCCACTGATCGAGCTAATCCAAGCCACGGTCTCACCCGAATCTTGGGAGGAGCTCGGTGGTCCTGGTCGGATGCAGGAATTCGTCTCGGGCGTGCACATCGATCCCGCTGGCCGACTGGACCGAGTCCTGGCCGATGAGACGTCGGGGTCGTTGGCCCGCATGCGTGAGTCGGCCCGCTCGGGCCGAGCCGCAGGGCCGGTGGCTCGCGAATCGATGTTGCGCATGGTGAGCCTGACGCGGCTCGAGCGAGCGGTGCAAGCGCGACTGGCGATGGGCCTCGCTCCGACCGAGGAGATGAAACACCTGGCCGGCATTCGTCGCATCGAAGCGGTTTTCGTGTATCCCGACACCGGTGATCTGGTGATCGCCGGTCCCGCGGGCGACTGGGAGCTCGATGCCTCGGCGCGAGCCATTCATGTCGAGACCGGGGCTCCGGTCTTGCTGCTCGATGATCTGGTCGACTGCTTGCGAGCGATGCGCGAAGGGGACGGCTTGATCAGCTGCTCGATCGATCCCCGACCCGAGAACCTTCAAGCAACTCAAGATTACTTGGCCAACCACCCTGGATCGGATCGACGTTGGCAAGAGGGGCTCCGAACCGCCCTGGGCTCGCAGGTCATCACGACTTCCGGCGTCCAGCCCGACTCGCACGCCGCTTTCGCCATCGTGGCCGCCGACTACCACATGAAGCTCGTCGGCATGGGCATCGAACCGGGCGTGGCGGGTGTCGAGGATGTGCTGACGTTGATGGCCAGTGAAGAGGGGCGACCGCGAGACACGTCGCTGATTCGCTGGTGGTTCGCGCTCAATTACGACCATGTCACCACGACTCCCGATCGCGACGCGTTTCACCTTGAAGGATCGGTGGCCCGAGTCCTAACCGAGACCGAACACTTGTCGGAAACCGGCGAGCGCGTGGGGACCGGTCGAGCCGAGGGGCCCAACGCCGAGTTCGCTCATTCCTTCACCAACCACTTCGATCAGCTTTGCCAAAAGTACCCGGTCTATGGCGAGCTGCGGAATGTGTTTGAAGTGGCGATGGTCGCCGGGCTGATCGATCGCTTCGACCTCGATTCCCAAGTCGGTTGGGATCGTGGCTGTTTTCGACGTGAGGGAAGCGGCAACGCGATCTATCAAGTCGAATCGTTCGGAGTGCCGCGTGAAGTCGAGACGGTGATGAACGTTAAGCAGTTCACGCGACGAGCCGGCGGACGAACGACCCGCGAGATGTTGCTCGGAGTGAGCGGCGGCGTTCGTGCCGATGTGCGCGAACAAGTGTCGAACGTTGAGCTGGTCACCGACGATTACGACGTGCTCGATGCCCGCCGTGTTCAGGCCGAACCCGCCGATTGGGATTCGAGCCAGTGGTGGTGGGATGCCAACCGGTAGTCCCGGCATCCAGTAAACGCCTGATCGGGATCGCAAGAAAGGGCTGCTCACATTCGTGTGAGCAGCCTTTTTTCGTATCGCGAGACGATGCCACCTCTTGGTCCAAGCGTTGGTACTGAAATGGCGAGCTGCGCGGTTACGGTGACTTTGTCGCTGCCAACGGGCATTGCGTCGCTGCGGACAGGGCAAGGAGTGCGCGTGGCGGGTCGCGTGCTGGTACGGGACATGGGATTCGACCGATAACCGTTCCACGGCGGATTCGTTGGGCTTTGGATGAGCGAGGCCTTGGTCCCTCGTTATTTCGCCATGCTTCCTGTTAGGTGATTCGAGCAGGGGATCGGAGCCGTTTCATGTGGTGCCGCCACTGTCAGCAAGATGTCGCCGGAACTCGCCAACCTCAATCGGCTAGTTTCGCCTGTGCTCGCTGTGGTCATGCGTTCGCGCGGCATGGCTCAACGGAGGTTGGTTCCCAGGCGATTGCCGCCCCGGCGGTTCCTTCGCCCGGCCAATACAGCGAGTTCGCCACGTTCTGCGACAGTGAAACGGGGTGGTCCACCTCCCCGCCGCAAGCGAAGCCTCCCAAGACCGTGCCGAACGTCCCTGTCTCGACCGCGACTGGCTCTTCGATTTCGAGCCGTTCGTCCGCGGGCGGCGAGCAACGCAACTCGGAACAGCTTCGAGTCACTCTCGACGTGATCGATGGCGCGCTCCAGCAGATCGCCAACCCGCGACTGGCCCCTTCGGCGGCAAGTGATGTTCCAGCGAGACCTGAATCGCTACGTGAAATCACGCGTGCCGAATTGCCGCCGAGTACGCCAACGCGGGAAGTGCCGCCCACGGAACGTTCGCGTCGAACGATCGATGCCCTGGATCGCGAAATTCGCGCGGTCGAGGAAGTGTTGCGCGGATGGCAGCCACGTCGCACGACTCGGGAGGACCTCCCAAGTCAACAATTGGTCCGACACTTTGGCTCGACCGATTCCTCCGCGTCATCTAGCGAAAGTCCGAGCGGCCCTACATCGTTCGATCGATCGATCCCGGAGGCGCCCGGTCGAGGCGACATTCGCGGCGTTAAGTCACGGCGCATCGGGTTTCGTTCGGAAGTCGTGGCGGTGCTCAACGAACTGCGTCTGCACGAGCGACAACTCGGCATGGCCTTGTTCGCCAACTTAATGTTGCTCTGTGTCGTCGGCTCGGTCTACGCCTGGGATGTCATGTCGGGCGTCGCGTTTCCGACGAGCAAGATTCTTGTGTTGATGCTCACCGGACTCATGCTCAACCTCTTGGGGCTCGGATGGTTTGTCGGTCAAGCCCGCGCGTACGCCGACAATCTGGAGTCGGCCGAGCAAGAGAACGAACCGGCGCGTGCTGGGACGGAACATGCCGGATCACCGCGAGCTCGGTCCGGCTCGAACTCGGCCGCCCGGCATCAGCCTCGATACGTTGAAGCCTCTGATGAGTCCCCTGCGACCAGGACGACATTGAGTCCGAGGTTTTCCAACATCGAGATTACCAGCCAAAGCCATGATGTCACTTGAGGCACGAGCGAACAGCGACGATCGGATCACGATACCGGTTGCCAGCAATGCCTCGTCGTTCGGATTCAAGGAACGTCGACAACCGTGGTGGCGGCATGCCATGACATCGTGCGTCGGATCCGTTAGTGCGAAGCTACAAACTGAGATCGAACGTCTCTTCAATCGTTCTCAACGCTCTCGTTGCCAATGAAACTGGCTCGGAAAGAAACCTTGCTTCGCCTTGTGCGCCCACGTGCAAGTGATGCACCTGTTCGGGAACCGATACGACGACTTGGTAAATCACGGACGCGGTTTCTTCCGTTCCATCGTGAAGCGTCGTCGTGGGCAATGTCCCCTGATACTTGGTCGAGAGTGAGTTAGGCACTTGTGTCGTGTAGTGACGTGAAATGGAGAGGATTTCTCCGACATGGACAGCGTCCGGCAGGTGCCTAAATTTCATTCGTAGAGTTTCTCCTTCGGCCAACTGATCGCGATGTCGTTGGTCGACGTAGATCACCGCGACGAACTCGGACCGATTCGGGGCCACACTTCCCAGTTCCGTCCCTCGCTGAAGAAACGCTCCGATGTTTCCTCGCTCAAGCGGCTGTCCGATCCATTGCGAGAGAGTCTTGTGTTGAGCGTCCCTCGGTCGTTCGTCGCGCACGGTAGGGGGCGCGATGAAGTGACCGTCACTCGGAGACTTGACGACGAGTTCATCCAACCTCCGTCGCATATCATCTCGTTGAGCCCGCAAACTGGCAGCGCGCCCTTCCGCTAGTTCGGCTCCGACTCCATCCAAATCCCTTCGTTTCTGTGCTGCCTCCGACTCCGCCACGGAAAGTCGGCCTTCCAGTTCGGCGAGTTGCAGTTCCAAGGCCGGATCGACGAGTCGAGCAATGACTTGCCCCGCATCGACTGGCCCGCCATCAACAACGCCAACGAACTCCAACCGTCCCGCCGTGGGCAACATCAAACGCTGGGATCCCTTCGATTCAATGACGAATGGTGAAGTCGAGAACCACGGGAACGGCACGGCGAAGACAAGCACGAAGGTTACGGCCAAAACACTCAGAGTGACACCAACCTTTTTCATGTCGAGCCTCTCATTTCGTTCGATCCAGAGGGTTTTGTATCCCTGCCAGAGAGCGCCACCAACCATTTTGCCAATCGAGACAACGCCGACAATCAGCCCTAGGTTCTGCAAGCCGTAGGGCTGTAGCCAACGAAACAGGAAGACGGTGATCCCCACGATCAAAACCAACTGATACACCATCGATCCAAGGGAATAGACGATGAACCAGGTTCGCCGTCCGCGCGGCATGAAGGGGTCCTCCTTCGGCTCGATACCGAAGCAGTGCCAGTAAATCGCCGACTGAAGGAACTTCGTGGCCTTGGTCCGCAGGTTGGGAATCTCGAGGAAGTCCGCCAATGCGTAGTATCCGTCGAACTTCATGAGCGGATTGGCGTTGACCAAGACGGTGCTCATCGAAGTGACAAAGATCACGTTGAGGGCCAAGTGGTTTAACACGCCCGGCGTCGTCCTCCACCAAATAAAAATCGCGATCGCGGAAAGCAGCAATTCCACGACGACACCCGCGAAGGCGACCGCAATCCGCTTCCACTTGTTTTCAAACATCCATGAATCGGAAACATCGCAGTACAGGGTTGGCGAGAAAACGAGCACCATGATCCCCATGTCATGGCACTCGCCGCCGTAGTATTTGCAGGCGAGTCCATGGCCGAATTCGTGAAGGACCTTGATGAGTGCCAGGAGACACCACAGATAGAGAACATTCGGCCCCGAGAAGAACTGTTGAAACGTGGGCAGCCGAGATTGGAATAGATCAAAATTCGCGGCGACGCTTAGCCAAGCCACGGCAACGAGAAATGCGAAAAAGCACAATACGACCGGCTTAAAGATCCATCCGATCCAGGGCACCATCCGATCGAGCATTCGATCGGGATCCCATCCGGGAAGTCGGATCGAAAGAAAGTTGGCCACGGTTTGCCGTGCCTGTCGCCACCACTCCTTGCGAGATTTGATAACGAGTGCCACTCCGCGTCCCGATCGATCGGTGATCAGCAGATTCTTGGCATGTAAGTCGCCAACCAACGTCTGGATGTCCTTGATAGCTACCCATGTCCATGGGTACTTCGCGACCATGGCATCCCGCAGCACGGAGAGACTGTGGGTCCCATCAAGCTGCTGAAGCAAGTAGTACTGCTCATCCTCCAGACGATAGTACTTCAGCGCTATGGGGTCCTTGCAAACCCAATAGCCCTTTCCCTCGAACCCAATCCGACGAAAGACCAAATCTTGTCGCGGACGAAAAGGAACAGGACGCTGGCTCGCGGATTGAAAAGCCGCCTCTTGGCTCATCCGGCCTCTCCTTGTCGGACACTAGTGGATCGCGTCTCGTTCGGCCATCTCGGCATCGAGGTACAATGTGCGAGGCAAGCCGTTTCCGCAAGAGTTGTTCGGCCAAAACACCCGCGCGGGGCGTTTCGTGCGTTCCCGGTCTAACTTGTCCGATTTGCCGCCCAAGCCCTTGACGAATGCTTCTCCGCTTATTGAGATTGTCGCGTTCGCTCCCATCGACTGTTTAAGTTGGAGATTGGGCCATTGACGGGGAAGTGGAAAGCCGGCTTGATCGGCTAACATCACGTATCGACGACTTGCAGGGGCGCGCCGGGGATGTCCGGGTTTTCCTTGGCGCCTTTTTGCCGATAGTCGTCGAGGAGACCCGAGCCGACGCGGGCGTCGTTTGGCGTCCTGTGTCGGCGACACAGTGGGCGGCCGTCGTCGACGTGGGACTCGATCAAACCTTGTTGCCGGAGTCCGCCGAGGCGATTGAAGACAATAATCGACGGCTCGTGGCCTGCTTCGAGAGTGGCGAAGCTTCATTGGGCCTCGATGCCTCGGAAACGGACTCGCCTCTCGGTCGCTATTGGGTTGTCGTTTGCCCGTTGTTTATCCAACGCCAACCGGCGGGCTGCCTGCAGCTTTTCTTTGATCGAACGGCCGACAAGGAACCGGAACTTGCCTTGGAACTCGCCGAGCATGCCGCGGGTTTGGCTAGTCTCGAACTGGAACGTTCAACGCGAGCTCCCGACTCTGGCGCCATTTCCAGCGCGACGCCAACACGCGAATCGATCGGCGAGCTGTCCCTGAAATTACATCGAAGCCTGAGCCTCGAATTGACTTGTGCCGTTGGAGCGAACGACGGTCGCCTGTTCCTCGACGCGGACCGTGTTTCGGTGTTTGTGTCTCGCGGCAAGTCGACTCGCGCGTTGGCCATAAGCGGTCAAGAAAAGGTGAATCAACATGCCGTGTTGGTCCGCAAGCTAACCGCTGTCGCGCGACTCGTGGCCGATCGAAAGTCACCGATGACGTATCTCGGGGCGAGTGAAGCGCTCGATGCGGAGGCTCAGGAAGTCGTCGCGGAATTGATCGACGAATCGGGCTTGAGGAATCTGGTCGCGATCCCGCTCCTCGCCGAGGATGAAGTGACGCTTGATGAATCGTCACTGCGTCGACGCCGCCGGTCTGGCTCGAGTCCGGCGTTGGTGGGTGTTCTGTTGGCGGAATGGTCGGGTGACGCGCGGCGTCCGACTCACCAATTGGCCAACCTCGAGACCCTCGGCCAACATTTAGCTAGTTCGATCCACGGTTCACTGCATTTTCGCCGTGTACTTTTATTGGAGACTCGATATCGAATTGGTCTCGCCTGGGAGTGGTTCCATGGCCGACGCCTACAATTGGCCGCACTTATTCTGACAGCGGTCATCGGTGTTCTTTTGGCATTGGTCCTGGTTCCATGGACCTATCGTGTGAAGGCGGATGGTCGCGTGCTCCCAGCGACTCGCGCCAACGTATTCGCTCCCGCCGACGGCTACTTGAGATCCGCGAACCTGTCGGTTGCTTCCAACCAGCGAGTTCACCAGGGCGATGTGTTGCTGCGTTTGGAGAGTGATTCCCTCGAGCAAGAACTTCATCGGGTCGACGGGGAACGGGCGGAATTGGAGAGTCGTGCCCTCGCATTACAAGCTCAGATCCACGCCACGGTTCTCGACCGGGAAGCCAATCAATTGCGACTCGATCTCGCGCAGACGCAGAGTCAATTGCAGTCCGTCGAAACGTCGCTCGGCTTATTGAGAAAACAGCTTGACGACTTGACGATCACCGCTCCGATCGATGGAGTCGTGATTACTTTTCAGGTCGAGAAGTGGTTGACCGATCGGCCTGTGAATCGAGGGGAATTGCTGCTGGAGATCATGGACGATTCAGGCCCTTGGCACTTGGAAGTGCGAGTTCCCGCGAAACGCATCGAGCATGTGGAAACGATGCGCGATCAGCTGGGAGAATCGTCGCCGCTGACGGCGGAGTTCTTTCTCGTGGCGGCCCCGGAGCAAGTTTTGGAGGGGCCGGTCTCGCGGATTTCTTCACGAGTTGAAAGCACGGGACAAGAAGGTCCAACTATCGAGATGATCGTGGAGCTCAACGGCATTGAATTCGCTCGACCCAAAATCGGAGCCGAGGCGCGGTGTCGTATTCCCTGCGGCAAGCAGCCGCTCGGGTACGTCCTCTTTGGAGACGTGGTCGACTATTTGCGAACTCGCCTCTGGTTCTAGGGTTTCGCCTGGGCCAGCGAAGTTCCTCGGCCCTTTCTGGCGGCCTTGCTCGAGGAATGTCCGCCCCGAGCCCGTGGGCTGGTCGAGTCTTTTCTTGTGCTCGTTGTGTCCGCGTTCGCTTCGAGCTTCCGCTCCAAAGCAAAACGTCCTCGACCATTTCGTTGACGATTACCAAGGCGGCTCCTCTTGGGAACCCTAGTTCGCATGGTCACGCGGGAATCCCTTGAAGTGAGTGGGCGGATGCCGGCACAAGGAAATAAGGCATGAACCGACTCCGAATTGACGACCTCCACGTCGTATCTCCGGTTAATGAGTCCGAGCAGGATCAGAGTTTTGGAGCCGGCTTGCGGCGACGGCGGCCCAAGGAATTTCGTGGCGGTGCCGTCGAGGTGTTGGAAGCCAAGCAGATGCTATCCGCCACGGCGGCCGTAGTGCTCAAGAATGGGGTTTTGTCGGTCCGAGGCACGGAGCGAAATGATCGTATCGTCGTGGCGGAGAAGCGAGGGCTGATTCGTGTGTCGATCAATGGCCGCTCCGTCAATATTTCAAATGCCGGAAAGGCCGCGAAGGCGTCCGCGGTGAAGCGAGTCGAGGTGTCGGGTCTGGGAGGAAATGACCGAATTGATGTCCGAACTCTCCGGCGATCGGCGGTGTTGCGTGGTGGTGCCGGTAATGACACGTTGCTAGGCGGCGGTCGTGCTGATCGCCTCGATGGCGGAAGTGGCAATGACACACTCCGAGGCTACGCCGGAAACGATCGAATACTCGGCGGATCTGGCAACGACTCGATCGACGGTGGTTCGGGAAACGATTATCTCGACGGACAGTCGGGCAACGACCGCATCAAGGGCGGTACCGGAAACGACGTCTTGCAGGGCGGCAGCGGCACGGATTCGCTCTACGGAGGCTCGGGAAATGATCGACTCACCGGTGGCGACGGCGCGGATCGTCTGTTCGGTGAAGCGGGCGACGATCGGCTCTGGGGCGACAAGCAAGATACGGTTCTCGACGACCGTTCGGGGAGTGATCGAGTCTCGATAGCCAACTCGGCACCCACCGACATACTCCTGAGCGCGCGACGGCTGACCGAGGGTGTTAACGGTGCCGAGATCGGGCGAATTACGGTGGTCGACGCGGATGTGAACGACCAACATACGCTGACCGTTTCCGACAGCCGCTTTGAAGTTTTCAACGGCGTACTCAAGCTCAAGGACAACGTAGCGATCGATTTCGAGACGGAACCGTCGGTGCAAATCTCGATTACGGCGAAGGATTCAAGCCAAGCCACCAAGACATCCGTGTTTTCGATCGAGGTAATCGATCTCAACGAGCTACCTGTCATCGGCAATCTGAAAACACTGGAGATCGGGCGTGATTCGGCGAGCACGCTTGTTAACCTCAGCATTGTCGATCCGGACGGAGATGCCTTTGAGGTTCATGCCTCGTCGAGCAGTGATCAAGTCTCCGCGACTATCGTCAATAATGCGCTCAAACTCACGCCTGCCCTAGGATTTGTTGGAACATCGACGATCACGGTTCAAGTCAAGGACAAGACATCGGGCAAGTCCCTCGAGAAGGAGTTCCAACTTGTCGTTCGTGGCACGCGAGCCGAATTGGTAAATGGCGTCTTGGCGATTCGCGGATCCAATCAGGCCGACCACATTCGACTCAACGCGGAAGGCGCTTCCACTTCCGGCAAACTCGTCGTTCTGGATGGCGAGGCCGTGATTGGCACTTTCGAGGCCAAGAACGTTCGAGCGATTCAAGTCGAAGCGGGCGCCGGAGATGACATCATCGACCTGACACAGGCCGTGATGAGTGCTTGGGTCCATGGCGGAAGTGGCAACGACACCATCCATGGTGGTTCAGGAGCCGATCACCTGTTTGGCTCGACGGGAGTCGACAAGATCTACGGCAATTCCGGCGCGGATGTGATCTACGGAGGCGACGATCAGTTCAACGATAAGGGAGAGTTGGTCGGAGTGGTGGACGGAGGCACGGATGTTGACTTCCTTTCCGAAGGTACCGGCCGCAAGCTAGTCGCCTCAACCGATGATCGAGACATCGAAGCCATGGACTTCGAGGAGCGATCCTACTTCGATCTGTTGCACCAGTTTCGAGATGCCCATGGCTTTGTAATCTCCCAGACCGGTGACGGAATCGACCAGCGTGGCGACGCCATGCTTTTCACCGGACTGGCGGCGACGTTGGCTGCCCAGCGTGGTGATTCCGGTGCGGTGCTCGAACTGCTCAAGACCTTGAAAGACGAGCCGTTTGTTGACGAACTTGGGCGAACTCGCCTCGTGAGACATCCCGAGGTTTGGGATTACGTCAATGAGAACGGAGTTTATGTGCGGGAACGCCATGCCCCCGTGACCAAGGACGGCGTTGTCGGTGTTATCTCGGCCGTCTACTACGCATTCAAGGCTGGCGGCATGACGGAAGAGGTCCGTTCGTTGGCCAAGGAGGTCGCGACAAAGTACATCGATTATCTAATCGCCAATAACTGGATGACGATCGACCGGTACCCAGAGCATTACTGGGAAACTCGAGAACTCCCATCCGACGAAAACGACCCCGACAGTGACAAGAAGTCGTACTTCTCGAACGTCTTTGGCGAGGGTGGTACCCGGGTCATGTACAAGGGAGTCGACGGTTACGCGTTGATGCCCAACGACCGATACGCGCTGAAGAACGCCGCGGCGGAAATGGGAATCGCCACCCAAGGCTGGTCGGTATGGGGTGGCCTAGGGGTGACGTTGGGCAAGGTCCTGGGTGATACCACCGCCGACTTTATCAGCGGTGTCGCCGACGATCTCGGCGATTGGGCAAGCGAGCGCGTGGGTGTATTCCTCAAGAGTATCTCGTTTGACGAGAGCTATAGCTTTCATGTGATTCCGGGACTGGATTGGACCCTCGTCAAGGGCGACGTCAAGCTCGAGATCTCGTCAGCCAACCGTGCGGGTATCGCCAACCTCGTGGGCGACGCCATTCGGTCCACGATCAAGACTCTCTTGGGTTCCACCATCGACAATGGCACGGAACTGGTCGCCCTGGCTAAGCAACTCTCGGATCTCCAAGGTCGTATCGTCGACCAGTTGTTGGATTCACTCCCCTCGTGGCTGCAAGGTGATAAGTGGCGTCCCTTGGTTGGCGACGCGATCCAGCAAGTCCTACCTTGGCTCAGTGGTGATGTATTCGGTGAGCTGATTGCCTTCACGGTCTCGCATCGCATGGGAGAGTCCGACAACATCGTGGCTCACCTTTCATTCTGGCCAACATTGGTGGCCCTTGAGTCTCGGCCTGAACTCGTCGATTTGCTCATGCCTTCGATTCGGAACCTCGACAAGAAACTGAATCCCAGTTCGAGCGATGATTTCTTCGACACCGGCGCCTCCAAGATGGACATGGCTCTCTATGCGTGGCTCGCCGGTGAAGACAAGTTGGTGAGCAAGTACATCGAGTTGTTTGAATCGGATCGTCGATTCGACGCTCTCGCCTATGCGTGGAAGAAGGACCACAAGGAAAACGTCGAAAAGATCCTCGGTGATGGCGCGGGCACGAAGGATTCGGGCAATCATCGCCTGGAATATTTGCTGCTCAAGTCGTTGCAGCGGAGAGGCACTCCGCCCGCGTTCAGCGCGATCAAGAACGACTGGATCAAGCATTGGCGGGAGCAACTGAAGGCAATCGGAGATCAGGCGGCCAAGGCTTGGCAGGACCTAAAATCCAACTTGGTGAAATTCGCTCAGGCCCTCGCGAAAGAGTTTGGAGTCGGCCTGGACAAGATCGGCTCGGCTCTCTGGAAAGTTTCCCAAAGTGTCGAGGGAATCGCGGCGGCTCTTTGGTCGGTCGAACAAAACCTGGGCAAGGTGGCCGCGACGCTCTGGAGCTTGAAACCCGATCTAGGGCAAGTCGCATCGGCGCTTTGGAGCGTCAAGCAAGATGCCGTGCAAGTCTTCCAAGCAATGCTCAACGGAGCCAAGGTTGGGTTCGTTGACGCCATTCAAGCGGTCGTCGATGGCAAGCTCATTTCGGGCAACGCCGCCAGCGTGGCGAAGTTCTTGATCCTCGACGTGAAGACGGGCATTGGTACGGGAATCCTGCAACTCAAGAACTGGCTCAATGGCGATCTCGCCGGAGCTTTTTGGGGCGCGGTCAACGGTGCCAACTTGGGTTGGAAGGATGCGTTGAATGGCCTAACTTCCTCGGGCTTGGTTGCGAACAATTCCTACGAAATGGCCAAGTTCCTACTCAACACCGCCAAAGCGAATTTGAGTACCACGGCGACCGCCATCTCTCAATGGCTCAACGGAAACGTCAGTGCCGCCTTCTGGGCGATCTGCACTGGAGCGGGCAAGTCGCTCAAGGACGCGGTCAACGGAATCGTCTGGGCGGGACTCGTGAAGAACAACTCCTACGAAGTCGCCAAGTTCCTCCTCAACTCCGCCGGTGCCGGACTCTCCAAGACCGCCAAGGCGATCTCCGACTGGCTGGGTGGCGATCGTGATGCCGCCTTCTGGGCGATCGCATCCGGAGCTGGGAAGGGGTATGTCGACGCGACAAAGGCCCTGATCTGGGCTGATCTCCTCGGCAACTCGTATACGACGGTGCTGAATTACCTTAAGTCGAAGCTTGGCCTTACCAGCGCTTTGAAAGTCGTCAACAGCATCTTCTAGTTGTTGTCGATCCCCAGTCTTGTTCGTCGCCTAAGTCGACCTCCATCAGCTTCGCTGAATCGTTATCCCATAAGACTCTCGAGGAGTTCCTAGCCATGCCGAACCAACCAGCAATCACCGAGGGTGCGTTGCCGGACGATCGTCCGATGAAGGCCGCCATGGAACCTGATTCGCCCGATCCTGGGCCAGTGTTTGGAGCGGATGTCGATCCTTCCGAGGATTGGGACCGCTCCGTTTCCAGCGATGCCACGGAATCGCAATTCGATTCGATTGAGCCTGTTTCAGGCGAAGCCGAGTAAGCAACGACAAACGACCCAGTCGTTTGGTTCCACTCGAACCGTTGAGCTGGGCGAAAGTGATGTCGGCTTGGTGGACACAAGCGATGGTCACCGCGCCCCGCTTTCAACGTTTGATTGACCTTCAAGCATGGCAATCCTCTGGCCTGCCGAGGCGCTTGGAGTTGGGGTTCCGAGCCCCCGCATAGGTGCCTTGGGATGCGCCAAACCGCTTCTAACCTCACCCGCACATGTTTCTCGGGACGCTTGATGCGGCATGCTCCCCTATTTCGGGTTTGCCTCGAACGCCGCACGACTCGCGGATGACAATCCGTTGATAACTGAGTTTTATTCCTGACCGCGCGACCTGACGGCGTTCGCTCTTCGATTCACTTAGGTCGATTTCCTAGGAAATGCCTGGTTGGTACTTTCCGAGCGAGGCCCCCGGGATGGACAATCCTGCCGCCTCCCTACCAAGACCTTGACGGTTCGCCAAAATGCCTCTCATAAGGATCGAGGGCCATGAGTCGTCTCACTATCACTGATCTCGTCATTTCATCGACTCCGAGTCTCGAGGATCAAGACCAGCAATTCGGAGCCGGTATTCGTCGGCGACGTTTGCGGGAATTCCAGTCAGCGACGGCGGAAGTGCTCGAGTCGAAGCAGATGCTCTCGGCGACGGCGACCGCGGTGTTCAAGAACGGCGTCCTGACGGTGAATGGCACGAGCCGCAGCGAGAAGATCGCGGTTACCGAAAACAAAGGCCAACTCCGAGTCCAAGTCAACGGCAAGAGCCTGCGGATCGCGGGGGCCGGCAGCCAGGTCGCCGCGACTCGAGTGAAACAAGTGGCGGTCAACGGCAAGGCCGGCAACGATCGCATCGATGTTTCGTCCGTCAATCGAGTAACTAGGCTCGATGGCGGAGCGGGCAATGACACGATCCTTGGCGGCAAGAAAGGTGACACGATTTTCGGTGGATCGGGCAATGATCGACTCTACGGCCGAGCCGGCAATGACCGGATTTTCGGTGGGTCGGGCAACGACCTCCTCGAGGGTGGATCGGGCAATGACTTTCTCGACGGACAATCGGGAAAGGACCGCATTAAGGGTGGCAGCGGGAACGATACGCTCAAGGGTGGAACGGAAAACGATCAGTTGATCGGCAACGAGGGGTCCGACCGACTGTATGGCGAATCGGGTGATGACGTTTTGATCGGAGGCGACTCCACCGACGTGTTGTATGGAGGTGCTGGGAACGATGAGTACATGGTCGGGAACGATGGCGACACAAGCGTCATTCGGGACGACCAGAAGGTTGAGGCCAATGATGGGAGCATCGAGAAATTCATCAGCAAGCCGAAGGTAAACGTCAACTCTGTCAACACTCGGCGACCGACCCTGTTGGTAATCACACAAGGAGCGGCCACGACCAATGTTGGTGGGGCTGGCACGGGACGCCATGTGTATCCGTGGCAAGAGACCTTGGCTCAAGCGATGGAGGACGACTTGCGCAAGGCGGGCTCGCAAGTCCACACCATGGTCGTGAGCTGGAATTCCCTCGCTACGAATACGACTCAAACTGAGCGAGTCGCCAACCACATCAAGGAGTTTCTCGCCGCTCGATCCCAGCAGTGGGATGTTGTATTGGTCGGACATAGCCGAGGAGCGATCTTCAACCAAGAGATTGCGGGACTTCTGGGCGATCCCAAGAACATGAATGTGTTGCAACACGTCATGATCGACCCGACGGCCGCGACTTCGATGGGCGATCAATATCCTCAGGGAACACCTAGGAATGTCGATCGAGCCATTGTCTACGACGATGGCTATCAGTTTCTTCCATTCGCGGCTGTTCGTGATGGTGAGCGAGTTGCCGGAGCGGAGTATCAACGAGTATCGCTGCCGGATACCGGGTATTACGATACCGCGGCGAGTCACAATCGAATCGCTAAGTGGTATGCCCAAGGCGCTTACCATGCGGATCTTGACTGGCTGCTCTCGCAGAAGTCGACCGGACGGTATGCCGGCGAACAGACGAGTGACAATGGTCGCGAATATGTCAGTGTCTCTGGCCCGGCCAAGGAACAGAACCTGATCGACGTCGGCTTCGATCCCAATCGCAACGGCGACATGCATGGTTACATCAGCGTGCTGGGCGTCGGTGGAGTCGACATCAAGATCGGCAAGAGTGGGGTGCAAGCCGGAGGCGGCGTGACTTTTGGTGGATCAGCGGGAGTCGGCCTTTCCCAGGATGGCGTTTCGATCCATGTCACCGGTCCCGGTGCCGGGCCGCTCAATTACGGCTACGGGGTTGTCATCACCAAGGACGAGGCCACGGTCAACGCGGATGTCGGACCGCTCAATATCACGCTCAGCACCAAGGGTGGATCGATCTATGTCGGCGGAAAGAGAATCACGTTCAACAAGACGGTCGACAAGGCGGGCAAGTGGGTCGTAAACCAAATCCTGGCTTCGCGCGAACGCATCTCGACCACGCTGCAGAACTTCGAGCGCGTTCGGATCGAGAAGTTCGATCAAGCCGGAAAGCTCGTGGCCAAAGGCTGGAAGAATGGCTCGCAATGGGTGTCCCAGTCACTCAACAGCGCTGGCAAGGTATTGCTTCAGTGGACCTACCACGGCGGGTATGGTTCGGCTCTCAAGATCTTGTCGCAATACGATGCTCAAGGAGCATTGTTGGCCACCCAGGAATTCGCCACGAATGGCGTTCGCTTGATCAACAAGTACATCAACTCAAGCGGTCAGTGGGTCTCGCAGAAGTTCGATTCGGCCGGAAAGATGGTGAGCGAGTGGATTTATCACGGCAAACTCGGCTCTCAGCTCAAGCAATGGCGGGCCTGGACCTCGGCCGGCTTATCGAATTGGAAGGAATACGCAACCAATGGAGTGATGGTCGCCGAACGGTTCCTCGACAGTGCAGGGAAGTGGATCTCCAAGTCGTTCGACACCGCTGGCAAGCTGCTCAATCAGTGGAGCTACTTTGGCGGTTACGGGTCGGCGCTCCAGCAATGGAAATCGTGGAACGCCGCCGGAACATTCACCGGCATGCGGGAGTACCTCTCCAACGGAGTCAAGACTCTTGATCGTTGGTTGAACTCGAGTGGCAACTGGATCTCGCAGAAATTCAACTCGACTGGTCGGCTCGTAAATGAATGGATGTACCACGGCGGATACGGCTCCGTTCTGAAGCAATACAAAGCCTGGAGCGCGTCGGGGACGTTCACCAACTGGTCTGAGTACTCGACCAACGGTGTCAAGACAGCCACTCGCTGGCTCGATTCAAGGGGACGGTGGATTTCCCAACGCCTTAACAGCGCGGGCAAGGTCCTCAATCAATGGCTCTACTTCGGAGGCTATGGCTCGAAGCTCCAGGAATGGGCCGAATGGTCGAGCGGCGGCAAGTTGCTCAATCTCGAGCGGTTCGCGACCAACGGACTCAAGACCCTCGACGCTTACTGGTCAACCGCCGGCAATTGGGTGGAACGCACCTATCAGGACGGTAAGGAGATCGCCGTGAAGATCTGGGACTCGGCCGGAAAGTACTTGGGCGACCAGTACAAGAACTTCAAGGACGCCGCGTCCAAGTTGGATCCGACCACAAAGAACTGGTGGCCATTCTAAGGAGCCTTGACTCGGCCACCCGGTTGATCGCCGGGTGGCCGTTTTCCTGGTTTTGATCCGACTGACGCACTAGCGCATGTCGAGCGATTTTTCTGTTCGGCGAGAATGAAATCATCGCCTCCCACTCGTAAGCCATCCGAACCTGTTCGACGACCAATACTCAAAGGCTTCTTCCATGTCCTCCGAGACGACCTCGTCAATCAATGTGTCCGACACGATCCCGGCCGATCGCCAAGTTCTCAGTCAGGATGATAAGACCGACCTAGCCGAAGCGATTGGCCAGACGGGATCGCCCGGTATCGAAGATGACCCAGCATTCGATCCAGAACCTTCCATCGGGCCGGATTCCGATCTCATCGACTCGCCCGTTGATGTTGATCCTCTCGCCGATCCAGGGGTCGAGGAATCCATCGATGCTACCGAGTAGATCGTGAGTCGGTGAGCGCGCGTCGATTTGAATGCAATACGGATTCCCTCAAGTCAATCGAGTGTTGGAACAGAGCTTCCCACACACGTCACTTGTCGACCTTGCTCGTTTTACTATCCCAGGTGGTGTCTCTCGTGGCGTTGCCCTCGCCGATGTTGTCCCTGCGTCAGTGCTTCCAGCTTCAACTGGCCGGTCCATGCCAGTTCGAGCCGTGGGATACCCGGCTTGAACTGCTCGAGTATCGAGCGGGCCAGGTGCTATTCGAGCCAGACGAAGAAGGCTCGGCCGCGTTTCTACTCGTCGCGGGGCGGCTCAGACTATACGGCCGCAACTCAACGATGGGACAGGTTGCTCCCGGGACATTGGTCGGTGGCCATAGCCGGGCCGAACAATGGAATCGGCAGTTGGGATGCCGGGCATCCGAGCACTCCTGGGTCTACCGGTGGCCTCGTGTTGATTTCGATGATTTCCTACGGGCTCACCCGCGCTTGGTTCCGGTTTTCGATAAGACGTTGGCGGAGGCCGCGTTCCTTGAGCTGTCAAAGCTCTCCCGCCTCTTGGCGACCGTTCCATCCCAACTGCTCATGCCGCTGGTCGATCAGTTGGTTTGGCACGAATTCGATGAACAAGAGATCGAGCTGGACGCGGAGCTCGTGCAGGATGTCTTCGCCGTCGTGCAGGGCTCGATCGAATTAACAAGCGTCAATGCCTCCGACGGACGCCCCGTATGCGCCTTCGGCCCTGGCGAATTGTTCACATTGCAGGAGTGGCCGCCTGGCGAAAGACTAAATGTCGCGACGAGCGGCGACGCCATTTGTTATCGTCTCCCGTCGGACGTCCTGGCCCAGTATCGATCCGAATTACCCCTGCTTGAACCGGCGATTCGGCGTACGTTTCGTCCACCGTCGGAGGTCGCCGATAAACCAGACATGGATCGGTATTCGTTGGTTTTGCGATCCGAAGACGACGGCACACCGACGAATTTCAGCGGCGATCCACGAGCCACTCATGAGCAGGACGACAAACTCAAGCTCCGCCCGCTTCTTGAGTTGCTACGGATGGAAGCCCTCGCCAGTTGCCTACCGCCGCGCCGAATCCTCGGTCTAATCGATTCGGCGCGCGAGCGGCTGTTTGTCGATGGTTCATTGCTCCATGTAACGGGCCATTCGCTCGGAGTCGAGCAAGAGTGGATTTGTTTGTTGGTCGAGGGAAGTGTCGATGTCGTCGCGGTATCGCCGGTCGAGCGACGCATGGTCGCCAAATTGCTGCCTGGAGAATTCTTCCTAATTGAACAACAGGAGTCTCACAAAGTGGGCTCCCTGCCAAAGCACTACGTGGCCAATGGACATGTGCGTTGTCTGATCTTTCCATTGACGGACGTATTGCGAGGCTCGTCCACGCCCGAGCAAGCAGCGACGATTCTCGCTCGGCTCTCGGATCGAGAAATCGCGTTCTTAAAACGACGAACCTTGGCGGCGTCCCAAGGTAACCCGATCCGCCACGCGTCTCGATCTCGAGAGCGATCGATCATTGATCAGCAATATCCATGGATCGGACAAGCCCAGGAATCCGAATGCGGACTGATCGCACTGGCGACGGTCGCGAGATTTCACCAGTTGCCGGTCAACATCGACGAATTGCGCGGCCGAATTCAGCTGATGCCGCTGGGCCTCAGCCTTCTAGAAATGCAGCGGATCGCCGAGTCAATCGGTCTGGATGCCGAAGTCCTCCACGCCAACGAGCAAACGCTTGAGACGATAGAACTGCCGGCGGTCTTGCATTGGAAAGACTCGCATTACGTCGTGCTTTACCGAATTGGAAATGGAACGGTGCTTTACGCCGATCCGGAGATTGGTTTGATCAAGACAACGGTACGTCACCTGTTGTCGTCCTGGAATGGACGGCTACTGGCCGTTTCGCCGCGAACTTCGTATCGATCCGACGCGGAATTCAATCCGGTCTAGAATGATTGATCCGTGTCCCATCACATTCCCAAGGTGTTTTCCATGTCCGAGGTTCATGCATCCACGGTATTAGGGACAGTCAACGGCTCGCCCGTGAAATGGACCACGTTCCTCAGCGCGCTGAAGTGCGAGGGAGCCTGGAGTGCCAGCGTGGCGGCCTTGCTTCGATACGTTTTCATCGCCGAGCTCGCTTCTCGCCATCAAATAGCGATCGCCGACTCGGAGTTGCAGGCGGCGGCGGACCAATTTCGGGCGCGACGAGGCTTGCACAAGGCAAGCGATACCTATCAGTGGATCGCGCAAGAGTTGATCGAGGAGGATGAATTTGCTCGCCTTGTCGAGCATGAGTTGATCGTCGACAAGTTGAAGCGAGTCTTCTCGGACGAGGCGGTCCAGAACAAGTTCACCGCGGAACGGAACCGTTTTGATCGGGCAAGACTGGCGCAAATCGTGGTCGACTCGAAGGGCCTGGCGGACGAGCTGCTAACTCGATTGGTCGAGGATGGCGACGACTTCTCAACGCTCGCCCGCCAACATTCGTTGGATCAGGACTCGAAGGACAACGGCGGATTTCTCGGCATCTTGAACCGAACCGATATGTCTTCGGAAGTCGCCGACACCGTATTCGCCAGTCAACCAGGAAACACGCTCGGCCCCTTTCGCATCGCCGGCGCCTACCACCTCGTGAAGACTCTCGAGCTACTCCCGGCGAGTCTCGATGAGGCGACTAGTGAGTTACTCCGCAATGAGATGCTCGACGAGGCGATCACACTGGCGATCGCGGCCGCGGATATCGAATTGAGGTTTGATATCGAGGACTAATCGTGGCTCGCTGGGGCGAGCAAGGTGTTGCATGGATTAGAGCGAGGTACGGGAATTCCGCTCCGGCCATCGCGTCACGCGGGGAGGTCGATACCTTTCATGTTGGACCGTGTCATCAACCCCTACCGCATTCAGCGATGGTGGCGGCTCGCCGATCGCGCGATTCGACTCTCCGATTCATGGCAACGGCTCTCCTTGGATGATCTTGCGGTTCAAGCGAGGCAACTGTCGGGACGGATTCGGTCCGGGAGTCCGGTTCGAGAACATCGGGTGGAGTTAGGGGCCGTCGTGCGGGAGGCGGCTCGTCGTTTGCTCGGTACTCCGCACTACCATGTGCAGCTCGTGGGCGGATTTGCCATTCTCGAAGGCAACATCGCAGAGATGCAGACCGGCGAGGGTAAGACGCTGACGGCGATCCTGCCCGCGTTCGCGCGTGCGTCGGCGGCCCATGGATGTCACGTGCTGACCTCGAACGATTATCTTGCCGAAAGAGACGCGGCTAAGCTCCGTCCCGTGTACGAACTGTTGGGGCAGTCCGTCGGCTGCGTCATCGCGGAGATGGAGCCGGAGCAACGCCGAGCCGCGTATCGATGCGATGTGACGTATAGCACCGCCAAGGAAGTTGGGTTCGATTTTCTACGCGACCGAATTGCACGGGGCGTGAGCACGACGGCTCATGAGATCCCTCGAGTAACCCTGATGCGTTCCGATCAAGAGCCGCTTCAGCGAGGACACTACTTCGCCTTGGTTGACGAAGCGGACGCCATTCTGATTGACGAGGCCACCACGCCGCTCATCATTTCGGCCCCCGAGTCTCCGGATCCGCCGACCGTCTCGTTGTACCGGTGGGCCAGCCGGTTCTGTCAAACTCTCGATCCAACGGCCGACTTTGACTTTGATGCGAAACGCCGACAAGTGAGACTCGGAGAGTCGGGCTGCCGCCTCGCACTTCTCGCACCCAAGCCGGCGATCCTGAATCGAATCGAAACCGAACGCATCTACACCCAGGTCGAAAACGCCCTCTGCGCGCGGCTTGCTTACCTTCGCGACAAGGAATACGTCGTCGTGGATGGAAAAGTGGTCATTGTCGATGAGTCCACGGGCCGAATCATGGACGGTCGAAAATGGCAAGACGGTATTCACCAGGCGATCGAGGCGAAGGAACATCTTCCGATCAGCGGAAGCACCGGTAGCGCCGCGCAAATCGCGTCCCAGGCGTACTTCAAGCTATACACGCATCTTGGCGGAATGACGGGGACGGCCGCGTCGGCGCGACGCGAACTCAAGAAGACGTATGAGCTGCGCGTCGCGTCTGTCCCACCTCATCGCCGGAATCAGCGAAGAGGATTTCGTCCTCGCGTTTTTGTCACTGCCAATGCCAAGTGGCGCGCGATCGCTCAAGAAGTTCAGGCTTACGTACGGGGAGGGCGTCCCGTCCTCGTAGGTACGCCCTCGGTGGAATCCTCCGAATGCCTGGGCGCCGTGCTTGCGGAACTGGGAATTACCGCCTCGATCTTGAATGCCAAGTTTCATCGTCAGGAAGCCGAGATCATCGCTCGCGCCGGACAGCCTGGATCGGTGACGATCGCCACGAACATGGCCGGACGAGGCACGGACATCTTGCTTGAAGGACAAGTCAAGTCGGCGGGTGGACTGCACGTCATCGCGACCGAGATTCACAGCTCTCCTCGGATCGATCGGCAACTCGTTGGACGAGCGGGACGCCAAGGTGACCCAGGGTCGTTTCGGTTTTTCATGTCGCTTGACGACGAACTGCTTCGAGTGCTACCCCAGTCTCGCCGTAAGTTGCTGCAACGCTGGGCCGCGTGGATGGCTATCCGAGGCGAATTACCCAGCAGCTTCGCGAGACTCTTCCGGGCCACGCAGTCTGGCCTGGAGCGGCGTGGTCGTAGCCAACGAGGTCGAATGCTGAAGTTCGAGCAGCAAAGAAAGGAACGCTACGACCTTCTTTGTCTTGATCCCTACCTCGAGTACGTGTCGTAAGCGCCCCGTGGTCAAAACGCACCGCATGCCGAATAAGTACCGCCGTGGAGATCCGTTTATCTCGTCGCGTCGAGGCGAGGGCCTTGATATCACCTGCGGCGGTGGGTACGCGGTCGCCCCCATTCACCGAGATCAGTGATTCACTGGCTGGGATGATCGTCGGCTGGAAACAGGTAACCACTCGCTGGGGTGAGGGACTGGCGTGAGCACACTTTGGCGAATGGGAGGCACGCAATTGCCCGGTCGTTCCATTCCCAATTGGTAATGGAGCCGTGTCGGCGGATCCTGCAGCATGCGATAGGGTAGCAAGAGCGTATCCGCCACGAATCGGCCACCGCTAACGAAGGGCTGCACCAAGGGACGCCGTGTTAGACCGTATCGCTCTAGAGCGACATCCTCGCAGTAATTCGTATTCTGTATTACCGCTGGAGCCTCCCACGTGGTGACGGCTCCAACACCGCGACTAGAAGATGTCGGGGTGGGATGCGACTCTCGACCAATCATGCCCGCATTTTCAAGGTGAGCCGGGAGTTCAGGTGCGATGCGAAAGTCTATTTCGCTAAGTGGTTTCTCGTCTTGAAAGCCACGAGCGCGGTCCACCGTTGCTCCGGAAGTCCGCAAGGATCTGATGACGAGCGGTTCCTGGGCGGATGAAACTTGGAGGGACGAAACTTGGGCGAGCAGACACAGTATCATTCCCAGTTTGCTCAATCGGCCCGCCACCTGAATCAAATCCCGCTTGATCACTCGACTGGTGGTCGCATTCATGATTACCTACCCCAAGCATGCGAAGGCCGTGGCGAAGCCAGACGAGTTCGGTATCGGACCGAGTTGCTCTTGAGGCTGAGTGATTCTTGAGTAGCTGGCTCCCACCGCCGCTAGCTCTTTCGGCATTGGTTCCTGGCGTTGGCGGCTCTGCCATCCAACCTCGGCAGGGTACCGAGATCTGCCGTTGACGCGATTTATTGCCGCGTCTACAAGCCCAGCGGAGACTTTGTCGCGGTTAGGGAGAATCTCAAATCGGGGCTGGTGCGTGGCAGGTATTCGGACATTTCTCGTTTTAGTCACTTCGACGATTGCCTTGGCTGGCTGCAACCTCTGGCGAACCGGGACCGAACATTCGGGGCCGATTCGAGAGCTGGAGTGGGCTCAATCGCTGGCGATTGAATATCCCGATGCCTTGACCGAAGCGGCGGACGAGCAAGAACTTCCCTCGAGGCCGCGTAGTGTTGCTGGCGAGACGCCCGACACGTTTCACGACATCACCTTATCCGCGGCCATTGAATTCGCGCTTCAAAACAGCGAGGTCTTGCGAGATCTGGGTGGCCGAATATTGGTCAGTCCAGACTCGGCGGTCACGCGACTGGATCCTGCCATTCGTGAGAGCGATCCGCTGTTTGGAGTCGAGGGAGCCCTCAGTCAGTTCGATGCTCAATTCACAAGTAGCCTCTTCAGCAGCTACAACGACCGGGGACTAAACAATGTGCTTACGAGCGGAGGAGCTCGTGAACTGGCGCAGGACACGCTGGAATTCCAAACGGAAATCAGCAAGCTCGCGGCCACCGGCACTCGTTTCAGCCTTCGCAACGTTACCGGACATGACCGCAGCAACCAGAGCGGCAATCTCTTTCCGGCCGCATGGGACGTGCAATACGAGGCGACCGCGCGGCAACCGTTGTTGCAGGGTGCGGGAGTTACGTTCAATCGGATCGCTGGACCATCCGCTCGACCTGGTTTCAATTTCTCGAATGGCGTTCTGATCGCGCGTATTAACACCGACGTTTCGCTCGCGGATTTCGAGGCCAGTTTGCTGAGCTTCCTGAGCGACATCGAGGAAGCGTATTGGGACCTCTACTTCGCCTACCGCGACCTAGACGCCAAGATTGCGGCGCGCGACAGCGCGCTGGAAACATGGCGGCGAGTAAAGGCGGCCGCTGAGGCAAGTTTGGAGGGGGGCGAGGCATATCAAGAGGCGCAGGCTCGGGCCCAATATCTGCAATTCCAACAGGCGGTTCACGATGCGCTCAACGGAACGCGTGAAGCTGGATCGGCCAACGGGGTTTACCTCACCGAGCGTCGACTTCGCCGCATGCTAGGCATGGTGGCGACCGACGATGTCCTGTTACGTCCCTCGGAGGAGCCCACTCGGGCGGAAGTGCGAGTCGATTGGTTTAGCAGCCTAAACCAAGCACTTGCTCAAAGAAATGAACTGCGACGCTCGGCATGGAATATCGAGAAAAGCCAATTGGAGTTGCTCGCCGCCAAGAACTTTACCTTGCCACGTCTTGACGCGATCGGCACCTATCGCTGGCGGGGATTTGGCCAAGAACTCTCCGGCCCAGGATCGACTCGATTCGCGAGTGCTTATGACGATTTGGCCAGTGGCGATCACCAAGAGTGGCAGCTTGGCATGGAGCTTAGCATGCCGTTTGGCCAACGACAGGCATGGGCCGGAGTACGCAATGCCGAGCTCAAACTGTCACGAGCACGAGCCATTCACCGAGAGCTCGAGCACCAAGTGGCTCACGACCTGAGCGACGCGGTCGCCGAAGTCGAACGGGCTCACCTGGCTCTCGTCGTTCAAGGCGATCAGCTACGGGCGGCCCGCGAACGTCGAGATGCAACGACCGCGGCATACCAGACTGATAAGGTGCGGCTCGACCTCCTGCTCGATGCCCAGAGGTCGCTCGCGGACGTCGAATCGACTTATTACCGCTCGCTCGCCGGCTATGCCAAAGCCCTCAAGGACTTCCACGTCTCACAGGGGACGCTCTTAACTTACAACCAAGTTTTTCTAGAGGAGGGCCCGTCGCCGATCAAAGCCTACTCCGACGCGGCGAGGTTCCGGGAGAAGTGGCCGTTGGTTCCGCCCGATCAACGAATCATCGAGCCAATGCCGATTTCACGAGGTGCGTTAGTCGAGGAGATTACTTTCGTGGAAACCGCATCAGCCGCGAACAACCCAACCCTCGAGGAAGCGAACGGACTCCCTTCGCACGGCGAGGCGAACGATTAGCGAGATTCGGGGATGGCATCGAAATGAAGTGTTCCAACTTCTCCCGGCTTCACCCGCAGCTCTCGGTTGTCTAGTTCGGCCCATACTCGCACGAGGTTCCGAACTGGCTGTACCTCGGGATCGATGAAGACGATTTTCCCCGTCAACTCGATTGGCTCGTTCCGAGCGTCACTGGGGCGAAATACGACCTGTTGTTGCGGAGTTAGCGACCGGGCGAATGCCGCGTTCACATAAATCTCCGCCCTGACGACATCCAAGCGTATGAGACGCACGACGGGGTCGCCCGGATTAACCCACTCGGCATTCTCGTGATGCCGTTTGACGACGATGCCGGTGAACGGCGCCGTTATTCGACGTCGAGCCACGCGTACCTGGGCAAGATTGGCCTCGCGCTCCTTGAGTTGAGCGGTGAGTTCCGCCTCGTCATGATCGCGTTGAGCCTGCTCCAGCGACAAGCGGGATTTCTCCAACTCGAGCTGAAGCTTCTCCAGTTCCGTGCGGGACACCGTGTTGGTGAACAGCTCGTTCGCATAATGGGACATCCGAAGCTGGGAATCGTTGACTTCAATGGTCTTTTGGGCCAGTCGCTGATCCACGTCGCTCGATGCCTTGATAATTGCAATTTGGTGGCCCAGCAACGCCACCTCGAGTTCGGCGTCGGCTAAATCGCTATCGAGCCGGGCAATCAAATCTCCCTTTTGTATCGTCTCTCCTGGCTCGAATTTAATCTCCTCGATCACGCCCGCTTCGCGCGCCGGAACATCGATATCGGCGACCGGAAACAACTGAGCCTGATAGGAAGTTTCTCCCTCTTGAGCGCGAGCCGTCACCGCTTGCCCTACGGCCCAGACGTAACACCACATCGTTCCCATCGCGATAACCGCGTATTGTGTTCCACGAGACATCTTATGTCCTCGATTGATTCCCAGACGGTGATTGTTCCAAACCGTTTTCCAACTCGTTCGCTCACCACGAGAAGACAGTACACCCTCCATCGCCTTACTCCTGAAAAACAGCCACGATAGGAAGCGTCTTGGCCATGTTCCGATTCAAGGGCAACAAGCCGGCATCCGGTGAGACGCCTCTCGATATGGCACTGGCGATAACGGTAACCGCAGTTTGCTAGCAGCCGAGAATTGGCAAGCTGATTGTATTCACGGACACTCGCTGAATTCCGCATCGACCGGTCTAGAACGCCGAAATTTGTTGGGTCACGGCGTATCCTCTCCGCCATTCAGCTCATCGATTGTAGGACCACTTCCACAGCCCAACGGGTGGCGAATGGCCTGTCCGTTCAGCCTTGACTCGTTGGGGCGAATGCCGACAATTTCGACTCGTTGGCTCGACAAGGATGCCGGTCATTCCCTCGCGAATGACGTGGGAATTCCTAGCCTAGAAACTCGCTCGACTCGAACGAAACGGCTCATGCAAGTGCCTTTCATTCCCGGAGAGCGAGGCCTGGTCGGCTCATCTATCGGAGCGGACCACGGGTTTGGATTCCGACTGCCAACATGCGTCGGTTCGAGTTGCTCCGCCATGTCGGAGTGGCTCGATCGTCGTGGAGATCGATTGCGACCGAGGCGACTGAGTCGTCTTGCTCGCAGGGACTCGACATCATTGATTTCAAGCGATCGAATTCGGCAAGGAGGCCGATGAGATGCATCAACTCTCGTCATCGCGCGATGTCTCTTTTCGCGATCTGCCCTGTGACGTCCGAGGCTCGGGGAGCGAGCAATTCCGCTTCTCTTCCTGTGCCTCGACTTGGCGTGAATGCCAACCGGGCGACCTGTTCATCGCGATCACTCGAGCTGATTCCGATGGACATGACGATGTCGATGAAGCTCGTCGACGAGGCGCCGTCGCGGTACTGGCGGAGCGCTACTTGCCGACGGATTTGCCGGTATTCCTAACCGAGGATACGCGCGAGGCGTATGGCCATATCTGTCACGCTTTGGCGGGGCATCCGACGCGTGAGATGCATGGGATCGGCATCGCCGGCACGAGTGGCAAGACGAGCACGGCGCGACACTTGAACGCGATTCTGCGAGCGGCGGGACGACTCAGCGTCTCGGCCACCGACGAGCGGTGGTTTGATCCTCAGCCGATGGAATCTCGCCCCGTGACAACCGCGCCGCGGATCGTCGCCGGTCTCTCGGACGCGGCCGCCTGCGGCTACCAACATGCGGTGCTCGAGTTGCACTCGCCCCACTTGGCTCGGCGTGTCTGGAGCGGCACCGAACTCGACACCCTCGTGCTCACCAATGCGACCGCCGATTTTCGCGGACTGCATAACTCGGCCGACAATCACCGCCGCGCCGTCCTGCGTTCCTTGGGGCTGCTCAAACCGCACGGCATGGTCATCGTCAACGCCGACGACGCGGCACTGCGATCGTGGCTCGAAACATGCGAGATGCCGGCGATTAGCTACGGTCTCAAGCACGACGCGACGATCGAAGGCGAGATCTTGGAAGAGACGCCGTACGACCAACTGCTCATCGTGCATGCGGGCTGTGAATCGGCCCCGATTCGATTGGCTCGCCCCGGAAGACACAACGCGTCCAACGCCTTGGCCGCGATCGCGACCGGACTAAGCCTTGGCATCGATCTCGCGACGATGGCTCGTGCCCTCGAACTCAGCTCGCCGGCCGAGCGTGTCCTCGAGCCCCTGCAACTTGATCCCGATTATCCGCGCGTGTTCGTGGACCGTGGAACCTTACCCGATCGGCTGCGCACGACTCTCTCAACGATCCGTCGAACGACAACCGGCAAGCTCTGGGTGGTCTATGAGACGCCGGCGGATCTCGCCAAGGACCATCGTCCCGCCGTGGGAACATTACTCGAACGCTATGCGTCCCATGCCGCGCTCTGCGTTCATGCGAGCATCGGTCATCGAGCGCTGAACACGCTGCACGACCTGTTGGACGGTTACGAGGATTCGGGACGCGATTGCGTCGCCGTCCGACTCGAACAGGCGATCGATTGGGTCTGCCAACGAGTCGCTCCGGGCGACGCATTGGTGGTGGTCGGCGAAACTCCGCACGCCGGTCAGCTCGTTCAAGAAGCCCTCGCGGCTCGCCACGCCGACTTCGAGGCGGCGGGCAACCTCGCGGCGGTGCTGCCATTCGCGCCGACGAACGCTTCGGTCGAGGCACCACCCAAGATCTTGAAGTTCGAGGACTTCCGACGATCGGCATGACGCACAACGAACGCCCCCGCGAACCGCGAGACCCGATCTTGCGATTCTTTGGGAGGTGTTGGCGGCTCGCCGAGTTGCTGGCTTGTTCGGGAACGCGAAGAGTCCCTTGCGCACCGGGCTGTCGATTTAATCAGACGCGCCGCATCGTGCGGCCGGGAGACGCCCATCGAGGTCGTCT
>JAGQPS010000300.1:0-3179 GCA_020426595.1 Planctomycetales bacterium
CCAAGAGAACCTCGGGGCCATGAATCACGAACGGCATCAAGCCGCCAATCGACTTCGGATCGTCGAGCATCGGTCGCGGCATGTGCCCAAGTGTCATCCATGCGCCGAGCCACGATCCATACATGGCGATGAGCAGGTGGAGTGGGTAGAAGTAAGCGATCACCCAAGCAAGTCTGATCGCCCGAGACCACCGAGGCGCGTCGTCCACGCCCTCGCTGGAGATCGGACCGGGCGAGGTCTCGTAGGGATTCGTGGACGCCGGACTCCAGGGCCCGTTCATGATTCAGCCGTGCCGTTTCCCGCCGAATCGGGTTCGGACGCTGGTTCAACGATTAGTTGGTGCGACGGATTCCACCAAGCCATCCACGTCAACAAGCCGACTCCCGCCACCACCAAGGCGATGCTCGGAATGACTTGGTAAGTGAATTCCAAGGTCGTGCCACCCTGGCCAAAATCAATGAGCCAGTTCGCGAACTCGGGACGCTCATCGGCGTGTTTCGCCCAATAGCCGTAACAGACCGACAATCCATTGTGGACCAAGTGGTAGCCAATGGCTGGAAACAGACTGCGAGTTTGATAGGCGACATAGCCGAGCACGAGCCCCGTGAAGGCGGCGGTGATCGATTGTTGCAGGATGCCGTGAGCGACGCCGAACAAGAACGCCGAGATTCCAATCGCGGCCCACTTGTTCTTGAGCTGCGATAATCCCGACATCACGAATCCGCGGAACGCGAGTTCCTCGCAGATGGCCGGAGTCGCGGCGATTACTAACAGAATTGGCAGGAGGCCGCCCGCTTGGTCAAACAGGGCCTCCAGCATTTTGGACATTTCCTCGAACTGCGGGCTGATCGGATAGAGCTTCAACACTTGCTTGCTCAGTAGGTTGAACGCAGGGTGCAAGCAAAGGGCCAGGACAGGACCAATCAGCAGCGGAACAAAGCCTGGAAACCGGAGCAACAACGCACGACTGGGTCGGCGTGTCAGGACCAGGGCCATCAGGAGCGCGGGCGTCGCGATGAAAGCCAACAAGGTGATCGCGGTGGTACTTGCGAAGTCACTCCAGGAGTGCGGCGCCGGCAGCATCAGCGAACCAAAGAAGCGAATCATGAGAATCAAAGCACCGCAGAGCAGCGCTTCGCCCACGCTCGGCAAGTCATGCCGATCACGCACCAGATGTCGCAACCACAATCCAAGGTCGACCTGTTCGCTTTCGCGGAAAATCACCGATTCGTTGTTGAACTGTGCGACGGCCCAACGAGTCGCGAAGTAGACGGCGGCGAACGTGACCAAGAGCACGGGGCCGGCGAAGGTCAGCGCGGCCGCGTAGTCTCCTTCAATCAGTTCTCGCAGTAATAACATCAAACCGGTCAACGGGATGACCGCCGTTCCCAACTCAAGCTCCGTCGCGGGGAGCAAGGCAATCATCAACAGCGGCAGCGACACGAGCAGCAACGGCATCAGGTAGTACTGACCCTCTTTCGTGCTCCGAGCGAATACCGCGATCGCCAATGCGAGCGAGCCAAACAACGCGGCCGCCGGAACCAAGGCCAACACGAGCCAGAACAAGGCGAGCAAGGGGGGCGGACCAACGGCCAGCAATCCATCCGAGGGCATGGCACGAATCAACAAGTATCCGCTGAGCATCATGCTGAGCAGGTTCAATAGTGAGGTGAGACCGCTGAACGCGATGATCGTCAGCAACTTGCCGGCGACGATCTCGCTACGCGCCGCGGGACCGCAGAGCATCGTTTCAAGCGTGCCCCGTTCCTTTTCGCCAGCGCAGGAATCAATCGCCGGGTAGAACGCGCCGGTGAGCGCCCACAGCAACATCACGAACGGTAGGATCTTCGACCACAACATCGCCTGCCGAGTCGACACTTGAGACAGGTCTCGTTCCTCGACAACGAACGGCCGGGTCGCTTCCTCGGGAACACGGTTTCGCGCGAGCGTACGGCCGATGATGAGCGACCGCCATTGATCCAACACGCCTGCAACCCGTTGACGGGCGACTCGAGAAGAATCCCGAGCGAGATTGCCGGCCATGACCACGCGAGGAGTCTTGATCTCGAGATCGAGTGGGGGAGGCAGATTGGTTTCGATGTCCGGTTCATCGGCCGACTCGTTGGAGGTCGAGTCCAAGATCGACGCATCGCCCGCATCCGGCGAAGTGTCGGACGGCCGAGCGGATTCGTCGGACTGTTGAGCGGGAAATGCAATCAACAGATCGATTCGCTGTTCGGCGAGGATCGCGAGGAGCTTCTGATGCTCCGCTTCATCGGTCGCTTCGTCCGGTTCCCCTCGCGCCATGCGATCGACGTACGGCTGGAGTTCCTCCGGGATATCTGGATCGATCCGCAACTCGAGCAATTCGGCATCGGCCGGATCGATCAGGTCGCCGTTGATTTGACCATCGACGAGCAGGGGCGGATCAACATCGAGCTGGGCCGAGTCGTAACCAACGATCCAGATCCGCGTCGGATGCTCGCGCATGAACTGCGACACTTGCAGGAACGTCATGCCGATGAATGGGTATAGCAAGATCGGCAGGACGAGAACCGTGAACAACGTACGCCGGTCGCGTAGTTGATCGCGTAGTTCGCGGAGGAAGACAAGTTTGATGTTGGTCCAACTCACGGGCCGTCTCCTCCCCCAGTGATCAGGGCTCGATCCCGTTCGAGTTGAATCTCGTGGAGACTAATGAGTCGGAAGAAGAGTTCCTCGAGGTCGTCCTCGCCATGTTTCTGGGCGAGTTCCGATAGACGGCCTTCGGCCAGCATTCGTCCTCGATAAATGATGGCGACGCGATCACAAAGTCGCTCGACCTCACGCATGATGTGGCTCGAGAAAATCACGCATTTGCCAGCGTCGCGCAGTTGCGACACGGTCCGGAGCACTTCTCGAGCGACGAGCACATCCAGGCCGGACGTCGCTTCGTCGAATATCAGGACGGGCGGGTCGTGAATCAGAGCCCGCGTGATCGAGACCTTTTGCTTCATGCCGGTCGACATCTTGGAACCCAGCATGTCGCGGATGTTGTTCATTTGAAATCGTTCGAACAACACCTCCATGCGTTCGCGAAGTCGATCGGCCGGCATGCCATGCAGTCGTCCAAAGTACTCGACCAGTTCCCACGCGGTCATGCGATCGTAAACCGCGGTGTTGGTCGACACGAAGCCGAT
>JAGQPS010000300.1:3277-6314 GCA_020426595.1 Planctomycetales bacterium
TGTGACGGCGGACTTCCGAGGCCTGTTCGACGACGTCATATCCGGCGACCTTGGCAATGCCGGAAGTCGGGCTCAGTACGGTTGAGAGGATCCGCAGCGCGGTGGTTTTTCCCGCTCCGTTGGGGCCCAGGAGGCCATAGATTTCACCCGCGTGAGCCTGGAATGAAACGTCGTCCAACGCCACGAACTCCCCGGACTTCAAGTCGCGGTAGGTCTTTCGTAGGCCTCGGACCTGGATCATCGCACTTCCCTGGGCAGGCGGTCGGAGTCGCGAGCGGTGAAATCGACGCGAGACATCCATGGGGACTGGATCGGCACTGAAGCACTTAGCTTCCGCTTAGGCAACGTAGGTAGCCAAGTATCGGTTCGGCGACATTCCGATCTATTGCGACCATTCGGGTTGGCGGAACGCGCCTATCGAATCGATTGACCGGACGAGCTTCTCCTCGATCGCCGTCTAGATTCGAGTGAACGAGCCAATGGGACTCAACACAGAGTCCGAAACACGGCGCCCCCAACACGGCGCCCCCAACAGTTCGGGGCTAACCAAGGCGTCGACGCGCATGGCGGCGACCCCCATGCATTTTCGTCAGGTTGGGCCGCGTTGATTCCACGGTGGGAAGGGGGAACGGATGAAAGAGCCCGACAGGCTTCAACGCTCCAAGCGCCTTACCCAGGAAACGCGCGGAGAACCGAGGGCTCGTTTGGAAGAGAAGCTACAGTTCGTGACTCTCGGCGGCTCGCTTGGAATCTCGAGCGAGCGTTCACTTGGCTCTTCCCCGGTCCATGGGTTTCGACGATGAATCACGATGCAACGACTGGCATGGATACGACTAGCCACTTGCTGAGCCTTGCTAATCCGGCCCATCCCGTGGTCTCGAGCGCGCCGCCAAGTCTCGGCGATGTCTATGTACCGCTCGAACCGGAATCGCTCAGTCAGATCGACGTGCCGGTGACCGAGATCGAGAACCTCATCCTCAAGCAGCTCTTTCAGCAAGGGCCCCGCACGGGTAGGGACATCGCGAGGCAGCTGCAGTTGCCTTTGCATTTGGCGAATGAAGTGCTGCAAGGGCTGAAACGCGAGCTGTACATCGCCTACAAGCAAACCGCTGGGTTGAACGACTATCTGTACGAGCTCCGCGAGGCCGGTTTCAGTCGAGCCCACCAGCAAACGCAAGTCAGTACGTACTGCGGCGCGGTACCCATTGGGCTCAACGAGTACCGCAACTCGGTCCTGAGGCAATCGCTCCGCAACGTCGAGCCTTCGATGGACGACATGCGCCGCGCCTTTGCCGATCTCACCCTATCGCCTCGCATACTCGGTCAGATTGGCCAAGCGATCATGGGAGGCCGCAGTCTGTTTCTCTATGGAGCGCCGGGTAACGGCAAGACCTCGGTGGCCGAACGGATGATGGGAACGCTCCAAGGGGAGGATCGCACGATTTGGATTCCTCGGGCCTTGTGCGTGAACACCGAGGTCATTCGCATCTTCGATCAGCAAGTACATCAAGAGGTGCCGGTCAATCCTGAAGTCGCGGCCGCCAGCCGAATCGACCGCCGTTGGATTCGAATCGCGCGACCGGTCGTGATCGTGGGAGGCGAGTTGACGCTGGAACATCTCGAGCTGGTAAAGAACCAAGTGACCGGGATCACGGAGGCCCCCATTCAACTGAAGGCCAATTGTGGTTCGCTGGTGATCGATGACTTTGGGCGGCAGAAGGTGAATCCCACGGCACTGCTGAATCGCATGATCGTGCCGCTCGAGAAAGGCGTTGATTATCTCTCGATGTCGGGCGGTCGATGCATCTGCGTGCCGTTCGATGCCCAGATGGTGTTCTCAACCAATCTTCGCCCCGAGGATCTGTGGGACGAAGCGTTCATGCGGCGGCTCAAATACAAGATCGAGTTTCCCGCTCCGAGCGCCGAGCAATTCAAGAACCTATTCGACGCGCGAGCCGACCGCGCTGGTTTCGAAGTCAACGCGGGAGCGGCCGAGCACGCGTTGCAGCGTCTGCGTGAATTGGGTCAGCCGCTGCGATTCAGTCACGTCGATGATTTGCTCGAGCAGGCTCGCGACTTTTGTCGCTTCATGCGCGTCCCGTTGTTGCTCAACACGAAGGTGATCGACGTGGCGGTTCACAATCACTTCGCCTCGATCGCTCACCCCACGGTTTGAGTCACGGTAGCGACTGGCGCTGGCGACTGTCGGGCAAGTGGCCGAGCCGTTGGCTCGAGCCCTGGTCGTGGGCTCGGCCCTGGGCGATTCGCCCGGCGCGACTAGTTTGGCGCGACTAGTTCGGGGCGACATCGAGCCGAACGGTCGAGCCATCGCGGGTGAACTTCAAGCCGGCCGCGGTCGTGATTTTCTCGAGTAGTTCGTCAAGTGTCGCGTCTTGGACCTTGAGAGGGACGCGCACTTGTCGCTTCTCGGCGGCCGCATCCGTCCATTCGAATGACAACTTCAAACGCTCCTCGAGCAGCATCACGACATCCTCGAGTCGAGCCGCCTCGACGTTGAGCGTCAGACGCTCCTCGGCGTTGGGCGACGAGCCGGTCGGCCGGGGCCGCGCCGTGGCTCCCGCCAGCCAGGCTTGCACGCCTCGGTGAAGACTCCACATGCCATCGACTTCCACACGGGCACCAGAAACCTCGACGTTGGAACCCGGAAAGGCTTGTCGGAGCTCGGCCGAGCGACTTCGCAGCGGCGCCGGAATCGTGTACTGATCGGCGAAGTGCACGCGTTCGGGAAGTGGCACCACTTCCACCGCCTTGCCAGCCTCCGTCCAGCGCACGGTCAAATCGCAACCGGCCAAAACGATGCTGAGCCGATCGATCAAATCGAGATCCGGCAAGGCTCGCTCAGCCCAAACATCGTGGGGAATCGCCTCGAGTCCCTCGATCCGCACGGCGTATTCATCGGCGATGGTTCGCACCAATTCGCGTGGCTCCGAGAGACGAGGCCACGAGGCGGGAGTCGGGCGGAGCAGACGACGCCGTTCGCCAGCGGGCAAGTCCTGGACGACCGTTCGCAACAAGG
>JAGQPS010000301.1 GCA_020426595.1 Planctomycetales bacterium
ATTCGAACCTGCGACCTTCGGGTTATGAGCCCGAAGGTCGCGTGTCAATCCATTCGGGCCGGTCCGCCGGATCAATTGTTCATACGGGGTCCGGCGATTGCCCTTCCGCCCGCTACTGGCCGATTCGGACCCGTTCGGCGCGGTTCGTTTGACATCCGTTTGACGAATCAGGCCTCATTCGCCCTTCCTGCGCTTCCCTGCCCATACTTCCATTTCCGATCGGAGCCACAACTTAGTCCTTCCCCCTCCCCGCTCTACGACCGGCCTCGGCATTGAGGGATAGCGACGCTGGTAGAGGCTGACCGAATTTCGATGGGAGAGCCCAAGCAGCTCAGCGACCTCGTGGGCGTCGATTAGTTCGTTGGTGTCTACCTGCGGAACCAAGTTGCCTGCATAGGTTGACAGTTCCGTCCGACGCGGCCACTAGTCTACTTTCGTAGACATAGTTCAACAAGTCGGCCCCGGCGGCGCAGCAACGCCCCGGGGCCGGCCGAGACCTACGAAGGAGGTCCCGACATGACAGAGCGTAAGGGTTCGCCGCTCGACGATCTCGCCGGCAAGGCGACGATCTCCGTCGAACAGGCGGCAACGGTCCTTGGACTTGGGCGTACGGCGGCATATGAAGCCGCCCGACGCGGCGAGCTCCCCACCCGCAGGCTCGGCCGGCGTGTGATTGTCCCTGTCCCCGCCTTGCTCCAGTGGCTGGGAGTGGAGCAATGAGAGGCCATATCCACAAGCGAGTCCGCACAAACGCCGCTGGCACGGAGACCGTCCGGTGGTACGTGGTCGTCGACGTTGGCATCGGCACCGACGGCCGACGAAAGCAAAAGTGGCACGGCGGCTTCGATACGCGACGCGAGGCCGAGGTGGAACGGGCGAAGATCGTCAACAGCCTGCACTCCGGCTCCTACACCGCACCTAATCGGCTCACGTTCGGGCAGTGGGCCGTCGAGAGCTGGCTGCCGATGATTCGCACGCGGATCAAGCCCAGCACCTACGACTCCTACCGCTCGAACATGGAGATCCACGTACTGCCGGCGATCGGCCACCGAGGGCTGCAGCAACTCACGGCCCTGATGCTCAACACCTTGTACGCAGAGCTTCTAAGGAAGGGCGGCGAGCGCGGGCCGCTGGCTCCGAAAACTGTCCGCTACATCCACACCACGATCCACAAGGTCTTGGCCGACGCGGTCGATGCGGGCGTCGTCGGTTCGAACGTCGCAGAGCGCGCCAAGCCGCCGCGACCCGGTCGGGTGCGTGCAACGCGGATCGAGTGCTGGGAGCCGGAGGAGCTAGCCGCTTTCCTCACTGCCGTTCGCGGCGATCGCCTTGAGGCCGCTTGGCGCACTGCAGCCATGACCGGCATGCGGCGCGGCGAGGTACTCGGGCTGCGATGGGGCGATGTCGACCTCGACGATGCACGGATCTCTATCCGCAACGCGATAGTGAGCGTTGCTTACGAGGTGCTTGAATCCTCGCCCAAGAGCCACCAGGCGCGAGTGGTTGATCTCGACCCGCTGACGGTCGAGATGCTTCGTGCACACCACAGCCGGTGCTGGAAGGAGCTCAGCCAAGAGCCGGGTGAGCGTCAGCTGGTGTTCTCCGCCGAGGACGGCAGCCCAATCCACCCTCAGAGCTTCAGCCAAGCGTTCGGGCGGATCATTGAGCGAGCCAACTTGCGGAAGATCCGGCTCCACGATCTACGCCACACCCACGCCACTATCGCAGTCAAGGCGGGCGTGCCGGTTAAGGTGATAAGCGAGCGACTCGGGCACGAGTCGCCAGCCTTCACGCTTAAGCAGTATGCGCATGTCATGCCAGGGATGCAGGCCGAGGCGGCTGAGCAGATCGCGGCGCTTGTGGTCTGCCCAAAGGCGGCGCCGAAGCCTCGACCGTGACCAACGGTAACGTTGCCGGTAGCCGACATGCTGGAGAAAGACGCAACCATGAGAACTGATTCGCTTGAGACGAAGGCCAACCGTAACCCCCACCCGCATCGGGCGGATGGATCTGAGGAAAGCGAGCCGAGTCTCCCCGACATCAAGCCGAGAACGACGCCCACGAGGCTCGATAAGAGCGCGTACGACAGCCATCGAGAGACCTTCGACCTCGAAGTCGTGGCACCGGTGGTGGGCCTCAGCCCATCGTTCATTCGACGAGTCGCAGGTGGCTCACGGGCACTGAGCGTGGACGATGTATTGGGTTTGCTGGAGCTAGACGCGTTCCAAGAGACGTTCGTCCGACGAAGCCAGGTGATCGACTTCCTGCTCAGCCAGAAGGCAGAAGGCGCCCGAGACCTCGAGCGACTGCCGGATCCTGACCGGGCTCAGCTCCACCACGCCAGCGTGCTCGAAGCGCTCCCGAGACTTCAAGCTGGGACTATCCAGTGCGTCGTGACATCGACCCCCTATTGGGCGATGAGACTGTATAAGGATCCAGTATTCGTGGACTGGGCCGACGGTGAATCATGCCCCTATGGACACGAGCAAACCCCCGAGGGGTTTGTTCGGCACACGACAGAGATCCTCTACCGACTGGTCCCAGCACTAACCGAGACAGCATCAGTCTGGTGGAACGTAATGGACTCCTATAACACTCGAACGCAGATCCGTGGGAGCGCTGCGGAGGCACTGCGCGCGATGCAGGGCCGAGATAAACGTGGCTGGCATGACCACGAGTGCCGACGATACTCCCATGGACACGCGTTCCTGAAGGACGGCGAGCAATGCATGATTCCGGCTCAGATCGCACAACGCGCGAGCCGCATCGGGTACTTCGTAAAGTCGGTAATTACCTGGAACAAGGACTCAACGATGCCGGAGCCCCAGAATTCTCGGGTGAGTCGAAATTTGGAGTACGTGGTACACCTGTCCCGCGTCCGCACGCCCAAGTTCGACAAGGCTGCCTTTAGAGACCAACCGCCCAGCCTCGGAGGACGGACTCCGGCGGAGCGGGATCGGCTCTCGGACGTCTGGACGATTTCGACGTCGAGCGGCGGAAACGGGCACGGCGCCCAGTTCCCCCTAGCGCTCCCCGCGCGTTGTATCGCTTTGACAACCGAACCGGGTGATCTGGTCCTTGATCCATTCGTGGGAACCGGGACAGCCGGGCTTGCCGCGATGACAATGAACCGGCGCTTCATCGGGCTTGATGTCTCAGATACCTACCTCGCTGCCGCCCGCGAGAGACTAGCCCAGCCAATCGAAGCGCCTATGCTCTAAATGTGATCGAGGATCCCGGCGAGGAAGCCCTCACTTGCGATCGGATCGTCGAGCGGTAGACCGATTGTGATGCACCGATAGCCATCCGGCGTGCGCTCAGTCTCGAGCGCTAGTGCCTCACCCTCGTATGCCGGGCTCAGAAGCATGCCAGCTTTAAGGTCATGCGCCCGGAGGTATGAGAGAAGCTGGTAGTGGTCCCCGGAGTCGGGCCGCTTGTACTTCGCGTCAGCGATGAGGATGGTGTGCTGATCTCGTTCGATCACGATGTCTGGCTCAAGACCAAATCGCCCGCTTAGGTAGAGCGAGCGCGGGGTCCTCCCTGACTTCCCGACGTAGTAACCCTGAGGGCCAAGGCTTTCCTTAACGACCTCGCGGAGATACGACTCGAATACCAACGCTGAATCGAGTAGGTGGGCGTCACCCTCAACAGTGACGTCCCGCTCGGTCGCGACTCCAACGATTCCTAAGACAATCATCGCTGCGACCACGGCCGGTTGGTAATAGTCGCGTGGCCCGCCGAACTGCTTTCGCGCCAGGCGCTCTTGAACCACTGATATGTCTCTCGGGCGCATGCGTTCGCGCGTCACTCGTTGCTCCCACGTTCGTGCGATCCGCCCGACCGATTCTGCTTCAGATTTGGGAAGAATGCGGCTCGCAGCGTGCAAGGCATCACGAACCATCCGGTTCTCAGGCGTGGACCTATGTCGTTCGCGAACTCGGTTGACTACCGGCAGATGATCGCGGCGGGCCACGGCCAGCGCAGTTTGGTCCGGGATCAACTGCCCCTCGACGGCCCGCCCTCTGCGGATAACGGGCGAACGGGTAATCGTTGCTCCGAGCTTCATAATGTCGCGCGCCCTCAACGCAAGCTGGCGTGCCGCCAGATTTGAAACGGTCGCCTCATCGGACTCGGAGTAACGAGCGAAGTCCTCGAACTGTCGATCTAGCACCTGATGTGCTCCCAGCGCGCGATACAGCATTCTCAGGAAGTTGGCCTGCCCAACCTTCGGAACGATCTGCAGCGTTTCCCCGTTTCCTAAGGGCATCGTCCCGACCACCCCTCGAGCACGAAGTCCGACCTGCCCCTGCCGGTTGTAGAGAGTCAACCCGGCGGGAAGAGGATGGGGGAGGTCGTCGGGGGACAGACCAGGGAGCCATCCAAGCTGCTCCTCTTCGATCCTGCGCACGCTCACGAGAAGAGTGAATCGACAAGATTGTCTATACCAAGTAGATCTGCCTCGCGAAGATCACCCAGATAGTTCTCCAATACAGGGCGGATGCGGGTCTTGTAGTGAACCTGGATGTGGCTCGAATCGAACTCTCCTTCGAGTCCGTCGAAATAGCCGTGACCTAGCGGGTACAGCTCTTGGATCGCCGTGAACAACTGGGCTATCTTGCCCCGGACGCCATCGGGCACGCCGTTTGACTCAAGCATAGCGATCAAAGCCTCGGGATTCGGGGGAAACTCTACTGATGCGATCCGCCCGAACAAGGCGTCATCCACCTCCTCCGTCGACTTATCCACGGTGTTCATGGTCATCACGATTACCACGTCGTCAGCTAGGGACAGCTCATCGCCATCACGCAGTCTCACGGCGTACTCCTCACCCCGGTAGGCCGGCTCGATCAGCGAGAACACCTCTCCTAGGGCTTGGGTGAACTCAGTCCGGTTGATCTCCTCGAGAACGATGAACTTCTTGCCCTTGCTAAGCGCTCTCTTGAGGGCACCAGGCAGCCAAACCCAGCCCCCTTCCGCATCGGGAGACAGGCCCTGGATCAACTGGTCGTAGGTCCAACCGTCATGGATCTGAATCGTCTCCCTAGTCTCGTCGCTTCGCGGAACTCTCTCATCGATGGCTCGGGTCTTGCCCGTCCTTGGTGGGCCGTACAGCAAGACAGCGACAGCTCCGTTGTCCAGAAGCGCGTTGAGATCGGACTCCGGGTCGGAGCGCATCCAGAGGGGCTTGTCGAGATTGGGCACTATTGCTCGCACCTTTCGGTTGTAATCGACGTAGTCTTGGCTAATGATCGATGGCGCGGCCAGACCATCTGTTGAGATCGAGCTGCATAGCTCGAGGAGCTCGCTGTCGCTGATGGCGTTCGACGAGGTTTCGACCTTGAGGTCATCATCACCGAGGATGAGGGACTGCTCGACTTCGCTCAAGTGAAGCTCCTCCGTAAGCGTCTTTAGCAGGAACGCAGCGGGGTCCTCCCCGTTCGGAATCGCACACTGGCGTCCGTACCAAACCGCTAGGGACGTATCGGGGATCGCGACGCGAGCGTCCTCTCCCCGCGCGAACCCATTCTTCCCGTGCCCGAGCCCCAAAGGGTACGCGCGACCACAGCTGACGACGATCTTTCCTGCGTCGTCACTCTGAAACTCCAGGTAGCCCTCGGGATTGCAGGTCACAACTGATCCACTGGATGCCCAACGCTGTACGGTTGTCTGAATTATTGAACGCGCGGCGTCGTGCTTCATCGGCAAAAAGCGGGCTGTATGCGCGAACGGGACGAAGAAGTCTCCCTCCGGGTGCCCGTACGAGAAGAGGCGCTCTAGCGACGGCTGCGAGTTCGAGGTGTCGACGAGCACGGGTGACGCACCAACGGCAAGCCCCATGTGTTTCAAGGCTAGCCAGATCTTTAGTAAGTGATCGGCTTGCCCAAAAAGTCGTCCGAGCGCAGCCTTGAGGGTGGCCAACGTGACGTATTGATCTGATGCCATCTAGGCCATCGTAGACGCGACCGCGGTGTGATGTGCTGAGCGCCGAATCCACCGCCCCGCGACGGGCGGGAGCAATTACCCCGTTTGACAACCGTTTGAAACGCACCCCGCCAGAACGTGCCCCCGGTTTCAGTAGACGCTTGTTCAAGTCGTTTCGGTGAATAGCGGGGGCAGGATTCGAACCTGCGACCTTCGGGTTATGAGCCCGACGAGCTACCTGACTGCTCCACCCCGCGGCGGATCGTCGATTCTAGCACTCATGTGAAAGGCGGCTGCTTCCGGGGGTCGAGCCGGGCGGCGGCGACGTTCAGCAGGGAACGAGGCCAAGCAAGCCGCCAGTTTCACCGGAAAAATCCGGGAAATACTGGA
>JAGQPS010000302.1 GCA_020426595.1 Planctomycetales bacterium
GTCCCTTGGGTGGCCACCGCATCGATATTGGGAGTTCGCGCGACCTCATAGTCGTAGCAGCCCAATTCCTTGCCCAAGTCATCCGCGATGAGCAGGACAATGTTGGGTCGCGCCGAACGGTCCCCACGCGGCCCCTCGGATTGCTGAGCCCTGGTCGATCCGGTGCAAGCCAGCCACAGGCTGACCGCGAGCAACGCAACTCGCCAATACGGGCGGCTGGTTTCGAGCTTCGCATCGCTCGGGGGTCGGGATCGTGGGAGAGAGAAAGTCGTTGGATGCGAGTATGCCGTGGTAATCCGTGCCGCGGCGATCCGTGCCGGGTCCATCTGAGCTGGGGCCATTGAGTCCTCCAGTGGGTTTGATTAATCGGGGACGAACCAATCAAGCGGCACGACGCCAGCGCCGTTCGTGGCCAGCGCCGTTCGTGGCCAGCGCCGTTCGTGGCGAGTGATGGTGCGCGGTTGGCTTGGGATGAAGTCAGCGCATCGGTGACGCGCGAGGTTTCGCTGACCAATGCGACCGCTGCAATCGCCTTGAGTCGCTTGCTCGTTACGGTCGACGGCCGACGTTGCTTTTTCGCCACGACTCATGATGCGGAAAATCAACAGCGTCACATTCTACGTGTTACTGTTCCCGCGATGTGGTTGCCGTACTGCGCCTGGACTCCGAATGGTGGGGAGTCGTCAGCGGTACGGACTCGCCGAGGATGGCGAGATTCAAGGAAGTCACCCGACTTCGATCAGCATGGAGGGGGCGTTCGCAGGAGAAGACGCGATGTCGAAGGCGCTCCGCATGATGCCTCGCAGTGAGCCAATTCTGTTTTCCGATGCTTGGGGTCGTAGCCAACGATTCGTGGGCTCCCCTTGGGTTCGGGCCAAGCGAGCACGACTCCGTTTTTCTCGGCGTTCCGCTCGAGTCGATGGTCTTCTGCTGCTGGCGATCGCCTTGGCTTGTGTCGCGGCGGTCGGTTGCGGCAATCTGCGCCTCCCGGCGATCGATCCGAGCGGCGATCGGTTCTTTCTCCCGGCTCCCAATTACACGACTCTCGACGGTTTCGATTCGGTCGCGGTGAACAATAGCGCCGGATTTCTTCCTCAACCGGCGTTCACGGCTCCCCCCACACCTCCTCCCTGTGATTCGAATCAGGTGGGTGGGGCGATTGGAACCGGCTTGGAAGATCGCTTGCGCCCCGCGCGGTTGGGCGAGCTCAAGGTGGTGCCCACGCGTGTGGTCGCTCCGGTCTCGAGCGAGGTGATCGTCGTGGGCGGCATCTGTGGCTCGAACGGCTGCTTCGTTCCCGGCAAGACGCTCGAGTGGATTCTGGCTCAAGAGAGCGTCGGCAATTTCGTTCAGGCCGGTCGAGGTCCGTTCGGCTCGCTCTATTCCGTGATGAATCCCAGCAGTGGCAAGCGAAGCGCGAACTACATCAAGACCAATGCGAATCGCAACCCGATGGTGATCGATCGAGGAACCGCCTCGCCGCTGGACGACGTCACGGTCAAGGCGGGACAGAGCTGGGTGACGGTCACCAGTCCGACCGAAGGCACGAGCTACATCACCGTTTGGTCGCCCGATGCCGAAGGTTGGGACCAACGCCGCAAGACGACGACGATCCACTGGATCGATGCTTGTTGGAAGTTCCCCGAGAGCAAGGCGGTGTTGGCGGGAACCCAACACGAAATGGTGGTCAACGTGCGGCGTGAGTCGAACGGCGAGCCGGTCGAAGGCTGGCTCGTGGAATACGAAGTCCTGCCCGACGGCACGATCGCCGGGTTTCTCCCAGTGCCCACCGCCGACATGGCGACTCAGGGCGCTCCCATCTCGTTGACTTCCAAGGCGACGGTGCGCACGGACGCCAATGGCGATGCGCGTATCTTGCTCCGGCAACCCACGGATCAAATCGGCCCGGGTCTGACTCAGGTGCGAGTCCGCTTGATTCGTCCCGAGAATGCGATTGGGACGCGAGAGAAACTAACCGTCGCGGAGAGTGTCGCGGCGATCCAATGGTCGGCTCCCGCGCTGACGGTCCGCGCCGAAGGCCCCACCGTCAGTCCGTTGCGAGGCGAATTCGTGTACAGCGTCCTTGTTTCGAACCCGGGCGACTTGCCGGCCGAGAACGTTACGCTCGTTGTCGATCGTCCGCCCAATCTGGAGTGGATCGCCGGCAATCCGAGTCCGACTCAATTCGGGGACCAGTGGATGTGGAACCTCGGCACGCTGCCCGCCCAATCACAGCCCGTCCGCATCGAGTTGTCGGCTCGAGCCATCGGACAGGGCAAGGGCCGGACTTGCTTCCGAGTCGCTTCGTCGAACGTCGCTCGTCAGGCCGAGGCCTGTGTCGAGACGGCGGTGGAAGTCGCCTGCATTGGTTTCTCGTTCATCGATCCGCCGACCGAGGTGCGAGTGGGCGAGGCCGCGACATTCCGCCTGCGTCTTTCCAATGAATGTCTCGATCCATTGACCAACGTGCGAGTCGAAGCTGCGTTCGACGAAGGGCTGGAGTTCCCAGGAGAAACGTCGCCCGTGGAGATCGGCCCCTTCAACCTCGCGTTTGGGCAGGTTCAGGAACTGGAGTTGCCGCTGCAAGTCGTGGCTCCGGGCCGACACTGCCTGCGAGTCGCGGTAACCGCCGACGGTGGTCATTCGGCGGTCGCCGGCACCTGTGTCGACGCAAGCGACGTTCCGCGACCGTCGATGGATCTGGTCATCGAAGGTCCGCGCATGGTTCGTCGCGGTACCGAGACTCCGTATTCCATCCGAGTCATCAACACGGGGAACGTGGCGATTCCGGCGACTCAGTTGTTCGGACGCTTTTCACCCGAGCTGCGTCCCGTGCGAGCCAACGTACAAAGTCGCATGGAACAAGGCGTGTGGGTCGCCGACTTGCTCCCGATCGAACCGCGAACGGCGACGATCGTCGAAGTCTTCTTGGTCGGAGACGTGCCAACCGAGAACGCGGGCTTTGAAATGTGGGCGATCGGTGGCGAAGCGGGAACCGAGACTCGGGCAATGCCGATCACGATCGTCCCGCGTCCCGAGGACATCATCGGAGTCGGCCCGGCGGAAGCAGCCGCTCCCCAACCAACTCCGGCGGTTCCCCAGGATCCGGGAGTCTCGCTCCAAGGCCCAGGTTCCAACTCACCTCCGGCTGTCGCGGGGGATGGCCGGTTGGAACTCTCGTTGGTCGAGTTGGTGGATCCAGTCGACCTGGGACAGGAGACCGCCTTGGTGGTCGTCGTCAAAAACGTCTCGGGGAATGTCGACCAGGACATCACCGCCGCCCTTTCACTCCCGCCGGGACTCACGTTTGTCCGGTCGGACGCCGGCCCGCTCACCTTCGCCCAGGATCCAGCGCGAGCCGACCGGCTCGTGGCCACCCGGCGCGAGATGCGAGCCGGAGATGAATTGACGACGCGAGTCTTCCTGCGAGCCACCGCGGCAGGGGATCAAAGCGTGCGAGCGGCGGTCTCAAGCAGCCAGTCGACCCGCCCGGTCGAGGCGGCGACGACGATCTTCGTGAACCCCTAGAAGGAAAAGGAATTGGGGGAAGTGTTCGGCCGAGCCCCTCGCCGACGGAACCTTGCCCCCTTCCTTCGGTTCAACGCTACTTGTAGATGATCGAGTCGGAGTTACGTTGAACATTTGCCGGGCACTTGAATGACAAGTGCCGGGGGGCCGCGATGCACCGGCTCTTCCAAAGGCCACCGCGGATTGACGGGTACCCTGTGGGGGTGCCGAGTCGGGGAGTAAGCCGTTGAACCTCTCGGATTCCGCGGCATTTCAGGCGAGAAAGTACGAGCTGGTCGATCCGGACGTGCGACTGATGTTGCTCGTCCAGAACGACAACGCCGCAGCATTTGAAGAGCTCGTATCCCGATACCAGGATCGCTTGATCCAGATTTTCGACCACGTCGTTCCGAACCGAGCGATGGGGGAGGAACTGGCCCAGGAAGTCTTTCTGCGTGTCTATCGGGCGCGAAAAACCTATTCGCCCGATGCCAAGTTCTCGACTTGGCTCTTCACGATCGCCAACAACGTGGCCAGCAACGCGATTCGGTCACTCTCCAAACGGAAGGAAATCCAGCTCGGCCACGCGGCTCCCACCGGATCTGGAATCGTGACGCTCGAGCATCTGGCTCCCGCCGCGAGCGGCTTCATGCCGGCTCGCCGTTTGGACCGAAAAGAACTGACCGAAACGGTTCGCCGAGCCATTCAGAGCTTGAACGAGCGACAACGAATGGCGATGTTACTCTCCCGATTCGAGGGGATGAGCTACGAGGATATTGGTAAAACGATGGGACTCTCGGTTCAGGCGGTGAAGTCCCTCACGAGCCGTGCACGAGAGAAGCTGCGAGAGATACTCGAACCTTATATCGCCGAAGGTCGCGATATCGGCGTTGGGGAATCCGACGATACGCCGGAGGAGTTCGAGGGTTGAAAGCTAAGTACGAAAATGTTGTGCTGTTAACATCGGTAATCGCGGCCGCTTGGGGCGAGAGGTCGCGTGAACCGAGCCAGGGGGGCAGTCATGGACTCCCATGAACCCAAAACCCAACCTGAACCGACGACCGAAGCAACGCTTGGCGGACCCAGTCCTCAGTTGCCTCAGGATGACCTCGTCGCGTATCTCGACGGAGAACTGACTCCGGACGAAGCGGCTCGAATCGAGGTGCGCCTCGCGGAAGACGATGAGCTCCGGCACCGACTCGCCCAACTCCAACGAGCCTGGGATCTTTTGGGCACGCTTCCGTCCAATCGCTTGGACGAGACATTCACGCAGAGCACCGTGGAACTCGTAGCGTTAAAAGCGAACGCCGAGCTAGATGCCTCGCGTCGGGGGCGTCTGAACTATCGCCGTCTCGGTTTGGCGGTCGCGGGAGTGCTGGTGCTGACATCGATCGCCGTGGGATATCAGGTATCTCGGTACTCGCAAGAAGCCCCCAATCGTCAGCTAATGGACGATCTGCCGGTCATCGAGCGAGTCGACTTGTATCGCAATGCTCAAGACATTGAGTTTCTGGTCCGCTTATCCGAGGAGGGTCTCTTCGATGAAACAACGATTGACGACCAGCCTTAGTCTCTCGGCGTTTTCCCTCGCCGCCATTGTCGTTGTCTTGCTGGCGACTCGGGGGCAAGGCCAGCAGACCGAAACTCCGGTTACCGAAACACCGGTGACAACCACGGTGCCCCAGGCGGCGCCGGGAACATCGGACGAGCCTGACGGAGCTGGCGATGGTGACGATCCAATCATGCCGGTGACCTCTCAAGAGGAACTTCAGCAAGCGGCCGGCACCGCGTTGGTTCATAGCCTGCTGCCGGAAAATCTCAGCCCGGAAGCGATCGCCGCTTTATCGGATTCGGCCAAACAAACGCTGCAACGTCGGCGCGAGCGATTCGACCGCCTGAGCGCCGCGGAACAAGACAGCTTGCGAGCACTGCACCAGCAGCTTGTGGGGCACGAAGACGCGGAACGCCTGGAACGAGTGCTGGTGAATTACAGCCGCTGGCTCGAGACACTCACGAGCATCGAACGGGCCGAACTGGCCGACATGACGATCGAGGCGCGGATCACGCGGATCAAGGAAATCAAACGGGAGCAAGAAGAGAAGACGCTCCAAGAGCTGGCGGATCGAGCCGTAACCGGTGACGACATTGATGTCATTCAACGGTGGGGCAACGAGATGTCACTCAAGTACGATGCCGATCTCGAGGCGATCGCGAACGAGTCGACCTATCGTGGCCCAGGCTGGAACCGTCGCGCGCCTCAGCCAACCAACGACGATTCCGGTCGCCGTCGGGTGCGGTTCATCTTGTTTTTCTTCCGCCCAGCGGACATCGCGCGAGTCGTAAACGACGAGGACTTGCTAGCGCTTTCGGAGGGACTTTCCCCCAACGCCGCCTCGGTGTTGGCACGAGCCGAGGGACGCGAGCAACGAATCGAACAAATCTCGCGTTGGCTCGCCGCCGCGTTCGCGAGCCGCATGAGGGCCAGCTTGGCTCCCGAAGTGCTCGAAGAGTTCTTCCGCGAGCAGCTTACCGATGCGGAACGAGAAGACCTCGACCGCCTCTCTCCACAAGATCGCCTCGAGGCGCTAAGGGACCTCTACTTGCGAAGAGCATTCCCGCGCAATCGTGGTCGCGGCCCGTTTGGATATTGAGCCGCGAATCCCACGGCAATTAGCAAGCCTGCCCAGGCTTGGCAGTTTAGGGAATCGCCAAGACGAGCCCCTGTTCAGGCTCCGCGTGAAACCACCACCGACCGGCTTTCTACC
>JAGQPS010000303.1 GCA_020426595.1 Planctomycetales bacterium
CCCAAACCGCCTTTTGCTTGCGCACGAATCGCATCTGTCGGGCTTCAATCGACAGCCCGTCACGCTTCGGGTTTCCTTTGGTTTTCCACTCTGGTGGCATGGGCGACCGCGGCGAAGCGTGAACGTCGATCCCAAAACCTGAAGTAAACACAACGGGACGATTTGGGGAACCGCAGCATGTCGCGTTTACTTTTCTGTTCCAACGGACATTGGATAGCCATGCGTGCGACGGGCGGGTTCGGTACGCTAGTTCAGAAGGCAACATCCTTCATCCAGTCCTCATCATCGCACCATCCCTAGGCACGGTATCGACATGCTACCCTTCGATGACGCCCGATGGAGTGAGGTCTCCACGTTCTACGACGACGACTTGGCGTCCGTCGTTCGCGAGTGGTCTATGTCGGTGGGCTTCGACCAGGAGGCTCGGATTTACCACCGATTGTTCCATTTGTACCTCCATCAGAACACGATAACGAACTCAGCTTTCGTGGTGGTTCCGTACGTTGTCACGTACTGCCAATCACTGCCTCCCAATGATCGCGCGAGTTACCTCTTAGACGTCGCGACCGTCGAGTACTGCCGACTGCGTCATGGATGCTGGGACGGAAGTCCCGAATTGGATTGGGCGATGCCGACTTACCATGAGTCGCTCAAGACCGCTCAGCCATTGGTGGAGAATGTTCTTGACGAGGAAATCGATGCGGTGCTGAAGTCAGAACTTTGGGCTATCCAACCAGTGCTGTATGGAAATCTCGCGATGGCCATGGACCGCGAATCCAAGCAGGGTAGTGATGGATAATCTTGCAGTGCGTGTGAGCCGCGCTGTTGGGACCCCGGTCAACTGACCGTCCCTCGGACCGTTAGGTTGCCTGCCAGTCCACTGCGGATTTTAAGACGAGACAATCGCCCAGCATGCTCGCGAATAAGGACTTGCCGCACTTCGGACCTGGGTGAAGAATGGGGCTCAAACCGCTTACCTGACATGGGTACGAGCATGAGCAGCCTTCGCAATTGTTAGGGATTTTCACTCTTGTTCGATGAGAGCCGCTGATCTGCGTGGTTCAGCTTGAACGGCCGTTCCCTGGCCGAAGGATGAAGCTTCAACGTGAGAATCGCCGTCGCTCAATCCCGACCAGCCGCTGGACTGGTTGAGAGCAACCTTGCCGGCCACCAGCGCCTCATCGACATCGCCGTTCAAAATGGCGCTGGTCTCGTGGTATTCCCGGAACTTTCTTTGACCGGTTACGAACCGCGAATGGCGGCTCGAGTCGCAAGAATGCCGGGCGACGCCTGTTTCAGGCTTTTGCAAACAATCGTGGATCAACGCGGGGTTACGATCGCGGTAGGCGTTCCGACTCCTGGCCATCGATTACCACGCATTTCCACGTTGATACTGCGGCCGGCGTCGGAGATCCAGGTCTACTCAAAGCAGTTCCTTCATGCCGACGAGGAGCCATTTTTTGAACGTGGCCCAGCATCGGACGCCGTGATTCAACCCCACCCCTGCGTAGCGTTGGCAATTTGCTACGAATTGTCAGTGCCGCTGCATGCCCAGCGGGCGATGGAGGCCGGTGCGAGCATCTACATCGCCAGTGTCGCGAAGACGGATCAAGGTGTGGAGATCGCGGGCAAGCGGTTGTCCGATATTGCTCGAAAGCATTCAGCGGTGACGATGATGGCGAACTGCTTGGGGCTCCTCGATGGAGTCCGATGTGCCGGCGGATCATCGGTTTGGGATCGCAAAGGCCGCCTACTGACGCAGCTTGATGAAGAGCAAGAGGGTATCATCGTGCTTGATCTTGTGACCGAGGAAGTGGTCACGTCAACGCTTAACGCAAACCCTCACTGACAATTCGATCCCATGAAACTCTCGCCTGACCAGGCAAGATGTTTCCGACCGTTTCTGAAACTCCGGCGGTTTATTTGCTCGAGCGGATACAGCATACGAAACGTTCGCTCCGGTCAATCGAAGCGCTGCGGGCTTCCGAAACCTCTCGCGACGTCTCGGCCACTGACTCTTGACAACTCGACCTAGCGATGGAACTCGCCGCGGGAGTAAGAACGTTCGAGATTCAATATGCGTGAAGATGCAAGAATTCACGATCAACAGGAATGGACCTAGACCATGTCGGATGATGACCAACTGTTCGGTGCGCGTCTCTACGCGGAATTGAGAAAGCTGTCCGGCTATGATTTGATTACCGGCATCATGGATTACAAAGCCATCCAGCAATTGAAAGCCGCCGATCGCGAAGGCACCGTGAAGCTTTTCCGAGGCAGTAGTTTCGAAGTAACTCAGTTGCTCAGAACGGCGGAGCCAGAGGAGGCGGCCCGCTATTTCGTAACCAAGGCAACCGAAGCGAAACAAGATTCCAACGACCTTTTGGCGGCGATCTCGCTCATGATCAGCTCACTCTAAGAGCGCGAGCGAAGACTCCCGAGGCGAGATCCTGGATCCTATTCACGGTCGCTTGATCCGCTCACATTCGCCGCCTCACGCGGCCGGGAGTCCACCCGCCATTGAGGCGATCTCCCGACTTGGATCGGGGTAGGTTCACGTTGACTCGAGCCCCGTCACCCGTGACTTCGCGTGAGCCCTCATTTCCCGGGGTTTGGTGCGACACTCCCTTGGGAGTTGATCAACGGAAGATCGGCTCTCGTTTACCCAGAGATTCGATCGCGAGAGCGGAGAATCGCGATCCACGTTGCCGCGATTCATGTTGCCGCGATCAGCGGCCGCCGTGCCGTGGGCTGTTTTCGGACTGTCGGTTAGACTGGTGACTTCCGCCGTTCCACTCCACCAATCCATGCTGGTTCGATGCGGATCAGTAGCCACAACAAATTCGATAATTCACAGCCATGCCGAACCATCCAAGGACACTTTCCCGTAGGGAGGCGATCGCCCTGACCGCGGTTTGTGTCGCCAGTCTGCCCTCCCTTGGCTGCACATCCGGTGAGGCCGAATCGTCCGCTGGCGTCGACTCACCTGACAGCGCTACGAAGACGATTCCCTCCGACTCAGAACCTGGAAATCCCATGCAAGTTCATTACCTCGAGATCGTAACCAAGGACGTCGAAGCATCGTGTGCCCTCCACTCGGCGATACACGGAACGGCATTTAGCGATGCCGATCCAAGCTTGGGAGGAGCTCGAACCGTCCCCATGCCCAATGGAGGCATGGTCGGCATTCGAGCCCCCATGCACGATGGTGAGAAGCCGGTTACTCGAGCCTACATTCTGGTTAAGGACATTGAGTCGGCTGTTGCCGCGGCCGAGGAGGCTGGTGCGGTCATCGCCGTTCCGCCGATGAAGATTCCTGGTCACGGCGCTTGCGCGATTTTTATTCAGGACGGAATCGAGTCTGGGTTTTGGCAGATCTGAATCGGAGGGTCGATTCAAGAGCTTTCAGCCGAATCCCAGATCGACCAATCGAATTGAGTGGGGCACGACGGATTCGCGGTACGAGAACCTAGCCAGTTTTCAGCAGGCGTTGGGACCGAGAGTCGGTGCCGTTTCATCGCTGAATGACTAACCTCACGCTCCAAGCGACTCACCATTCGAGCAAGTGACTGACTCCCACCCGTCCCTCTACTCAACTCCTTCATCACTACAGGAAACATCGATGTCCGAGCTTCCCAATTGCCCAGAATGCAACGGCGAATTCACGTACGAGGATGGTCCGCTAATGGTTTGTCCGACCTGTGGCCATGAATGGTCGCAGGCGGAGACCGCCGCCGAGGAAGAGGATGTCACACGAGATGCGAACGGGAATGTCCTGTCGGACGGCGATACCGTCATCGTCGTGAAGGACTTGAAATTCAAGGGAGGTGTGGTGAAGGGGGGAACCAAAGTGAAGAACATTCGAATCGTGGGTGGCGACCATGACATTGATTGCAAGATTGACGGCATCGGAGCGATGGCCTTGAAATCGGAGTTCGTCAAGAAGGCATAGATCGCCGGCAAGCAAACGGTAATCGAAATGGCGGCGCACGGCGCTGAATGTTCGGCGCTGGATATCATGCCGACTTGCATCGATCTGGCGGGAGGAATTCGCATCTCTCCGGATCGAGGTCGTGAGGCGGTGGAGCCGCTTGCTGATGTTCGGCGGCTCGTCCCATTGCTACAGGGCTTGTCTCCGATGGACAAACTCGACGAGATCCCGTGGGCTCGCCTCACTCATGCCCATGGTTCCGCCCAGGACGTTCCGGATCTGATTCGCTCGCTGAAGTCCGTCTCGGTTGTCGAGGAGGTCTCCGTCGATGGAGCATGGACGAGTCTGACGGTTCTGTTCGACGACGAAGGCAGCAAGTGCTTGAGCGTGCCATCTCGTCGTTAGGTCGTCACGTGGCCGCCGCCAACGGTCGGCCAATCGCCAGGAACGATCGTCCTTCACAGGGTTTGCGGCCGAGTCGGGCTGGCCCCTTTTCTGGGAAAGGGATCCTCGATCAGGACCTGCTAACCCGCGACAATTGATCTTGGAATTTCCAACCTCGCCTCTGTCGATTCGGGCGGCCTAGGTTCGACAAGGGATGTGGATACCGATACACGCGCACCGGCAATGAAGGGCTCATCAGATGGCAATTACCGTTGAAACCACAGTTTCCGCACCCATTGACGCCGTTTGGCAAGCGTACACGACTCCAGACGACATCAAGGAATGGAACGCGGCTTCGGACGATTGGCATACGACATCCGCGGAAGTCGACCTGCGAGTGGGTGGACAGTTCTCATCGCGAATGGAAGCACGAGACGGAAGTTTTGGCTTTGATTTCGCCGGTACCTACACCAAGATCATCACGAATGAGTTGCTTGAGTACTCGTTTGGCGAACGCATGGCGAAAGTGGAGTTCATCCCAACGCCCGATGGAGTAACAACCCGAGTCACGTTTGATCCCGAGTCGACTCATTCGCTGGAACAGCAACGAGCCGGCTGGCAGGCGATCCTTGACCGCTTCCGTCTGCATGTCCACTCAAAACATGGAGTCCATCGGGCGTAATCGCAGGTTACTTCGACTCCGATTTTTCGATGGACCATCATCCTTGGCATCGGCTACAACGCATCGATTTTGAGACTCTCGGAATCGTGCGACGTGGCACCGCTTCGGCGTTGTCCAAGAGTGACATTCACAATCTCCAGGAGAACTGTCTTGCTCATCAACGATGCCCACATCTGGGTTGCTCACTTTGAATCCGAGGACGCGCTGGAGCAATACATGGAAGAGACGTACGACGAAGACAACGACGACGCGCCCATCAGTCAATTCGCCGCCGATCAGGGACAAGCGTTCTACGACCACGATCTGGTGTACGCCCAATTCCACGACTCGCCGACGGCTCGCGCGTTGGTGGAGGGGTGGGGCTTCCCCGAGGAATCCGTCGCGACGGTGGTTCAGGCCATCGTGGAGCTTAACGCGCCGAACGCCAATGTTTGCTTCGTGGCCGACAAGGATGAATTCGATCAACCCTGTTCGATCAAGGGGAATGGATACGAGCTTTGGTATGTCGGTCAGTTCGACGGATGCAGCATGTAAGAGACCTGCGCGACGATCGCACGAGGGGCGTCATCCCAAGGAGGCGGTCCCGTCACTTGTTCGGCGATTGTGCTGGTTCCGGGGAGTTCAATTCCCGCGGTCGATGTACGCGCTCTTTCCCTCAACTCAGTCATGGACATCACGGACATGGGTCTATTGACCTTCAGTATCAACGTCACGCTGGATGGTTGTGTTGACCATCGAGAGGGAATCGCCGACGACGAGACGCATGAGCATTTCACTCGACTCATGGATGAACACGGAGCGATGCTGTGGGGGCGAGTTACCTACGAAATGATGGAGAGTTACTGGCCAGCGGTCGCTCGGGGCGAGTTGGCGGCGCCGCCGGCAATTCGCGATTGGGCGGTCAAGCTGGAGTCGAAGTCAAAGTACGTGGTCTCGTCGACACGCAACGACTTTCCGGGGAGCAACAGTCATCATCTGACCGGCGAGCTGCGCACTAGCGTGCGAGAGCTCAAGGACATGACTCCGAACGGAGTGCTCCTTGGCAGCGGGAACCTTGCCGCCTCGCTGGATCGGCTCGACCTGATCGATGAATACAAGTTCCTCGTACACCCAAGGCTTGCGGGACACGGCCCGACTCTGTTCGAAGGCGGACTGCCCAATGCGAGGCGGCTCGAGCTGGTCTCGGCCAATCCGCTTCGCAACGGTGCGGTCGCCATGCACTATCGACGAATCGCGTAACCAATGAAGTTGGCATGGTCGAATCGAGGCAATTAT
>JAGQPS010000304.1 GCA_020426595.1 Planctomycetales bacterium
AAGAGGTGTGTGACTAGACATGGTAATTGCGAAAATGCTATCAGGCAGCACGACTTGCCTCGCTGATTGTTCTAATCCGCTGGAGTGTTGAGGGAACGTGGTCGAGCAATCAGCATCATATGCTCAGTGTTCCCAGGAGTCGATCTTGATGTTGCAAGCTGATGCCCGTGCGGACCTTTCAAGATGGTCTCACTGAAAAATATCAAAGTCAAGAAAAATGATCTTGCATTGGGATGAAAACCACAGAGAGATACGAGTGGAGCGACATAAGTCACGTTTCGAATCTGCGAAGATCCTATTCCAGGATCAACTCGCGAGTGTCCGGCTAGGCTTTCAATGATCGGCACGGTCGTTGGTCGGCTATTGAGCCTGTAGGGTAAACCCTGTAGGTGGTTGCAATTGACTCAGTTTATCGAGGGGCAAGTTTGTGCACGAAGATGATCCCGAACTACATGCAGCCGCTCAATTTGGCAGCAACTGCATGATGCTCCGATGCTTGAGCGCCACTGGCTTCGATCGACGGGCCCGAGGTCGAACTCTGGCAGCCTAGTCAGTGCCACCAAAAGAGCATCGAGCCAAGCCCCAAGCGTTAAGAGCACGTGGGGCGAGTTCCTCAAGGCCCACGCCGAAACGCTCTGGGCGTGTGACTTCGTGTAACCGTACACCGTGACCATGTTGCTTGATGGCTGGGCGGTTATCGCCGGGGGCTTCTTCTGCGGGCTCGGCGGGTTCGTTTGCGGTCGGCGGCTTGCCGACGCTCGTCTTGACGGTAGGTGCGGATCGAGTCGGGATGCTCGGCTTTCCAAGCATGAGGCGAGAGCGCAGCCCAATCGGTTTCGCCCGCGAGAGCTCGGCGAAGCACGTCATCTAGATAAGCATGCACGTCGAGGTCGTTACGCAGCGCGCTACCGATGATCGTCAGCAAGTTCGCCGCGCGCTCACCTGCTGCGAACGATCCTTTGAAGAGCCAGTTCTTTCGACCCGTCGCCACGCGCTTCATCAACTGCTCACAGTCGTTGTTGTCGATCGGCACGCGAGCGTCCGAGGTGAATCGACCGAGTGCCTCCCGGTGACGACGTACGTACGCAGCCGCCTGGCCGAGATTGCTCTTGGGCAACACTGTCGGCGGTTGCATCGCCGCACTCGCCAGATAGTCGTCGATCAAGCCGAGCACGTGCGCTGATAGACTTCGCCGACGAGACAGACGCTCGTCATCGTTCAGGTCCTTGATCTGATCCTCCACGTCGTAGAGCATGCGAATCAACGATTCCAACTTCGCGACTTGAAGCGGGAACGCGCCGCGACACTCGTCGATCTTGCGCCGCGCATGCGCCCAACACGCCGCGAACGTGATCCGCGAATCGCTCCGCATCTCGATCTTCTGGAAGCCCGACCAACAGTCGCCCATCAGCATTCCCGAATAGTCCGACAAGACTTCATCCGGACCGTCGCGATGACGGCTGACGGTGAAGTCGAACGCCACCACCGGAAGACGCGACGCGTAGTAACCCCAGAATTTCGCCCCAATGCTTGGCTTGCCCGAGGCGATCGCCTTCTCGAGCACTTCGCGGATCCGCTCTCCTCGAGGATGGCCCGACAAGTCGGGCATCGATTCGGGCGTGATCAGCACTACGCCCGTGTCGTCACAGCCGGCGCACGTGTCGGTCTTGAGATACTTCCCCAGATGCTCGGCCAGCGGACGAAGTGCGAACTCAACGGCCGCCTCCAGGTTCACCAGCGTGCTGCGACTGGGCGTCCAACCGCTCCCCGCGAACAAGTCTTGTTGGCGGTAGAACGGCAGATGATAGAAGTATTTCCAGGCCACGACCTCAACGCCGATCGAAGCGTCGAAGCGATCCCCTTCAGCCAAGCCGCTGGGCCGCTCGGGACTGATCACACCCGGTTCGTCTGCGGTCCCACGGCGGTCATTCGGGACCGCGTATTTCGCGTATTTGTTAAGCCGCACGCGCAGCTCGGCTCGGACCCATTCCAGTGTTTCGACTTCGTCATAGCCGATGAACTTAAGGCCCTCGCGACGCTCCTCGGGAAGATCGACGATTCGTTCGAAGCGAGGCAGATGCTCGGGGAACTTGCGGTCGGATTTCCGCCGCGGTTGAGGCTTGCGTTGCTTCTCGCGGAGTTCGGCATCCGCGATGACTTCTTGCGCCTCGCGAACCGCTTCCTCCAGCGCGCTGATCACTTCGGGAGTCGCTTCCTCACCGAGATCGATCAGCAATTGGCCTTCGCCATCGACGCGCCGCTCACTCTTGCGCCCGAAGAGTTGCTGCAGCAACTTCTCGACCTTCAGCTGGAGTTCGGTGTTGAGCTCCTGAAGCTTGTCGTTGTGATGCTTGAGTTCGAGAACGGAGTGGGCTTGCTCCTGGACCAGTTGGTCCTTGAGCGCCAGTGACAATTCTTGCTTCTCAAGCAGCGCGACTTGCTCGCTGGCAAGTCTCGCTTGCTTCTCGATCTGCCGCCGCAACGCGGCGATCAACCGATGACACGCTTCGGTATCGGTGGGCAGTCGATCGTAAGGCAAGTGTTTGTCATCCATGATGAATCATCATACGCATCATGAATGAGAAAAGTTCCGTCTCACGCGATTTTCATTCGCTTGCGTCGCACACTCGCCGACTTGAGAGGAATGCCGGCGATCCACATCGCGAGTTCGACCGAGTCGATCGTGACTTGCGATTGCCCTTGTTGAGCCTTAGGCAACTCGACGGTTCCCTGTTCGAGACGCCGATACCAGAGCGTCAACCCGCCGGTTTCCCACCACAGCGCCTTGATGCGATCACGTTTGCGGTTGACGAACAGGAACAGCGAACCACCAGTAACGCAGTGGCCCATCGCTCCGTTGACGATCCCCGTCAGTCCGTCGAATCCCTTGCGGAAGTCGATCGGTTCAGTGCAGAGATAGATCGAGACGTTGTCGGGCAAGCCGATCATGATCGTGGTGTCTCGCTAGAAGTGACCTCCAAACGCACCCGTATTCCACCGGGCAATTCGACGGACATCACCGCGGTCGGTGAAGGCAGGTTGCCTTGATGCAGCGAGACGGGTACGAACCGAGCGACCTTGGAAGGCGCGTCATCGGCTGCGGGGCGCAGTTTGCGCCGCCACTGATAAAACGAGACTTGTGAAATACCCTCAGCGAGGCAGAACTGAGCGACGGTTTGACCGGCCTGTTCGAATCGTTGGATGCGATCAATCCAGGCCTGGCGGTTATCGGCGCGAGATTGGAGAGTCATCGGCTTTGGCGCTCTGGAGGACGAGGTGAGAGAACCTCACCCTATCACCAGCGCCAACAATGGCTCGGGTGTACGGTTACGACGGAACAGGCCAAGGAGTTCGTTGAGCAAACCAAGTCGCGTGAACATAGCCCAACGCACTTGGTCCACGACCGCGACACGAAGTTCTCAGCGGAGTTCGAAGCAGCGCTAAAGGAAGAAGGTATCGAGTGCAAGAAACTCCCCGTGCGATCGCCGAACTTGAATGCGAGAGTCGCGAGAGTAATTCAAAGTATCAAGCAAGATTGCCTTCGGCACTTCATTGCACTTGGTCGCGACCATCTCGACTACTTGGTCAAGACGTCCACCGCCCACCACAACACCAACCGCCCGCACAGCCGTCGAATCCACTGACCACCGTGTGATCAAGTCGACGTCCCCGAGTGGACGACCATCAAGCTCGAAGACGTTGAATGTCGCGAGCAACTCGGCGGCGTGATCAAGTCGATGCTTCGCAAAGCGGCTTGATGCCGGTCTTCGATCGTCGATTCATCAGTCAACGTTGTGCGCTCGCGGCACGCGCCGACTGTGAGAATCAGGCCGTCGCCGTCCGCTCCAGCCCCCTATCAAGGCCTCCCGCCGCAGGCGAACCGAGGTCCGCGCTCAGTTTTCAAGCGTCGTCTTCACGTTTCGGCCCCGGATTCTGCCGGTCGAAGCCACGTTCAGTCGTTTTGTACCGCGCGACCGCGCGCACTCCGACCGTGGAATCTGCTTGTCGAAACCGCGTTCAGTCGTTTTGTACCGCGCGAGTGCCTGCAGAGATGATGTGCAATCGTTTCATCGCGTGCGAAACCCTGCTTCCGTCCACTGATAGAGAACTGTGTCAAAAACATGGCTCCTTACGTTCGGTGGCGCACTCTCGCCGGATGCGGTATAGAACGGACGGTCATATTGGTAGTGTTGACTGGTGAGAGCGTTGAAAAGTTCCTGACTGATTGGGGCGATACAAAAGCACTTGCACACGTTTGAGAAATCAAACTCCTCTACGCCAGTATTGTCGACTCCGGTTAGGTACAGCACGTCGACCATTAGGGGGCGGTGTAGTTCGTTGAGTCGGTCAAATGTGATGTTTCGCCCCAGGAGCGCGAGCGATCTGATATTGTCGCACTCGGAGAGATGTGCAATTGCACCTGGTTCAAGATTCTGAAATCTAATTGCAAGAGTGTGGAGCTTGTCGGCATGGCTCACCCCTGCCAAGCATTGCCCCCGAGCTCCATTCTCCCGAAAGTCGGCGATCCGTAAACTGCCGGTTAGGTTAGACCGAATGATTGCTTCGAGATCCTTGTCATCTACGTCGCTGATTCCAGCGGAATCCTTGAATATTAGGTCTAGTTCCTGCAAGGACAAGTCCATGTTGGCCATGGATTGGAGATCGCTGCTATCTGGGTTCCCAAGCTCTAAATGCCCGAGAGTTTGAAGCGACATATCGTCAAGGTGATCGCTGATACCCCGGGAGTTCGAGATGCAGATGTGATTGATGTACTTGCAGTCGAAGATAGCATGATACTCTTCTAGGGTTAGCGACCTGTCGAGATTGTCTATCCCAAGCGAACGAAGGTTTGGAAGCCTCGCCGCCTCCTTCAGAAGCTGCTCAAGGTTTACATGTTCGTCGGTCTTGGCGACGGAGATGATCATCATGTTGCATTTTTCGATGATTTCGTAGAGTTCGCTATCTCCCTCTTGGGAAGCCGTTCGGACCCAATTCTGGATTGCCAACGATTCTTCGTCATAGCCAATCTTAACTGTTCCCAATCGAATTTCCGCCAAGAGCCATTTCGGCTTCGGTCTGTATAGCGGCCAGCTGGAACAACCGAGCAGGCTGACGCACAAAACAGACAAAATGATAATGTTGACGCAAATACCCCGCATTTAAAATCTCCTCTCGTCGGGCCGAATGTGGCGGATCCGATTGCGAAAAAAGTGCTCAAGTCGCATCCCGTAACGCGGCGCTCTTGGCGTCGTGTCCTCCCCGAGTAGCTTGCCATGTGGGCCCTCGAGTTGGTGGGCGAGGTTGAAAAGTTCCTCTCTAATGGGTTGAATTCGCTTGAGCAGAGTCCCTTCATTCGCGATTCCTCAGGTCCGTTGCCCTTTGCAACACAATAGGGTAATTCGGAAAACTGATGGTGTGAAGGTACCGGTCTGTGGTTCCATCTCTAGGTGACGCCTGGATTAAACCAGTTGGTCGAGTAGTCGTGTAGGAGGATACTGCCGACAATTGGGTTGAATATGCGATGAAGCCCGCACTCGTTCTCGGGGGCACGACTATGAAGCGGGTGAATCTATGGAAAGAAGCTAGGTCCTACGGATGGCAAGGCAGAGCGATGAATATCTTAACCTACGTCCATCCGCATAATTCGTGCTTATCGTTTGGTAAATCGATCCAACGTTGAGAGAGTCAAAGCAGTTAGTTGGTTCTGTTGGGGAAGGCTCCGGAATTATGATTGTGTGCGCGCGGTACAAAACAATCGTTAACGAGCGCGCGGGCCCCGGCAGTTCTCGGATCCAAGAGTCCTAGATTGCCGCTCAGAACGACGGTCGAGGAACTGAATGGACCAGCAGTCCCCCATCGAAGTTCACACGGTTCGTTTGCCCCGCTTTGACGACATCTCCCAGGATTCAATGTCCCAGGGCTTCGATGCCCAGGTCAAGCAGAAAGCGGTGTAGCCTGGGATTGACGACAGTCCTCCGTGTGAACAAGAAGGCATGCCGGAGACGATTACGAACAGTCGCGACGACGTTGAGTGTCTTGGGGAGCTGGGTGGCGTCATCAGGGCGATGCATCGCAAGGCGGCTTGTGACTGGCCAGTGCCGGTTTTCCGTTGGCCGATCTTCTGCGTTCGCGGTACGCGCCCACTGTGAAAATTGGCCGGCTGCCGTCCACATTAGGACCCTGCACCCGCTCTCCGCCGCAGGCGATCCGAGGTTCGAGCTCAGTTTTCAACCGTCGTCTTCACGCTT
>JAGQPS010000305.1 GCA_020426595.1 Planctomycetales bacterium
ATTCACTCGCTCGGACGGCGCGATCCCCTGCGAAGTCGATCTTCCCGCCCAAGCCCGGTTTCTTACGTTGATCGCGACGGACGGTGGTGATGGGATCGGGCATGACCAGGTGTTTCTGGGCGACCCGTGGCTGGCGGCCGAATCGGAAGGGGAGGCGCGGGAACGCGCGGACCAACTGCATGCGGAGCGAGCCGACATCCAAGCTCGCTTGGATGCGATGGGCGAGACTCCGTGGATGTATGGACTGGTGATTCGTGAACCGCGCCCCGTGCACGTGGCCCTGCGGGGCGATCCGGAATTGCTGGGGGAAGCGGCTGAACCCGGTCTGTTGAGTTGCCTCCCTTTCTCCGGCACGCCCCTAACCGATGACTCGAGCGACGCACAGCGGCGACTGACCCTCGCGACTTGGCTTGGCGACGACGCGGGATTCCTGGTCGCGCGCGTCGCGGTTAATCGGATGTGGCATTACCACTTTGGCACCGGGTTGGTGGGGACTCCTTCCGACTTTGGATTCAATGGCGACCGCCCGACTCATCCCGAATTGCTCGATGCCCTCGCGGGCGAGCTGATTGATTCGGGCTGGTCGAGCAAATGGCTCCATCGCAAGATGCTCATCAGCGCGGCTTGGCGTCAGTCGGCGGCGCATAGCGAGGCTCAAGCGGGCATTGATCATGACAATCGCTGGTTGTGGCGCTACTCGCCCCAGCGATTGGAAGCGGAAGCGATCCGCGACCGAGTCCTGCAAACCGCGGGCACTCTTCAGTGGAACATGTCGGGCCCCGGCTTTCGAGATTTTGAGTTCATCGAGCGTTACGCGCCGATCTATCGCCATCGCTCGACCGACTCGCCCGAGTTTTGGCGGCGTTCCATTTATCGATTCGCGGTGCGCAGCGTCCCCGAGCCACTCATGGAAGCGCTCGACTGCCCCAATCCGACAACCGCCGCTCCCCAGCGCAACGAAACGACCACGGCGGTCCAAGCCTTGGCGATGCTCAACGGCGAGTTCTTGTTGCAACAGGCCGACCGCTTCGCCGAGCGACTGGAGGCGGAGTTCCCAGACTCTCCATCGGCTCAAGTCGAGGCCGCGTTTCGCGCGGCGTTCGTGCGTGCTCCCACCGACGATGAATTGAGTTGGGGGACGAGTTTTTTGGAGCGAGCCGGTCTCCGGTCACTTTGTCGCGCGTTGCTCAACGCCAACGAGTTTCTTTATGTCGAGTAGTTGGGCGCTCGGACTGATTTCGATGGGGATACAGCATGCGCGATAGTCGCTTAAGCACGTCGATGCCGCCCCGGGCTTCGATTCGAGATGCGCGAGCCATTCACGGGCGCTGTCCCGGCTCGGTACGCGGCCTCGGCACGCGCCGGGCGTTTCTCCAAGCCGCCGGGGGTGGACTTGGTTGGCTCGGCTGCTGCGCCTTGGCGTCGCGAGAATCCCAAGGAGCCGCGGCTTCCGAGCTCCCACCGGGACTGCATCACGCGCCTCGGGCGAAGAGCGTGATTCAGGTGTTTTGCACGGGAGCGATGAGTCACGTCGACACGTTCGACTACAAGCCGGAACTTGAGAGACGCGCGGGGCAGCCCTTTGATCCGACGGGGGAGTTGCAGTTCTTTGGCTCGAAGCCTGGCGTGTGCATGCCGAGCCACTGGCCGTTCCGGCAACATGGCGAGTCGGGACTTTGGATGTCCGACTTGTTGCCACGGCTGGGCGAGTGCGTCGACGACATGGCGTTCATTCATTCGATGCACAGCAAGTCGGCGTTGCATGGACCGGCCACGTTCATGATGACCACCGGGTTCCTGCGACCTAATTTCCCCTCGATGGGCGCTTGGATCGCGTACGGTCTTGGATCCCTTAACGACAACTTGCCAAGCTTCGTCGTGCTGCCCGATTGGCGTGGCATGCCGCCGGGCGGCGCCTTGAATTGGGGAGCTGGATTCTTGCCGGCCATGCATCAAGGCACGAGTCTGCGAGTGCGTGAGGATCGAATCGAGATGCCCAACCTCGTGCCTCCAGATCAACTTGCCTGGTCGGCTCAAGAGGACGACGCGACGCTCGAGGCGATTCTCGAACTCGATCGCCGGCACCTTGCCAGCCGCGCGGGCGACACGGCGCTCGAGGCTCGCATCGAGGCGTATGAGATGGCGGCTCGTTTGCAGTTATCAGCGCCGGAAGTGACCGATCTATCCGACGAGACCGCGGCGACGCTCGAGCGTTATGGCTTTGGTATTCCCGAGATCGAACCGTTCGCGCGACAGTGCCTGATGGCGCGACGACTCGTCGAACGAGGTGTTCGGTTCGTGCAACTCTTTTGCGGAGCCGACAACGTGCCTCCTCCGCGCCCCAACTGGGACGGTCACGAGGACATCAAGGTCAACCATGGCAAACATGGTCCGGTGTACGACCGCGCCGTCTCGGCGCTGATCCAGGATCTCAAGACTCGTGGTTTGCTCGACGAGACCTTGGTGATTGGCTCGAGCGAGTTTGGTCGGCAGCCAGCCGCTCAGGGCAAGGGGCGCGACCATAACCCCGACGCGTTCACCGTGTGGCTCGCCGGTGGAGGCGTGCGTGGAGGCACCGCTTGGGGCGCGAGCGATGAACTCGGCTGGCAGGCGGTCGAGAACCGTAGTACGACCTACGATCTCCACGCGACCTGCCTCCACCTGCTCGGAATCGACCACACGCGTCTGACTTGGTACCACGACGGCATTGAACGACGGCTTACCGATGTTCATGGCCATGTGATCGACGGTCTGATCGCGTAGCGTGCCAGTCGCTGAACCGCCTCGCGGACTCGGTGACATTTCCCACATCGAACGAGTTAGGACGAGACGACCTCGCTACCGATTTGAAACCGCCCCACGAGGTCGCGGAGGAACTGGGCCTGTGCTCCTAGCTCCTCCGCATTGGCCGCGAGTTCCTCGCTGGCCGACGCGTTACTGTCGCTCGCCTGCGAAACTTGCCTCATCGCATTGCTGACATTTCGTACCGAATCGCTCTGTCGGGAAGCGACTTCGACGATGCTCTCGACGCCGTGATTCGCATCGGCGGCCGCGTTGATGATCGAGGTCAACGAATCAGCGACTCGTTGGATCTGTTCCGAACCCTCGGCCACGCGACGAGCGGACTCGACGATGAGGTCGGTGATCTCCTTGGCGGCCTGACTTGATCGCTCGGCCAACTTGCGCACTTCTTCCGCGACCACGGCGAAACTCGTGCCATGTTCACCGGCTCGGGCCGCTTCGATGGCCGCATTGAGGGCGAGTAGGTTGGTCCGACTGGCGATCTCGGAAATCACTTGCGTGATCTGGGTGATCTGATCGGAGCTGGCCCGAATCAATCCCATCGACTCTTGCGATCGACGCATATCCTCGCCACCACGCCGAGCGAGCGCGGCGGTTTCGGCCGCCTTTTCTCCCGCCTGATTGGCTTGTCCGGAGACTTGTTGAATCGCCTCGTTGAGCTCGGAGAGGATTTGTTCGACGTGGGTCACCGATTCGCTCTGCGTCGAGGCTCCTTGAGCCAGGGACGCCGAGGAGTCGGCGATACTGGCGGACCCATCGCTGAGCTGGACCGCGCTCTCGGCGAGATTGTGCACCAGGTCGCGGAGATCCTGAATCATGACTTGGATGCTCGCGCCGAGTTCGTCGATCGGTTCCTCGCCATGGACATCGATCTGGGCGGTGAGATCCCCTTGCGCGGCTCGGGTCACGGCATCGACCAACAAGTCGACCTTGCGTCGCAATTCCGCCGCGCGTTTCTGTTGCTCGAACAGCTCATCCCGTTCCCTTTGCGTACGCCGCATGTCCTCTTCGTTTTGGCGCCGTTGATCTTCCTCGGCCGTCTGCTTGAGTTGAATGAAGTTGCGAATTCCATTCGTCAGCTCATTCATCAGGGGGTCAACGGTGTCGGGGAGCGAGGCCGAGTAGTCCAGTCGTTCGGCCCGTCCAATGGCGTCGAGCAGTCGATCGACGGACTCGCGCATGCGAGCCGCCTCCTCGGCGCGGGCGGCGGCCTCGCGCCGTTCGCGTTCGGCTTCCTCGCGCTGGCGCCGCGATTCCTCGGCCGCCTGGGCCTCTCGAGCGGCGGCCTCGTCCCGTTCGCGTTTCGCCTCGAGCTCCTGGAGCTCACGCTCGCGCTCGGCTTCCTGTCGCATGCGTTCAGCCGCTTCCTGTTGCCGTTGCCGTTCCAATTCGCTGGCCCGGTTCACTTCCTCGAGGCTTTGACGTTGAGCTTCGATGGCGCGATTGAGCGACTCGGCCATGACACCGAGCTCGTCGTCCGATTGGAGATCGAGGTGTTGTTCCAGATCGCCCGCCGCGACGGCTTTGAGCACGTTCGCGGTCTCCTCGATGGGCGCGGTGAGAGTGCTCGCGAATCGTCGACCGGCGAACCAAACCGCCGCGATGCAAACGACTCCAATGAACGCCGATCCCATGACTTGGGCGAACTGCAGCCAAGACAACGATGCCGCGAGTTCACGGGCGGGGGTCATCGCCTCGCGCGTCGTCATCTCGGTGAGAATGCACCACTGGGAACCAGCGACATGAAGAGGCGCGTAGGCCGCGTAGACTTCCTCGTCTTGGTAATTCCGAGTCGTCGCCACGCCACTCTCACCGAGGACGGCTTGATCAACCAAGGGAGAGCCAATGCGTCCCGAATCGCCGCCAGCATAGGAAGCCAGGACCGAGTAGTTTTCTGGATCGCGGAACGTATCGGAACGCAAACGATGATCGGCGCCGACGAGATACGCCTCGCCCGTCTCACCCAAGCCGGCCCGACCGGCCATCACCTGAGTCACTTGATCCAAGGGAATTTGAATGATCAGCACGCCCAACAGACGATCGCCGTCCATGACGCGCTTCCCGATGAAGCCCGCCGGGGCATCGTAAGAAGGACCGTACGGCGCGTAATCGGCGAACACCGCTTGATCATCCTCGCGTGACAATGCTTCGCGGAAGCACTGGCCCAAACCGGTTTCGGCGAACGGACCATCCGTCAGTCGAGTCGCGAAGTCGAGTTCCTTGAAGACCGTGTAGACAACTCGCCCACCACTCGGCTCGACCAGAAACACGTCGTAGTAGCCCAGTTCGTCTAGCAACGATCGGAACGGCGGGTGGGAATCCGCGTGCGACTGGTCATAGGTGACTCCGGCTTCCGCCGAGACCAGCTCGTGCTTCGAACCCAGGGGATGAACGTTGTTGGCGATGTAGGCGTATTGCAACGCGACGGCAGCCGCATCGAGTTGGGAGAGCCATTCCTCGGCGGGCGATGATCCGCCTCCGGTTCGTTCTTGATACTGAACCCCGAATTGGTCGCGGTAGTACGTTGCGAGCGACTGTCGCCGTGCCTCGACGTCCGATGGGGAAAGTCCGGCCTCGGCCGCGTAGGCATCAAACTCGCTCGGGAGATCCCGTAGTGCGTTCTTGACCAATGGCAGCTGAGTCATGACCTCCAACTGCGCTTGAATCGCATCGAAGTACTGCTCGAGGGAACGTGCCTTCTCGTCGCGGATCGCTTCCAACTTCCCTTGCGTCTCGGCTTCAAGCGCCTCGCGAGTCGCAACCAGCGACTGGGAGCTGCTGAAGTAGGACATCGTCAATCCAGCAAACGCCACGATGGTCAGTGGCACGAGCCCCAGCAGCAGCGCGAGCCGAGTGGTTTTGGAACGGATGGACCGACGGGCGATCGACGACTTGAGAGATGGCATGATCGTGGAACCCAAGTAGATGGGAACGTGCCCCAGGAGTGGTTTGACCGAAATCCTCCCTGAACCGTGCGAACGGAAACGTAGGCCAAAAAGTTCCAGCACGATTTGCGATCTGGAGGGAATCCCAACGCGCGGCGAGCCTCGCGGGACTCGAGGCGGCCACAAGTGCGGTGCCCTTTGGAGCGCTTGAGATGGTGCGCTCGGCCATCATCTCGGCGCATGGCCGCGAGCGATCGCAAAAACGCTGGGTTTCACAAGGCCTAGTGGATTCACGGGCCCTACAAGGTCTCGGTCGAACGCCCGCCCCAGCCGGGAATCACCCGCGCGGAACGGCCTTCCGCAATCTGAAAACGAGCCCTGGAACGCCGGCATGACTCGGCTGGCTGGTCAGGATTCTTGCCGATTTAACAGAAGCCAGCGTGAAGCCCGGCCGCCCCCTTTTGATACCGGTATTTCCCCATCCCAGCCCAAGCGACGGACCAAGCCGCGTGGACAACCCAAGAAAACCCGAAGTGTGAGGGCCTGTTGATTTAATCAGAC
>JAGQPS010000306.1 GCA_020426595.1 Planctomycetales bacterium
ATAAAATCAACAGTCGCTCACGCTCTTAGATGTTGCGCTTTCGGGGATGGGGCTAGGCGGAAGTGTTCGTGTCGCAACGGGTTAGCGGCTTGTTTGAGAAGCCGAAGAATCCCTCGCTCACGCTTCGGGTTTCCCGTGGTTTTCCACGCTTTCGGCTATGCGGCTCGGGGTGCGATGGAAAAGTCTCGGAGCGCCCCCGAGCGTCAAGCGGGGCAGTCGGCTGGCTGCCGATGGTCAGGGGCTTGATCGGAGACTAGGATCGTGGTCTTCCCTTTGGTCGGAGTCATCGCAGGGCCGGAGATAACGGTCGTCACGAGACATCGTGGTCCCCTGCTCCGCCGATCAAGCTGGCCTCAAGCATCTCGTAACGAGTGGACGGAACGAGCGGATGGAACGCTGTGCCTTCGCGAGCGACTTGCACCACTTTTCCCGTCGCTCGGACCAAGAACGATTCGAGGCGGCGCTGCGTGAGACGGTCTCCACTATTGACCGACTCGTGCTCGGCGGCGATATCTTCGACTTCAAATGGTCGACTCTCGCCACCCACCACGCCACCGTCGCCGCCGCGATCGATTGGCTCCGCGAGCTCGCCGCCGTGAACCCGTCGTGCGCCATCGACTATGTGCTCGGCAATCACGATTTCGACCCGCTGCTGATGGAGGGGCTGCGCGAGTTGGCGGTGGAGCGGAGCGGATTCGCGTGGCATCCCTACCTATGGCAAGTCGCCGATTGTTTGTTCCTGCATGGCGACGTGGCGGACCGCCGCATGTGTCACACCAAGTTGGAGCGAAAGCGCAACGCCTGGAGCTCCCACAAACGGCCTCATCCACTCCGGCACGATCTTTACGATTGGGCACTCCGGCTACGCCTTCACAAAGTGCCGGGATGGTTGATTCATCGCCCTCGTTTGGTGGCGCGGCGCGTGCTCTATTACTTGGATCAACATCCGGAGATTGATCGAGCGCGGATTCGACGTGTCTACTTCGGACACACCCACGTTGAAATCGACGGTCTGGAAATGGAGGGTGTCCGTTTCTTTAATGGCGGCGCTCCCATTCGAAACAACTCATTCCGCATCATGCGACTCGAACTGCCTCGCGAGCCGGGGCGAATGGCGGCTGAGTGACCCAAGCCTGATTTGATGACCTCCGCGAACTCGGTGGGTTCGCCCCAAGCCGCTTCTCGCGCGAACACCAATCCATCCATCGCCCGCATTTCCAGACTCGGAGTCACCCGCTTTGACGAAGGCCGATTGCTATTCCGATTCGGAACGAGCCACCATGCTCGCCTATCAATCAGGGAAACAGCGTTTGCTGTATCCCGTGCTGGTTGGCTTGGATCGTTGCGGAGTGACTCCCAATGGCATCACTTGGTTTTCGGTCGTGCTCGGTTTGGCTTTCGTGCCAACCTATTTATACGCGTCCAATTTCGGCCTGCTATTGACCGCCCACTTGTTGCTGTTCGCGCACTTGGTGGTTGACGGAGTCGATGGACCTCTGGCCAGGCACCAAGGTCGCGCATCGGCCGCCGGTTCATTCACCGACACGTTTGGTGATCAGATCGTGATCGTCGCGACCGCTCTCGCTTTCGCGGTGGCTCCGGATTTCGGGCACGAAGGGATGCATCCGGTTACCGCCGGCGTGTATGCGGTTCTCTATTGCACCGCGGTTGGGTTCGCCATGGTCCGCAATGCCTTGCGGATTCCCTATCGATTTCTGTTGCGGCCACGCAACTTCGTCTACGGGCTGATGATGGGCTCCGCGTTTGGCTGGTGGGGGGCGTGGGACACGCTGTTCGTCGAAGGAGGCATGTGGATTTTCAACCTCGTGCTCGGCATCAGCGTATGGACAGGCTTCGTGGCGATCCGCTCACGACTCGGACAAACAACTCCCGGTTCCCGCTCATCGGAACCCGCGTCTGGGGAACAAGTATGAAGTGCCAACCGCTTTCGGTGCTCGCGGGCCTTTTCCTGCTTCTCGCTTCCAGAACGTTGCGGTCCCAGGAATCCAGTGATGCGGTCGCTCCCGTACGTCATGAGGTGGCGATCGCGAGTGCCGGTGAGGGCATGCAACGGGTGCGGTGGGTTGAACCACTCGATTGGGAACGGGAACCCGAACGACTTCGCCCCCTGCTTGTTTCCCTCCATTCCTGGAGCAGCGACTGTGATCAAATTCGACCCCAGCTCGAGCAACTCGCGGCGGAGCGAGGTTGGATCTTGATCGCTCCCGATTTCCAAGGACCCAATGTGCGACCGACCGCATGTGGGTCGGAAGTCGCTCAACGCGACATCTTGCTGGCGGTTCGCTGGGCCTGTGAACGATTTCCGATCGATCGCCGACGCATCTATTTGACCGGAGTCAGCGGAGGCGGTCACATGACCATGCTCATGGTGGGACGCTATCCCAAGATCTGGGCCGGAGCGAGCGCATGGGTCGGCATCTCGGACTTGGCCCAGTGGCACCAGGAACATGTCGGCAAGTCGCGCTACGCCGAGAATCTCGAGGCGGTTTGCCGAGGGCCTTACGGGGCGAGCGCGGCCGTTGATCGCGATTACCAAACGAGGTCCCCCATGGCCTATCTGCATCATGCCGCGCATGTGCCACTCGATATCGCCGCGGGAATACGGGATGGCCATCGCGGGAGTGTTCCGATCCATCACGGCATCGACGCATTTCACGCGGTGCTGCGTGGGCAAGGTATCGAGCCGGGTGACGAGCCGTGGGTGCCTCGCGCGGTGATCGATCGGCTCTCGGCCAGCCCCGATGAACTCCCCGAGGTATTGGGTCGAGACGACGTGTGGGAGCGGGATTGGTTTTTGCGGGCCGAGTCGCAAGAGACGCGACTCACGATCTTCGAGGGTGGTCACGAGGGAATCGACGCGGGGGCCATTGAGTTTCTCGAGACTCGTCAATTGACCAATCCCATTCCCTTGGAATGGCTCGACGAACCAGGGAGTGAGCCCGATTTTCGGTGGTGGACCGACCGCCGTGCTTGGGAGGAAGGGCGATGAGCGAGTCGCCCGATTTGGAATCGATCCGACAGCGTAACCGAGGCGCCTGGGATCGGTTGGTCGCCAAGCAAGATGGCTTCACCCGTCCCGCCGAGGACGAGGCGTGTCGCGATAACCTGCGGACCGTCGATCCCTTGGGTTGGCTCGGTGGCGACATCCGCGGCAAGCGCGTGCTTTGCCTGGCGGCGGGAGGCGGGCGCCAAGGTCCGATCTACGCATCGGCGGGTGGTATCGTCACGGTGGTCGACATCAGTCCGGCCATGTTGGAGCTCGATCGTCAGGTGGCGCGCGAGCGAGGTCTCGAGCTCCGCACGGTCGAGGCCAGCATGGACGACCTGAGTGTCTTCTCTTCGGCGGAATTCGACCTGGTGATTCACCCCGTGTCGACCTGCTACCTGCCCGATATTCACGCGGTCTATCGTGCGGTGGCGAGGGTGCTCACGGACGGCGGTATCTACGTGAGCCAACACAAGACTCCGACGAGCTTGCAAACTTCACAACAACCCCTGCAAGGAAACTACACGCTCGAGCAACCCTATTATCGCACCGGTCCCTTGCCGGAAGTGAAAGGGAGCCGCTTGCGGGAAGAAGGGTGTTGGGAGTTCCTCCATCGTTGGGAAGAACTAATCGGCGGGTTGTGCCGCGCCGGCTTCGTGATCGAGGACTTGGTCGAACCGGTGCACGCCAAGCCGGACGCGGAGGTCGGTAGCTTCGCCGATCGAGCCAGATATGTCGCTCCCTACGTGCGGATCAAGGCTCGCCGCAGGGGGGCCGGAAATCAGGCGGCGGCTCGCCCCGCGATTTGGATGCCCGGCTAATCCCCATGGCTCGCGCGGTGCTCGGAACCGAGGAGTGTTCCGGGCGATTTGCCTGCCGAGACGCGAGCGGCCACAATACCGGATTCCCACCGTCAAGCGGCGAACGTTCGTCGGAGCTCGCACCATTGCGGTTACGGCGTGCCGGCCGAGGGACGAGTCGCACCTAAGAGTGAACCGAGCCGAAGGAGAGTGTGTCGCGTGAGTAGTGTCTCGCTGCAACCAATTGTGTGCTGCTTGGGAGACCCGTTGGCGGGTAATCCGATGCAGTTGTTGATGGAGCGAGCGTTCGCGGCGGCCGGGCTCGATTGGCGTTTTCTCTCCTTTGAAGTACCGGGCTCGCACCTTGAGGATGCGGTCAAGGGCATGCGGGCCCTGGGCTTTCAAGGAGCCGCGTTTACGTCGCCCCATCAAGTCGCGGTGATTCCGTTCCTCGATCGGTTGACCGACGAGGCCACGGCGATTGGCGCCGTCAACTGCGCGTTCGTTAGCGACGGCCAGTGGGTTGGCGACAATACGGATGGTCCCGCATTTTCCCAAGCCCTTCGGCGGCATCTCGATCCGACCGACGCGCATGTGGTCGTACTCGGTGCGGGAGGAACGGCTCGCGCGGTCGCGTCCGAACTGGCGCGCTCGTCCATCGCGAGTCTCACGTTGGTCAATCGCACGGCGGAGCGCGCCGAGCGCCTGGCCGGCGAACTCAAGGAGCGTTGCCAAATCGACGCGCGCGCCTCGGCTTGGTCCGGCAACTGGGAAGTGCCCGCCGAAACCACGTTGCTGGTCCAAGCGACGACGGTCGGTTGGTGCGAACCCGACGAGCGACCAGCCGTCGACCTCTCGGCCTGCTCCGAAACGTTGGTGGTGGCCGACGTCATCTTCAATCCTCCGGAAACACGGCTGATTCAGGAAGCTCGGCGTCGCGGTCTGACCACGATGTCGGGAGTCGAGATGATGGCTGGGCAAGTCGCTTTGGCCTACGAGCGATGGACCGGCTCGGAACCGACGGGGCAAGTGATCCGAGAAACATTGGAAGAGTATCTCGAGGTCTAAACCGCGCCTTGTTGTCGAACGACACTTCCGTGGCCGCCGAAGGAGTCCTCATGACGTCGCGACGCGTCCGCCACTATGCCAGTGGCGAGGTCTGGGAGCTGGATTGGTCCGGCGGAAAGTGGGTCTCGAGTCGCAGGCTCGCCGACGACGCCGAGGCGGATGAGCTCATCGCGCCTGCCTTGGTCGATCTGCAGATCAACGGTCGAGCCGGTTGCGACTTCCTGGACCCGGCGATCAACGTCGAGTCGATCGAGCGGCTGGCCCGCGGACTCGATCAGGACGGCGTGGGGCGAGCGCTGGCCACGGTGACGACTCAGTCATTCGAGCGGATTGACGGAGCGTTGCGCATGATCCGACAGGCGCGCGATGTTTCTGCCGCCGTGCGCGAACGATTGGTTGGCATCCATCTCGAGGGGCCCTATCTCAGTCCCCACGATGGTCCCCGCGGCGCCCATCCGCTGGCCCATATTCGTCCGCCGAGTATCGATGAGTTCGCGCGGTGGCAGGAATCGGCGGGGGGCGCGATCCGGCTGGTGACCGTCTCTCCGGAGTACGCGGAAAGCCCTGACTTCATCCGCGCGCTGGTGAAACAAGAGGTGTTGGTTTCGCTCGGTCACCTCGACGCGACGCGTGACCAAATCGCGGCGGCGGTCGATGCGGGAGCGACGCTTTCGACTCATCTGGGCAACGGAGCCCATGGGCAACTACCGCGGCATCCGAATTATCTCTGGAGCCAACTCGCGGAGGACCGGTTGGTCGCGATGGTGATCGCCGACGGACATCACCTGCCCGATGAGGTCTTGCATTGTTTCGTGAGGTGTAAAACCGCCTCGCGGATCGTCGCGGTGAGCGACATGACCGGGCTGGGCGGGATGCCGCCGGGACTCTACGAGCAAAGCTCGCTCGGTGCGGTCGAGGTCCTGGAAAACGGCCGGCTCGTGGTCGCTGGGCAACGGCAATACCTAGCGGGTGCCGCCCTGCCTCTCTGGCAAGCGATCGGTCGGTTGAGCCGGGTTACCGATCTCGATGTGCGGCAAGCGATCGACGCGTGCAGCGTTCATCCAGCGCGGCTCCTAGGCGAAGAGGCGGAACTCAATCTCGACGATCCGGGACGGTGCCATGCGATTCTCTTGCGACCCACCCACGATGAAGTGGCTTGGAGCTTGCGTGGAGTCCTGCGTTACGGCGATGTGCAGTTGTTGGCGGAGTAATGCTCGCCCAACGCCAACCACGGCATTGATGTCGAGCTTTCCACGCTTCGCCCCAGGCCAATCAATTCAAAAGCGTGGAAGACCAAAGGAAACCCGAAGCGTGAGTTTTGATGTTGCGCTTTTCACGCATCGCCCAGGCCAATCAAT
>JAGQPS010000307.1 GCA_020426595.1 Planctomycetales bacterium
GCATCCGTCGGGCTTAAATCAACAGCCCGGTGAGCGAGGGATTCTTTAAATTCTCAAACGCGCGATCAACTCGTTACACCACCAACACTTCCGTCTAGCCCCATCCCTGAAAGCGCAACATCTAAGCTCGTCACTCCGGTCAGCACCAAGGGCCCGCGTTTCTCCCACCGGGCTCTGGCTACCATAGGGCGGAAGTCCCTGTTCCGCGTAGGCGATTCGAGTTGGCACGCATCGCTGATGCCAAGGGGGCACGCCGCGAGTTACTCGCCGCCCGTCGGCTCCGAGTCGGTCGTTTCCGCATCCGCGGACTCCGAGTCAGCCGTATCCGGGGCCTCCGTATCCGAGTCCTCCGCATCGTAGCGCAGCGTTACCTGACGATCGACGTCGGGGCAGGGATACGACCGAGTCGAACCGTCGGGCCAACGTACCTCGATCGACTCCACCGCCGTGGTTTCGCCGAGACCGAAATGGGCGATCGGTTCACTCTGCGATAGGTAGCCCCGAGTCGCCGAGACGATGCGTCGCTGCTCGCCGTCGGCGGTGACGATCTTCACTTCGGCTCCCAAGGCTCGGTGATTGCCGGCCGGTCCCACCAACTCGACACTCAGCCAATGGTGGCCGAGCGATTGGTCGTTCCGCAACAAGCGAGGACGAGCGCCGCTACTCGTGAGGAGCACGTCCACGTCGCCATCAAGATCGATATCCGCCATGGCGATCCCGCGGGCCGGCATCGCCGCGCAAAGGTCCTTGCCGCAGCGATCCTCGGGCACGCTAACGAATTCGTTGTCCTGGCCGAGACCAGCGTTCCAAAACAAGTGCGGAGGCTGCTCGTACGATTGGTTGCGGCGAATCTTGGCGATCTCATGTTCGAGATGTCCATTGGCGGAAATCAAATCCTGTCGGCCATCCAAGTCGTAGTCGAACCAGCCGACGCCAAACGTCAGTTCCTGGCGACTCGCGGGACCGAGTCCGGTGGGCGCCGAATCATCGGTGAAGACTCGCGTGCGAGTTCGCCAGACGAACAGACTGGTTGGCTCGTCCGAGAAATTGCCGATCGCCACGCTCAGCGCGTCGTCATTGCGATGAAACGCGGCATCGATACCCATCGCTCCCGTGGCGACACCGGTCTTATCCAGCGCCAATCCGATCGATTGCCCCATTTCCTGGAACGTCCCGTTGCCTTGATTGCGGTAGGCCTGATTGGGCACCGTATCGCTGGCGACCAAGATATCGACCCAGCCATCGCGATCGAAATCGACGAACGCGACGCCCAGCGCCTTGGGAACGGGATAGCCCGACACATTGCGCACGTGCAGCCCAGCGGCCTCGCCCACCTCCGCGAACGTGCCATTCCCCTCATTGCGATAGAGATACGGAAACCGACCTTGGAACTGCATCGGCGGCGCGTAGGCGCGAGTCTGTCCATCGAGCGTTGGCTTGAGCCGAATATTGAGTTCGCGACTCCACTCGATGTAATTGCACACGAAGAGATCGAGATCACCATCCCGATCGTAATCGACGAACCCGGCACTGCTGCTCCACTCGTCCGCGGCTCCCGCCACACCGGCCGTCGCCGTCACATCCTCGAACGTTCCATCCGTACGATTTCGGAAGAGCCGATTGGAGCCTACGGCGGTCAGAAACACGTCGTCCCAGCCGTCTCCATCAAAGTCGCCGATCGCGGCTCCCATGCCGTACATCTCAACCGCGAGACCGGAGTCCGCCGATACGTCCGAGAACTTTCCAGCACCATCATTGCGATACAGGCGAGTCGTGGGCGTCGTGGCATCCGCCGGTCTTTCCTCGGGCCAGAAGTTGGAATTGACCAACAGCAAGTCCGCGTCACCGTCGTTGTCGTAATCGAAGAACGCACAGCCGCCACCCATCGTCTCGGGCAATAGCTTCCAAGAGCTCACGCCATTGGTATGCACGAAGTCGATACCGGCCTCGTCGGTCACATCGACAAACGCGACGCTCGGCACTTCCTCGATTTTCACCTGACGGCGCTGAGGCTCGACCAATTCAGCCTCACGCTCCGTCACCGGAGGCTTGGGCCAGTAAACAATCGCCAAGGCAATGCCACCGACCACGACGCCGGTACCAATGATCACCAACAAACTGGCTCGAAACGCCGAGGCGATGCGACGGCCACCCTCGATTTCATCGCGTTCTTCATCAGAAGGAAGATTCTCGGAATCCGCCATCGCATTTCTCTTTCGTGTGATGTGCCCGCTCGATTCAATTCAAGCGGCAATGAACTTTCGTAATCTTGATTGGTCCGACGTTGTCTCGCGGGGGCGGCAGAGTCCCCGCGAGACATCGTCCAAGTGAACGGCATCGCCGAACCCACTCGCTCAGTCGACCGCGATCGCTTCGGCTTCGTCGCCCGCCAAGTTCTCAAAGAGCTCCTGGAGTTCCTCGACCGGAATTTGGAATCGAATCGAGGCCGCATCGAGCTCCGAGCCGGACTCCGCGGACGCGGGAGTTTCCACCGCGCTCGTTTCATCCCAGGCCTCGCGAGGCAACTCCGGAGCACCGGGGCGACGGAGCTTGTAAATATTGACTCGCTCGGCCGCTTCATTCGCCGCGGGATATTGCCCGCGGGCGATCGTGATCGCCCGGTCACCCGCGTTCTCGTCCAGCTTATAGCGAGCATGAGCCTCGCGGGCTTCATCCGCCAAGGCCGCGTAGCGTTCGGCTTCCTCCGACCCCTCGGGATACTCCGCCGACATCTCGTCGAAGATCTGCGAGCGAAGGTAGTGAGCCGGAGCATTCTCAACGTCGATCGCGAGAGTCCGCTCGGAAGCCTCCATGCATCGTCTCAGCATCGCGACTCGTTCCTCACCATTGAGCTGTTTGGATCGGTCGAACATCGTCGAGACGAGTTCGTTGTTGACGAAGTAATCCTGCGTGAAATCGAAGCCACGAGCCACGGTGGCTTCCGTGCGGTAATTCAACGCCGCGTCCAGATTCTCGATCGCGGCATCCAAGTGGTTTTGCTGGCGATTGATCACGCCGGTCAACCACAACACCGTCCAGGCCGGATAGTTGTCCTGCTCCTGATAGGTCACCGCGCGAGCCAGCGCATCGGTTGCTTCATCGAGCCGACCATCGGCGTTGTAGACACGAGCCAAGTTGATCGGACCATGGAACTGGCCGAGCGCCTCGACCTCCTTGAACGCGAGTTCGGCCTGAGCCAATTCGCCTTGCCCACTGGCTCCCATGCTCTCGAGCAGCAAACCAATGCCGTAGTCGTTCCACCGCTGCCAGGTTGGGATGTCACGCTCTTCATTCACGACCTCGACACCACTTCCCTCGACCGGGAATGTCATCTTGTCCATCGCCATCGTCATGATGGGCAGCTCGTTGACGTACGTCTCTTGGCCGTCCACCAAGCCGCGTAACGGACGATTGTTCTGGCGGTGGAAGTCGGCCACGATCTGCATGTACTCCGCGTCGAACTTGCGGTACTGGAGCCGCACCTCGACCGTGACGTTCCGAGTCACATCCTCGGGCAACGCAAGTTGGTAATGAACCACTTGTCCCGCCCCAGGCGGCATTTGATGGTTGTAAAGCGGAACGAAGATATCGTTGGCGTTTCGCCGGTTGATGCGATTGCCATTGCGATCGAGCATGAACACGTTCACGAAATGCGACCAGGGATCGACACCCTTCTGCTCGTCGAGACCGCCACTTCGGCCGATCACGCGACCACCAGTTCGAGCTCCCGAGTCATCGTACTCGGCTCCTTCGATCACGGTCACATCAAGCCAGACCTCGTTCGAATCAACGGTCCCTTGGGTGAAGTGGTGTCCCAGCTTCATCGTGCGGATCACCGACTCGAGCAGGTACTCGCGTCCGGCGGCGAGTGTGGGTACCTCCGGTCGTAACGGCGCGACCAGTGGAGCGGAAATATCGCCGCCTTCCTTGATCCCGAAAATGTCGACCCGCATCACTCCGTCGTTGAATCGCATGTGTCGCTCGGTCATCTCCGGCTGGTCGTACATCCAAGTCAGACCGGTATTGGCCGAAGGGAAGAGATGATCGTGCACGGTCATGCGACCGTCGACCAATCGAGCTCCGAAGTCATCCGACTCCCGTCGGGGCATATGGCATTCGTTGCAGTTCTGCTGGGCCTGCGGTGGGTAGTAGAAGCTGCGAATGCCGTGTCCCGAAACGCCACTGAGGTGATACGAATCAAAGTGGTTTTGCCCGCGAAGGAACTCCTTGTAGTCGGTCAACACGCCGGGCAAGTGAACCTTATGACATGTCGCGCAGAACTCCGGATCCTTGTGCAGGGGCTTGAGGAACACCTGCTTGTGAAAACTCGGTTTCGCCTTCACGAGCTGCCGGTTGACCCAGGCCAAAATCGGATTCTCGCTATCGACGAAGGGGTAATGCACCGCGCCTTCGATCGTGTAATCCGCGTTCCCCTTGAGCGAGTTGACGTGGGTGATCGTGTGGCAGACCGTGCAGGTGATGCCGGCCGACGCCGTGGGATCGGTGAAGACATCGTACTCAGGGTTGTCGAACTTGCCGCTAAAGAACGGCACCGGGTCGTGACAACCGGCGCACCAGCGAGACGCCTTGACGTCTCCATCGCGCTCCATCAGTACGTCGCGCAGTTGAACCACGCTCGTGAGATAAGCCGGATTGTTGAATGAGCTGAGCTTGTGGGCGCTGTGCTGCCAATCGTTGTAAATGTCCTCGTGACATTCGAGGCAGTACGCGTCGTTCATCATCACGCCGGCCGAGATGAAATTGCCATCGCGCGTGCGAGCAAGTGACGGCTCGAAATACGTCGCGCTCGATGGAGAGCCGGCCGTCGCCCACTTGCGTGGATCCTGAGCCTTGACCACCAACAATCCAACAACCACGACTCCGACGACACCGACGTACGACAAACCGACTCGCCATTTGATGGGCGGTCCGGCGAGTCGATGGAGCCAGTACAACCAAATCGCCACCAAGGGAGCGATGACGTGAGCCCAGTAGACAAGCTGCCGGAGCAGCGGTTGCTTGAGTTCAAGCACGCCGACGATCCGAGTCAAGGCGATGCCGCTAATGAGCAACACCAAGCAAACGGCGAGCAGCGCGTAGCCCATTCGCACCGCCATCTTGTTCCGGCGTTTGCGAGTCGCGATCAAATGGAACCAAGCGAAGATGGTGAAGGGGACCAGCAGCAGAAAGCCCAGGACCAGATGCAACAGGAACATCAGGAGATAGAAATAGTCCTGATAGCTCAGGCCAGTAACCACCTCGAGCGTGGTGATCGACGCGAGATAAACCGAGTTCGCCATCAACACGGCGAACAACGCGAAGACCGCGATCAACGCGATCTTCAAGCGAGGCGTCACGGCTGGCACGTACTTCTTCTTCGGCCGGCTGGCCGGCTCTTGTGCGACCTTGTCACTCATCGATTCAGCCCTATCCAGAATCCCGCGGCGCCGAGGTGGCGGGCGCGAGAGCATTGCGTAAGCGTGCGATCACATTCTTAAACCCAGGCGTCGTGCTCGCTCCTAGAAGCGTGACACATTGCCCAACGCGAAGCGCTGCGACGAGTCGGAGTCACTTGGACGATCACGTTCCTCAACCGCTTCGAGAACGATCCAATCGCGGGACGCGACCCGCGTTGTCATCCACATCCAAACCGACCGCGTTAGCGGTGTCGTCTAGAAGTTTCGGATATTGACCGTTTGGAAGGGGGTCCGTGGGGATGTTCCCTCGACCAGATGCCATCGCCCGTGCGATGACCAAGTTGCTCGAGAAAACGTGCCACGACGAGCCGCATGGGGAACCAGGCCTGTCGAACGACACACCTCATTCCCAGTAGCTCAAGGGAGCGCGAGCCAAAGAGCCGCTCGCGGCTTAAGAAGATCGAGGAGGCCGTTCGATCGATTGAGGAAAACCGGCGGTGACGTCGGCTTGGTCCTGAGGACGAGCAAATCGGTTCGCGGTTGGTTCGTCCGCTCCGTCGCACCAAGCTTCTAGGCCATTGCCCGGATCGCGCTCGCGCCGAGTCGGAGGCGAGGCGGGTGGAATGGACCAGTTCGGCTTACCTTGGCCACAAGTCGGTCCATGACAAGGCAGTGGATTACTTCCGGAATCCCGCTCTCGGTGGAAACGACTCTGATCAACGGCTGAATCAGCATTCGCTGGTACGCCAGCGGAATGACTTCCCAACG
>JAGQPS010000308.1 GCA_020426595.1 Planctomycetales bacterium
AGTCGTGATCGGCCGGGACTTCAATTACGAATCGAGAGACGTCGGCGCGGGAGACATCGTAGGTGAGCGTCGCGCGGGTGCGAATGACGCCTTCATCGACCGTTACTTCCTGGCGCGCTTGAGCCGTAACAAGCGCTGTGAGCCCGGCGGCCCCTTCGGCTTTCGCCGTCCATGAGAAACCAACGGTATCGGCTCCTCCGACATAGGCCTCGACTCGCGTGAGCGCCCCATTCTCGTCGCCCTCCATCGCCTCACCGACATTGTCCGTTGGCGCGTCGTTCCCCTCGGTTTCGGCCGCGAGGGTTTTCAAGGCGACATTGGGTTGGATGCGAACTTGGGCATCGGCTTCCGGCACCACGATTTCCCATCGGTGAATGGGAGCCAACGGGGGATGCAGGACGACATGGTTGGTGCCGGGAGTCTTTTCGTAGATCTGGGCGTAAACGAGTTTCAACTCGATGCCCAACGGAGCGTCATCCGGATTTCTGAGCAACAGAACTTGCTGACCGTCCTCTCGCTGGAAAACTCGGGCCGGTCGATCATCGATCGTGGCTTGGCTCAAGGCCGACCCCATGAGTTGCAAGGGAATCTCGTGCCACCCCGAGGCGAGTAGCTCAAGCCGCACCGTCGACTCAACCGACACGACGGTCCCCTCGACCGTCGCCACGGAGTCGATCGCGGTGATCACGCTTCGTTGGCGATCTGGCTCCGGAGCCACTTCACCCCTGCCTTCACGCGCGGCTTGCCATAGCTGTTGAAATTCCTCGTAAGGCAGGAAGACTCCGCGTCCCTCCTTTTCAAAGAGACTGCGTAGCCGTTGGTAAGGAACGTATATCGTGCGTTCCCGCAGCGGCCGCTCATCCGCCGAGTCGCCCTCCTGGGCGCTCACGAATCGTCCCGTCATCACGACGCTACCTACGGCCAACCACCCGATGAGCAACAACTGCAAGACCCGAGGAATCATCGTTCCGCACTCCCACCTAACAGGTCCGGTACCCCAAGGTCCCGGCTAATGATTTGGCCGTTCAACGCCGGATCGCATTCGCGGGCTCCGTCGCGTTGAGCTTCGACGCATGATCGCAGTAGCGCGTTCGCGCGGACAAGTGATTTTGCGTAACAGCCGCGCAACTCGGAGGCTGGGATCGCGAAGACTTGCGCCCCCACGGACCGTCGCCTGGACCACGATGACGCCCCCAATCGCTGACCGCCGCGCGCGAAGCGGCCTCCGATCATGCCCCACGAAACTGGGAGTGCAAGATGCCTGGCTTTGTTCTCCACGGATGATTCGATGGCTCAGCGGAAGAACCCGACCGCCGCGACCAAGCCTCAATTCGCGCGGCCGACTCATGGAACAGTGGGCGGGTTCAAGATGGGTGGCCAACGAGTCGCCTCGCCAACCGCCGCGGCCAAACGAGTACCCGTGATGCCGGGGTTCGGGGCTCGCGACGCACGTTTTTCATCGCTCTCGCGTTTGCCCGGCGTTGCAACGACCCACTGGGTCCCCCACAATCGGTCGCCTGGAGGAGAATTAAGGAATGGATATTGAATCGACAATCCCGGTATCCCGGTTGGAAGAGCTACTCGAGCAACTACGTCAAGGCGATCCCTTCGCCCGCAACGAGCTGCTCGAGGCGACCGGACGACGTTTGTTGACGATGACCAAGCGAATGAAGGCGGGGTACCCCAACGTCAGCCGCTGGGAACAAACCGAGGATGTCTTTCAAAACGCGTTGCTGCGGCTTCACCGCTCCTTGGGCGATGTGCAACCGGTGGACGCGCGCCATTTCTACCGTCTCGCGGCCCTGCAGATTCGGCGCGAGCTGCTCGACTTGGCTCGCCACTATTCTGGTCTTGGCAAACGCTACCAAACCCAGTCTCCATCAGCCGATGGGGAAGAGCGAGTCAATCCGGCGTTCGAGCCACTCGAGACAAGCGTCACTCCCGAAAACATGATGGAGTGGGTCGAGTTCCACTCCATGATCGAGAGCCTGTCGGAGCACGAACGGGAAGTCGTCGAATTGCTTTGGTACCATGGGCTGACGCAGCAGGAAGCCGCCGATATTCTGCAGGTCGACGTTCGTACGGTGAAACGTCGCTGGCGCTCGGCTCGCCTCGCGCTGCACAAGAAGCTCGACGGTGAAAACCCGGCCGACTGACCTCCGAGACGCCCCGCATGTCGGAAGAGACACAACTGGATGAACTGCTCGACCTCTGGGAAGAGGCTCGAGAAGCTGGCAACGCGCTTTCGGCGGAGGAACTCTGCCGAGACCTGCCGCACCTGCTCCCGATCTTGCGCGAGCGGATCGCGGCGCTGGAGTCGGTTGACGGACGTTTGTTCTCGGACACCGCCGATTTCAACGCGGCGAATACGCCTCTCTCCGATGATGGTCGCACGATTCCCGAACTCACGGGTGAAGTCCGGGTCGAAGGTTGCTTTGATGAGCTGGATTTCGTGGGTCGCGGTGGACTCGGGATCGTCTTCCGAGCACACGACAATGACCTACACCGCGATGTCGCCATCAAGTTCATGCAGGCTCGCGAGGCCAATGATCCGGACCAGCGGAAGCGGTTCGCGGTCGAGGCCGAGATCACGAGCCGACTGGATCACCCCGGCGTCGTGCCAGTCTACGCGATGGGAACGACGGTCCGCGGACGTCCCTTCTATGTGATGCGGTACGTGCGAGGCTCGGATCTCGATTCAGCGATCACCGATTTTCACGCCGCTCTTTCGCGAACCGGCCCCATCCCGTCGCGTTCCCACTCCGGCTCACGCAGCGACACGCAAGGCGGAGTTAACGCCAACGAGCCCGAGCGACTCCCCGATTCAACGCGTCAAGCGCGCAATCGACGCTTGCGGGAATTGCTGGGGCATTTCGTATCGGTTTGCAAGACCATCGCGTACGCCCACCGCCGAGGCGTCGTGCACGGCGACCTTAAACCGCACAATGTGATGTTGGGCCGGTATGGCGAAACGATGGTCGTCGACTGGGGACAAGCGATCATCGTCGAGCGAACGCCCGACGTGATGGGGAGCGGCGAACTGACGGAACTGCGTCCCAGAACGACCGAGGAAGACACTTCGCCATCCAATCGGATTAGCCCCGCCTACATGAGTCCCGAACAGGCTCGAGGCGAACGCCCCAGTGCGACCAGCGACATCTATAGTCTCGGCGCGACGTTGTTCAAACTCTTGGTGGGTCGTCCCGCGGTTTCGGGGTCGTTGACCGAGGTGCGAGACCGTGTGCTCCGAGGTGATCTGCCGCGTCCACGCGCCCTGAGCCCTTGGGTCCCTCGGGCTCTCGATGCGATCTGCATGAAGGCGATGAGTCTCAACGCGGAGGATCGCTATCCCTCGGCACTCGCGCTCGCCAACGACATCGAACGGTACCTCGCCGACGATCCCGTGACATGTTACCGCGAGCCCGGTCGGGAACGATTGATGCGTTGGATGCGACGGCATCGAGCCGTCATGTTCACGACTCTGATTAGCACGCTGTTGATCGTCATCGTCAGCCTGTTGTCCGCGGTGGGACTCGGCGTCGCGGCTCGCAGTGAATCGATCGCGCGTTCCGATGCCGAGCGAGCCAGTGGACTCGCGGAACGACATCGACGGCGCAACCTCGCTCTTTCCGCGATCTTCCTGAGTGAAGCGATCGCCAACGAAATCGATCTTCGCTGGCGCATCCTGGAAGCCGAAGCCTCCTCACCACGATTGCGGGAACTGGTCGCGACGCTCAACGAGAATCCGACCGATTCCGATGCGCGCGAACGGTTGCAGGGCTGGCTCAACGGCCGAGCCCTCGACCACAAGGAAATTCAATGGAAGAGCTGGTTCGTCAATTCGCGAGATGGCACGCAGCAGGCGCGCAGCCCTTTGGAAGAGGCGGTGACGATTGGGCAGAATTTCCGCCACCGAGACTACTTTCACGGGCGCGGTCGTGACCTCACCAGCGAGGAACTCGGAGACGAGCCGCCCCCGATTCTGGAAGGCCGTCCGGTCCATATGTCGGCGGTGTTCTTCAGTCGCAATACGCAAACCGCCATGGTCGCCTTTTCCGTTCCGATTTGGAGCGATCCCCCGGAGACTCTGGGTCGCACGCCCATTGGACTACTCTGCATGACGATTGAGGTCGGACAGTTCGAATTCCCGAACGAAGTGCAGCTCCTGCTGGTCGATTCACGAGAGAACCAGTTCGACGGTGAACCGGGCCTGGTCTTGTTCGCGACAGGCAATGACCTGGCTCAGCAACAGGAGCTTCCGCCCCGGGTCGACGAGGAGACGCTTGATCGCGCGGCTCAACTGCGTCGGGCCCGAGCCGGATCGGCGCGGATGAGTTCCCCCGATAGCCTGCAGATCATGTGGAGCTTCGAGGATCCGATCGACAAGAATTCCTGCCTCGCCGCGATCGCGCCCGTCATGGTGCAGGGGCGAGCCGCGAACATTTCCAACACCGGCTGGATCGTCGTCGTCGAGGACACGTCGTCGGCCGAAGTGGCGGACCTGCAAGGATCCAACGAGTTTCAAGAGCAGCCGTAAACGTCAACACGCCTCGCGGCGACACATCGACGGATGAACTTTCATGCAAGAATCGCTGAGGTATCAAGCGGATCGGTTTCGCGTGGTTCGAGTCGAGCCGGATGCGTCGCTCGGACTTCCTCCGCGTGACGTGATTCGCCATCCCGGCGCGGTGATCATCATTCCCGTGTTGGACGATGGTTCTCTTGTGTTCATCCGTAACTATCGATTGAGCGTCGCGGAGGAACTGTTGGAACTCCCCGCCGGCACGCGTGACAAGGTTGAACCTCCGTTGCAAACCGCCCACCGTGAACTCGAGGAAGAGACAGGGTACGTCGCGGAGCGTGTCGAGTGCCTGGGGGAATTCGTGATGTCGCCCGGCATTCTCGATGAACGAATGCTGGTGTACTTGGCCCGTGGCTTGAGCCAGAAGGCGCAGAAACTCGAAGCGGACGAACGCATCACCGTTGAAATCGCCTCGCTTGAAACGGCCATGCAATGGCTCCGCGATGGGCTTCTCAAGGACGCCAAGTCGATCGCGGCCCTCGCGATGTATCAGCTCCGTTCCGGCGAGTAACAAGGCCGACGTCACAGGGCCGACGTCACAGGGGCCAATAGCGAGTCACCAACCTACAACCGCGCCGCGAAACGTTTGATCCACCGATCTTACGCTTCGCCCCAACCGGCGAGTTCAATCGTGGGAAAACCCAGGAAACCCGACGCGTGAGCGAGGGATTCTTCGAATTCCCGAACACGCCATCAACCCGTTACGCCGACAACACATCCGTCTAGCAGTATCCCGTAAGCCAACATCTAAGAGCGTGAGCGGCTTTTGCATTCAGTTTTCCCTCCGCATCATGCGTCCATCACCCGCCGACTACTCCATGCGGATGGGCGGCGAAACGACACGCCCCTCTTTCCTCCCGCCCAATTCACCGTTTCAATAATTCGTAGTCGTGCCTTACAAGAGTAAGCCGGTCGCGACTTTCCGATTCGCTGGTCGTGCCACGTCGACTCATGAATCGATCTCACGGACTTATGTCAGGATCGAACCATGTCACCGACACATTGGCCCTCGGGGCTTGCTCTGCCCGCATCGCCGTTCACTCCGTCCAAGGCTTCGCCGGACACGACTGGCGCATGGCGATGGCCCACCACGCATGTGGTGGCGAGCCGTTGGCAAGCGGTGCCTGGCCGCGCGGCGGCGCTTCATCAATGGCTCTGGCAAGAACGATCGCGTCATCCGTCTCATTGGTATGCGGCTCGCTCCTCCTCGGCTCATGATGTCTTGGCTGGAGCGACATTCGCGACCGCCGCGACGTGCACGAGCCGTCCATGCGACTCGTCCATCGAACAAACTGCATTACAGCGCGCCGGGCGAATCCTGGTCTTATGGCTGCGCGAGAACAGCTCGACGGCCCAACGGCTCTTGACCTTGTTACACGAATCACGCGTGCCTCCTCGAGTCATCGTTCCGTCGGACAGCGCTTTGGTCTCCGCACAGCTCCAGAGGGAGCTGCAAGAAGCCGGAGCGAGTCTGCGATGTGTTGGCTCGATAAATGCGTCCACGCCCGAGTCGCCCGACATGGAACGGGCGCGAGCAATCGCCGAGCAACTTCCGATGCTTCAGCCTTGGCCATGGTTGACGCATGCCACGCGTCCAGCCGA
>JAGQPS010000309.1:0-1255 GCA_020426595.1 Planctomycetales bacterium
GGGGTGTCAATCGATACCCGCAAGACATCGAGGCCACCGTCGAGGCCTCCAACGATGGACTCCGTAACTCCTGTTCCGCCGCCTTCGCCATCGAGCACGAGGGAGCGGAACGCTTGATCGTGGTTTGCGAGGTCGAGCGTGGAAAACGGAACGATTGGAACGAGGTGATCGACGGAATTCGTCGAAGTGTCACCGCCGAACATGAATTGCCTCCCGACGCCGTCGTGTTGGTGCGAAGCGGTTCGGTCCCCAAGACCAGTAGCGGTAAGATCCAACGGCATGCCTGTCGCGATGCGTTCTTGAATGGCAAATTGCTCGAGGTGGAGCGGTGGTGTTTGTGGGAGCAGAAGGCGACCGTGCCCGCGGCTCCGCAAACCGCCGATCGCAATGGTTTGGTCGACCTCGATGTCGATCCGGTGATCGCCGAGATCGTGATGGAGCAAGTGCGCGAGGTGGCCAAGGAGCGGTCTCGCGATCTAACGCTCGACACCAACATCGTCGTCGATCTTGGGCTCGATTCGCTCGAACGATTGCAGATCGCCAACGCTCTCGAACAGACGTTTGGCGGACGATTCCCCGATGACGTCCTGCAGGAAATCGAAACCGTGGGCGAGGTCGCGCTCGCGATCCGGGAGCACATTGGCGATCGGCCGGTCACCACGAGCCAGTCTCGTGTCGAACAAGGCAAGCCGACGCGACGCTCGTTGCAGGAGATTCCCGAGTCGTTCTACCTCGTGACCAAGATGCCCGAGTACGTGCGTCTGCAACGCAATCGGCACTTGATCGAGGCGACGGGAACTCGCGACCCGTTCTTCTCGGTTCACGAAGAGCTAATCGCCGACACTACCGTCATTGGCGATCGGCGTCTGATCAGCTTCGCCAGCTACAACTACCTGGGACTCTCGGGGCATCCCGAAGTGAACCAAGGTGCCAAGGAGGCCATTGATCGCTACGGCACGAGTGTGTCGGCGAGTCGATTGGTTTCTGGCGAGAAGCGAATCCACCGTGAGTTGGAAGGGGCGCTCGCCGAGTTTTTTGGTCTTGAGGACGTGATCACTTTCCCTGGTGGTCACGCCACCAACGAAACGGTGATCGGCCACCTGTTTGGCCCCGGCGATTTGATCCTGCATGATGCTCTGGCTCATAACAGCATCATCCAGGGGGCGATGCTGTCCGGTGCTCGCCGACGAGCCTTCGAGCACAACTCGTGGCAGAAACTCGATCAGATCTTGACCGAGATTCGAGGCGAGTATCG
>JAGQPS010000309.1:1354-2784 GCA_020426595.1 Planctomycetales bacterium
CGCTCGCCGACGAGCCTTCGAGCACAACTCGTGGCAGAAACTCGATCAGATCTTGACCGAGATTCGAGGCGAGTATCGACGCGTGCTGGTAGCGATTGAAGGCCTCTACAGCATGGATGGCGACTATCCCAATCTGCCGAAGTTCGTCGAGGTCAAGAAGCGACACAAGGCGATGCTTTTCGTCGATGAAGCCCACTCGATGGGCACGCTCGGTGAGCATGGCAAGGGACTTGGTGAGTTGCAGGGAGTTCCGCGAGCCGACGTCGATCTTTGGATGGGGACGCTGAGCAAGTCGTTTGGATCGTGCGGTGGTTTCATCGGCGCATCGCGCGAGATGGTGCACTACCTGCGGTACACGACTCCTGGATTCGTTTTCGCGAACGGCATCCCACCGACGAGCACGGGCGCGGCCTTGGCCGCGGTGCAGGTGCTTTCGCGCGAGCCTCATCGAGTCGCGAAGCTGCGCGAGAACGCCCAGCTCTTCTTGGAGCTCGCGCGGCACTATGGACTGGATACCGGCGTGGCGATGGGGACGGCGATCGTGCCGGTCATCACCGGCAGTTCGGTCTCGGCGTTGCAGTTGTCCGAAAAGCTGTTCACGCGAGGCATCAACGCCCAGCCGATCCTGCATCCCGCAGTGGAAGAAGAGAAGGCGCGAGTCCGCTTCTTCATCACCTCGGAGCACACCGAAGAGCAAATCCGGGAAGCGGTCGAGAAGGTGGCTCAAAGCGCCTTCGAGATCGATCCGGCGCTCGCATCCCGTTATCGGGGCGGCGCGGAGGTCAAGTCGTAGGAGCCTGATAGCGACTCGTGGCCCGCGCGGTGAATCGATCAAGCGTTTCGGCGAGGAACGCGATCTCGCTCGGCGGAGTCGTGAACAGGTGGTCCGCGTCGGGCACGGCCAGCAGACTGGCATGCGGTCGCAGCATGTCAAAGAGACTCAGCGCATTCGCGAAGTCGACCGTGGTGTCGGAGCGAGAATGCACGATCAGCGTCGGAATGTCGAGCCCCTGGATCTCCTGCGCAACGTTGAACGACCGTAACCCGTTGAGCATGGGGCGGCGGATCACGAAGTTGATCCCTCCAATCGTGACCTCGCCTTCATCGGCCGTGAGCAGTGTCGGATCCATTCGCTCGAGTTTGTCGGCGAGGTGCGGCGTGTCGCACGGCGAGCCGAGCGTCACGAGGACTCGTGGAGCTGGATGCTCGCTTTGAGCGGCACGCTTGCGCCGAGCGGCGGCGACGAGGCTTGTCGCTCCCCCAAGGCTGTGTCCGAAGAGAAGATCGACCGGCGCGAACTCCGTTTCGACGAACCGCAGCGCGGCTTCCAAGTCCTCGCAGTTGTCCGCGAACGTCGAGGTCGAGAAGTCCCCTTGGCTTTCGCCAAGTCCCGTGAAATCAAACCGAAACACGGCGATACCTCGGCGGAC
>JAGQPS010000309.1:2882-6181 GCA_020426595.1 Planctomycetales bacterium
ATGTCGAGGTCGAGAAGTCCCCTTGGCTTTCGCCAAGTCCCGTGAAATCAAACCGAAACACGGCGATACCTCGGCGGACCAATTCGCGACTGAGCTTCACCAGTGTCTTGAGATCCTTGGTGCATGTGAAGCAGTGAGCCGCCACGGCCTGGAACCGGACTGGACCGGTCGGACGCTCTAGGATTCCCACCAGTTCATGCCCACGTTGGGTCGGGAACTTCACGCGTCTCGTTTCTCGCATCTTGCCTGACACTCCCATGCGGCGGACGTGAATTTGACCGCGGAACGGGTCGTCCCGCTTGGTCCGTCTGTGACGATTGTAGGTTCCCTACTGATGTTAGCGGAGCCCAAGTGCGGGTTGTTTCGGTCGTTCCGTTTGCACACCAACGCGGTTCGCGTTGTTGCGAATGAGGAGGCAATTCCAGGCAGTTCGAATACGACGTTTCCGATCAACGCTTTGTGCCCACGGTGAGGCTTGGAGGCCTCGCGCATTGATTCCATCGCGCGTAACCGGGGCAATCGCTAAGCGAGCCGCGTCTCGAGTGCCTTGGCACGGGGCGCTGGTTTGGGGGCAGTGAGAGGGGGACGGATCCGATGTGGAACGAGACGATCAAACGCACCACCTTGCTTCCGCTCGTCGTGTTGGCAGTGAGCCTTGTGGCGATCTACGGCAAGCAATTGAGACAAGACTCGCTCGATGCCCAGGCCCCCGAATCGTTAGGCACCGCCGCGACGCCCGCCTCGTTGGCCAGTCATCGCAACGGCTCGGAAGTCGATTCCATTGACCTCCCAGCGATCTATCGGTCCGGTGCCTCGAGACCACGCTCTCGCGTTCAAGCGTCTCCGGTCGCCGAGCCATGGGCTTCTCCCAGTTCCGAGGCGGAGGTCAAGAGCGCGGCGGATGAAGTGACTCAGAGTACGGCCGCTCCCTCGGGAGCCGATCCTCGCGTCGCTCGAGATTCGAATTCACCCTCGCCCGAGTCTCGAGATTCGATCGCGCGGGAAGCTACCGACGCCGCGACGAGTGGCCTCGAGCCGATGGGTTCCACGTCGCCCAACTTTCAAGGGCCTCATTCGAATGGCGCAAGTCTTCGCCCAACGAGTCCGCGGACTTTGGGAACGGGGCTGGGGCCCGAGCCGGATCTCATGGCACAGGTCCAACGGCAGTTCACCGAGTCTGCCACGGAGCAGGGTGGTGAGCCTCGCCAATCGCTGATCGTTGACGACGTCCGCATGGAAGCGGGACGAATCGCCGAGTTGATGACTCGCATCGACACGCAGCGGCCCGAGGCTCCGGTGTCACTGTCTCAGGAGTTCCAGGCGGGATTCTTGGAGCGAATCTCGAAGGCCCAGGGACTTGCTCGAAAGGGAGCACTATTCGCGGCGGATCAGGAGCTGACCGAGGCTCTGGAGGATCTCGCGAGTAACCTCGATGGGATTGGCCCGCGGCATGATCACGCCGAGGCGTGTGCCATTGGCGTGCGAGCGCTGCGTGAGGCATCCGACTTTTTCGAGGCGACCCGCAACTCGAACGATCCCGACCGACTTCGGTTGATTTCACATCGTCACGCGACGTTTCGCGCGGTCGTGCCCGATTCGGTGGAAATCGATAAGGAGTTGTCGCTCGAGGCCTATTACAGCGTGGCGCTGACCATGTTGACTTACGCCGCGGGCAACCAGCCGATCGCGGCCGAGGCGTTTGTTTCGCTCGGAAAGCTCCATGCGATCGCTCCGAGCGCCGGAGTCGAGACGTTGGGCCCATTTCAAGCTCAATTGCCAGTGCCCAAGAGCCTTGTCTACCACCAGGTCGCGCTGCGATTGCAACCCGACCATGCGGTGGCCGCCAACGAACTGGCGGTTCAGGTTGGCAAGCTCGGGCAGTGGACCATCGCCCGCGATTTGCTCGTCATGAGCCTGCGTAGCCGCCCAACGCCGGCCGCGTGGCGGAACCTCGCGGAAGCTCATGCACGCTTAGGCGAGCCGCGACTGGCCGATCTGGCTCGTCGCGAGGCCGAGATGATGTTGGGGCAACGCATGATACCGACGGGGCTCGCGAACGCACCAACACCGGTGCCTTCCTTCCCAGCCTCGGGCGCTCCCATGCCGAATGCCACACCCGCTCCGCGCAACGCCCAGCAAGGGAATGGAGTCCCATTCTTTTCTGGTGTTCGTTAATTGACTTTCCGTTCGTCGTCCATCGCTGCCAATCCCACGCCCTTCATCGAACGAGTTTATCGCCATGCGAGTTAACTCCACCTGGACCATCGCCCTCGGTTTGGTCGGCGCCTTCGCGATCGTAGGGGCCCTCGTTCCATCGCGGCGAACCGAGGATGGGGAGTCATCCTCGGCGGGCCGAACGCGATTCGCCCTGGAGCGACCGGAGGCCAAGGACGATGCCAGCGACGTGGAAGCTGCGGAGTCGGAGCCGCTCTTGCGGCCGACTCCTCGTCACGTGCGTCTCTTGCCGCTGCCAACGCAACGCCATGGCGGCCACGAGAGTGACTTCACGTCGACGGATGGACCGTCATTCTCAGCCGTCTCGTGGTCGATGCCTTGGCGGCCGATGAATTCGACGCAGGAAGAAGTCGCGACTCCCCACGCGGGCCCTCGCTTTGGCAATCCGATGACCGGCGGTGTCGCGGGGCCGATGGAACCGAACTTTCAAGGACCCGTGAATCCTGGAGCGGCTTATGGACCGGCCAGCAGTTACGGAATGATGGACGAGAATGGCTTGGAGTGGTTCCCCGTCACGTCGTCGATGTCCGATAGCTATGGATGCAATGGCGGAGCCTGTGGTCGACTCGGCGAACTCGATCTTGGTGGGCCTTGGCGCGAGCCTTCGGCCGGGCGATATCGAATCCGGGGCGGAGATACGATTCAGTTCACGTTCCAACAAACGCGTGAGCAGCTCGACACGAGCTATCGCCTCGCGTTTGGCGACCAGATTCGCGTGAGCTCCGACACGCACCCCGAACTGAACACCAGCGAACCGGTCGAGGTCATGCCGGACGGGACGATTTCGATTCCCGGATTGCAGAGCGTCGAGGTGTCCAACCTGACGTTGGCGGAAGCACGCATGTTGTTGGAGGAGAAACTGGTCTCGGTGGCCAAGTACAACACGCCGCGCATCACGCTGCTTCCCGTGCGAGTCTACCAGCGACTGAATGACTTGTTGGCGGCCGTGAGTTCCCAGTTCCAGAACGGAGGCCAGAATCTCCAGTTGACGGTGATTCGAGATGGCTCCATTTCGCTGCCACTGATCGGGTCGATCTGTGTCGTTGGCTTGACGCGCGAGGAGC
>JAGQPS010000030.1 GCA_020426595.1 Planctomycetales bacterium
ACACCCTCAAACAGACACCCTCAAACAGACACCCTCAAACAGACACCCTCAAACAAGACACCCTCAAACAAGGCGCGTGCGGACAAGGTTTGCATTGGGATGCCTCGATGCGGAGAAGGCAAAACCGGGCATCTGAATGACCCACAAAGAACAGGGGCTATACACCGACTGGGTCACATGGAAAGGCACACCAAGGCGTTTCGGAAATCGCGGTCAGGGATAGTTCAAGGCGCTGGGCGTGCTGGTTCGATGCACAGATTGATGGTGCGCCGCGAGACGCGGTGCCTCCTGCCAGTCGCGGTCCTCAAGATCGCATTGCCCGGCGGGATGCTAGCTAAGCCAGACGTCGATCAGTCTTTGTCGCAAGGATGCGAAACATGCCAGGCCGTGACCGAGTCCACGAGCAAAACAACGCGACCGCTCCCTCCCTCGCCAAAACGGCTCGACGGTTATCGCTCTGGACCCGTCGTGATGCACTAACCGCATTCGCCGCCGTCGCCTCTCAGACCCTTTGGCCGTATCACTTACTCGCTCAGCAAGCGGAGGGCGACGCGACGCTCCCCCGCCACCGGCAACTCAAGGTGGAAGTGACCGGCACGCTCGAACTCGACCCGACCGGTCAAAAGGCCACGACAAGCCCGTTCTCGGTCAATGCGTCCTTCGACTTCGTCGAACGATCCGCTCGGGATGGACGGATCTACTGGACCGCCCGCACCTTCGAGGAAGCCACCGCTCGCATCGTGGTTGGACAGGGCTCCACGACCTCCGCCTTGTCCCACTCCGATGAAGTCGTGATCGAATCGACTCAGCAACAAGACGACCGCCAAATCAAGCTGACCATGACTCGACCAGCCGAGCCGCTCACGCTCGACGAATCCGAGCTCATCAAGCTCCAGGCGATCTCGCCAGCGATCGAGACTTGGTTCGAGGACATCGAAAACCGCTCGCTCACCGACGTTTGGACTCCGGACGCATGGAGCATCGCCGCGGCACTCGCCATCGAAGTCGTCACCGACAACCAAGTGCAGTGTCGCCTCAAACGACGACAACGGGGCCGGGCCGAGGTCGAGGTGCGGGGAACGCTCATCGGCACCGCTGATAATGTCGGTACCGAAATCGCCCTCACCGGTACCTGCTCGGTGGATGAAGCCAGCGGTCGGCTCCTCGCCGCGAGCTGGGACATCCAAGAGCGCCGGGCCCTCGGTCCCGCCACGCCTGGCTTCACGGCCCGCACGCGATTGGAGCTGACCGACCTCGGTACGGGCAGGTGGGACGATGCCTCCGAGCAAACCTTCCAGCAAGCTCGCGCCGCCGCCCTCGATGCGGCTCCCTCCCTGCTGGTATTCGAGTCAAAACATCAAGGATTCCGCCTCGAACACTCTCCCCAGTGGACCGTCATCGCGGATAGCACCAACGTCGCCATCCTGCGACTCGTCGACCAAGGGGATCTCATCACGCAGGCCCACGTGACTCGACTGCAACCGCTCGCGGCTGGCACGCGTCTGACCAAGGAGACCTACCGCCAAGACGTCTCCAGCGCGATCGGCAACAGTGGCGGGACGATTGTCGACGTGAGCGAATTCACGACGTCACGTGACTACCACGGCCTGAGAGTCACCGTCTCGGCCGAGGTGTCGGGCGTGGCCGTGCAATGGGTGTATGTCCACCTCTCCGATAAGGATGGTCAACGGCTCGGCTGGGTTTTCACTGCCGAACAAGACCGACTCGATCGGCTCGGTATCGAGGACCAAACGTTGGTCGATTCGGTCGAGATCCTCGCGGCCCCCGCCACAGCGAATGAAGCTCGAGCCGCGAGCCGTGACAACGGCGCGAGTGACCGTTAGAGCCAAGCCAATCCGGCTTTGCCGGGGCGGACGAACAGCTCACTCGCGTAGCCCGCCTCACCCCCAAGACAACGGTTGGCTACCGTCCGACACGCACGATCCGGAAACCGCACGAGCCCCCGAGGGAAAGTTGGTGACAACCCCCCGGGGGCTTTTTCGTGCCCTCTTCCTCGTTCCGGTGAAGCCTTCTCCCGCCGACGCGTGGCGATTTTGATGTCGCGACCATGGGTCCGCGTCGTTACGATGGACAGTTCGAAAGGCGGTCGTATCGCCTTAAAGCGACCGTCCGTGGGTGTACATCGCTGACGCGGCCCAAGACCGCGATCGAGTCCCCCGAATCGCCTCTCCGCCGGATTCTCCATGAGGACCCCATGAAACGCACCTTACTCGCCGCTGGACTGGCGGGAGTGATGCTCGGCTCGTCGACGCAGCCAGCCCCCGCCGCTCCTCACCTCGTCACCACTCAACTCCTTGTCGCTCCCGTCCCGCAAGACGAGCCCAACGAACAACAACGTGAGCGTGCCCGCCGCGAACGAGAACTCGCGGAACGCCGAGAAGCCGAACGCCGCGCGGAAATCGAACGCGAGCGAGCCGAAGCCATGCGGCGCGAGGCTCAAGAACGCGAACGAGCAGCCCGTGCCGAGGTCGAGGCGCGACGTCGCGAGGCCCAGGCCGAAGCCGAAGCGCGAGCCGAAGCGGAACGTCAACGCGAGCGAGCCGAACAAAACCGCGAGGACGGAGCCGCCCAACCGTCAACCCGCGACGGCGCTCGCGCTCAATACCAGCGACAGCTCGACCAAGCCCAGCGGCAACTCGCCGACCGCGAGGCCTTGGTTCGTCAGGCCGAACAAATGAGGGCGATGGCCGAGGCATTCGGTGGCCGTGGTCGCGGCAACTCGCCAAACATCGAGGCCGTCAAGCAAGAGTTTGCCCAGCGACTCGAGCAGCTCGAGCGCGAACGCAACGAAGCCATCGAGCGGCTGCAAGCGACTCAACGTCGTCTCGAGGAAATCGAACGCGATCGGCGAGCCCAAAACCGTGACCGTGACCAACCCCAGCCTCCCAACGCGAATCACGAACCACGCGAAGACGCCATTCGTGAGGTCCATCATCAGCTCCAAGAGCTGCACGCACACGGCCGTCAACTCGCCGAGCGTCTCGAACAGCTCGAACATTCCTCGCACGAGAGAACCGAGCTCAGCCAACAGACTCAGCGAGAATTCTCCGAACAGCTGCAGGAGATCCGACGCAAGCTGACGGAAACGCTCGGTCAGTGGTCCGAACAAATCGAGCGCAAGATCACTCAACTCGATCAGAACTCCGCGAACCTAGCCGAGGAAGTCCGCCGCAACGCCACCGAGGGCCGCCAAGGAATCGAGGAAACGCTACGGCATCACGACGAAGCCATCGCGAACCTACATCGCATGCTCGACGAGGCTCGTCAGGCTCACGAAGAGCGGCGACAAGCCGAGGAGCGGCGACTCGAGGATCAGCGCCGCGAAGAGCAGATGCATCGCGAAGAGCAGATGCGCCGCGAGGAACAAATGCGGCACGAAGAGCAGATGAGGCGTGAAGAACAAATGCATCGCGAGGAGGACCTCCGTCGTGAGGAAGATCGTCGTCGCGACGAGGAACGCATGCGGCACGAGGAAGAAAACCGCATGCGCCACCAAGCTCCCGCGAACGATGAAGTGCTCGGGAAACTCGAGTCCATCCTGGGAGACTTCAAGCAGCACCTGCACCAGGAACTCCAAGTCCGTGACGAGCGGATGGAGCGACTCGAGGACCTTGTCGCCAGCCTCGCCGATCGCGTCGAGGAACTCACCGCGCAAGACAAGGATGAGCCTCGCGAGGAGAATCGCGGGCGAGGGCCCTCCCGAGGCGCCGCGCCATCGATGCGTATGCCTCGCATGCCCATGCCGCCAGGGCCCAACCATCGTGGCCCGCGTGGATTTGGCCCGACCGGCTTCCACGGCCCGTCCGGCGCTCGAGCCCCATACAACGAGGCCAATACTTGGTGGTGGCGACGCTGGGAACCGCCGACCGTGATCGTGCATGGTCGCGAAGGTTCGCGCGAAGGTGGTGAGGCTCAGCCCGCTCAACAACAACGAATTCAGGTTCGCGTTGTTCCGGCCGAACAGGGCCAAGGCCAACCCCGGTATCAAATTCAGGCGGTTCCCGTTCCTCAGTCGAACCAACCGCAACCCCAAACCGGCAACCCGCCGCGTCCCAACAACCAACAACCCCAAATCGTGCGACCTCAAGGTGGCCCGCAATTGGTCGTTCCGTCGGGGCCCGGTCCTGGAGCTCCCAATCACCCCGCCGTCGGCGGCCCCGGTCCACGACCGCAGCAGGGCCCCGATGGTCCGGCTCGTCCCAACCGCGACGGTCAATCGCGTCCCCAACTGCGTTGGCAACCAAATCGTCTCGAGCAAGGGGACCAGTCACACCTGAATGCGACTCCGGGCGCGATTCAGGTCGTGGCTCACACCCAAGAACTTCCTGACTTGAACCGCTGGAGCGCGACGATCGATTCGGTCGCCACCGCCCTGGCTTCGCAAGGCGAGACCGAACTTTCCGCTCAGCTCCGAGACGTGCGGGCTCAAATGGCGCGCGCCATCGAGCTGCAGAACGCCGGAGATCTCGCGGGGGCCATGGCCCAAGTCCATCGCATCGCCGAGGAGAACCAAAACCTCCGCGATCTGCTCCTGGCCACGCTCCGTTAATCCGAGCCCCCAACCCACTCGGTCAGTGGACAACGGGTCGAGGTTGGTTTAAACCAAGCCGGTTGCGTTTTGCTGGGTCGCCCCGCCAGACGCCACCGGCTTTTTTTTTGCGCGCCGATCGTTAACCAAGCCGACTCGCGCGATCCGGCCGAGCCCAACTCCGCTCGCTTGCCACTTGGTGATCCTTTCAGGAGCGATGTTCCGTGACGTTTTCCGACGAGACGATTCGTGGCCTGCGTGAAGCGGTGCAACTCACCCCAGACAATATTCCCCTGCGACAGGCGCTCGCCCAAGCGCTCGGCGGCATGGGACGGTGGGACGAAGCGGAAAGTGAACTGCGCGACGCGCTCAATCGCGCCCCGAACAACGCGGACCTCAAACTGAGCCTGGCTCGCGCCTCGATGCAGTTAGGCAAAACAAGTCAGGCGATCGTGATTCTCGAAAGCCTCATCGATACTCGCTCGGCCAGCGGCGCGGCTTACGTGCTCTACGCGAGACTCCTGTTCCAAGAAGGACGCACCGCCGATGCGGTGGCTCAGTACCGCTTGGGGGTCGAGGAAGACGAAGGGGCTCGCGATCCGAACCTCGAGTCCCAGTTGGGTATCGACGCGGTGGCGGGGAACGATGTCGTCGACGGTCGCCTGCGGGAATCGTGGGACATCGGCGGCGAGGCGGGCGGAGCGGAAGTGGAACGCCCCAAGCTCAAGTTCAGCGACGTTGGAGGCATGTCGCACGTCAAGGAAGAGATCTCGATCAAGATCCTCGCCCCGCTGAAACACCCCGAGCTGTATAAGGCCTATGGAAAAGCCGCGGGGGGCGGCATTCTCATGTACGGTCCTCCGGGCTGCGGCAAGACCTATCTCGCTCGAGCCACCGCGGGTGAAATCGGAGCCGGCTTCATCGCCGTCGGCATCAATGACGTGCTCGACATGTGGATCGGCAATAGCGAACGCAACTTGAACGCCTTGTTCGACCAAGCACGGCGGAACCGACCGTGCGTCCTGTTCTTCGACGAAGCCGACGCGCTCGGCAGCCGGCGGAGCGATATGAACAGCGGCCACGGTCGACAGCTGATCAACCAGTTTCTCTCGGAGATGGATGGAGTCGACGGTAACAATGAAGGCGTGCTCGTCCTCGCCGCGACCAACGCCCCGTGGCACATCGACCCCGCGTTTCGTCGGCCGGGCCGGTTCGACCGAGTCTTGTTCGTGCCGCCACCCGATCTGGAAGGACGAGCCGAGATCCTGCGTTTGCAATTGACCGACAAGCCGCAGGAGACCATCGACTTCAAGACACTCGCCAAGAAGACCGACGGCTTTTCCGGAGCCGATCTCAAGTCGGTGGTCGATATCGCGGTGGAGCACAAACTGCGAGATGCCTTTCGCACCGGCATTCCCCAACCGCTCACGCAAAAGGATCTGCTGGCCGCGATTTCCAGCGTCCGCCCGTCGACTCGTGAGTGGTTCTCGACCGCGCGAAACTACGCGATCTATTCCAATGAAGGCGGAGTCTACGACGACGTGCTCAAGTACTTGAAACGTTAAGCGATCGTCCGAACGTCGATTCGTTGCTGGCTCGGCCCGCACCCCGCGATTCAGCAACACCCGTTTCCGACTCCCGCGTTCCCAAGAGGCTCATCGAGTGAACCACTCCGGCGGTACTTGGCAAGCACGTCTGCATATGGCGACCGACATGATTGGGCGCCAACAATGGACCGAGGCGGAACGCCTGCTCAAGGAAACGGTGATGCAGACGCCCGAGGTCGGGCGCGTTCACTCGCTGCTGTCCATGGTCTTCGCGGCCACCAACCGCCTCGACTTGGCCGAAGAGGAGGCGAATCATGCGGTCGCGCTCGATCCGGATGACTACTTCACGCATTTGATGCTCGCTCGCATCCTGGGGACGCGCAATCGGTTCGCCGAAGCCGAACGGGAGTTTCTCAACGCGATCGGCATGTGCCCGACCGAGCCACTGGTGCATGGTGAATACGCCGGCTTCCTGCTCGGTCGCAAACGATGGCGGGAAGCCTTGGAGTCGGCCAACCGGGCTTTGGCTCTCGAGCCGGAAAATGACGACGCCCTGCAAACGCGGAGCCTCGCGCTCTCGATGCTCGGCAAGCAAGACGAATCGCATGACGCGATCGACGCATCGCTGCGGCGCAACCCCAATGACAGCCGGGCTCATGCCACGCTCGGCTGGTCGCTGCTCCATGAGAACCGTCCGAAGGAAGCACTGCCTCACTTCCGTGAAGCCCTGAGGCTCGAGCCAAACTCCGAGTGGGCGCGACTCGGAATCCTCGAGGCGATGCGGGCTCGCTTTCTCCCGTACCGCTTGCTCCTCATGTACTTCATGTGGATTTCACGCCTGCAAGCCCGCTACGCGATGGGCCTCATTTTCGGGCTCTACATCGGCTACGTCGCGCTGTCGCGAGTCCAAGCCGCCAACCCGAATTGGTCGTGGCTGATATCGCCCGTGCTCATCGGCTACGTCGCGTTCGCGCTCTCGACGTGGGTCGCTCACCCGTTGATGAACGCGGTGCTGCTCCTCGACCCGTTCGGGCGATTGGCGCTCACGCCGGAAGAAAAACGAGTCAGTTACGTCGTGCTCGGGACCGTGGTCGCCGCGGTTTCGATGCTGCTGGCCGGGATTCTGATTCCCGCCGAGGCATTTTTATCGCTGGCGTTATTCACGGCGGTGACGATTCCGTTGACGTCGAATTTTTATCATTGCGATCCCGGAATCCCTCGAGTCTTGCTGCTCGTCGTCCTCGGGGTCCTTGTCGCTACCGGCTTGGCATTCACGATACCGCCATTTCTCATCGTCGACTTGGAATGGCGGCCGATTCCGATCATCCAATTGGTCCTCGTGCTCGCCTTCAAAACGGCGTCGTCGTTCGCTTGGATCGTCGTGATCGGGAGCCAGTTCGCGGTGAACTTCCTGACCTCCTGGACGCCGAGAAGGTGAAGCCCCCGTGATGCGAGACAACCCACCGATGAATCGGCAACCCACCGATGAATCGGTGGGCTATTGTCGAGGCGTCCCTCACGGGACGCCAAGAGGCGGAATGGAGCGATAACGTGGGAAAAGGAGCGGCGTGATCGGACGCCTTCGGCAACCCACCGATAAATCGGTGGGCTATTGTCGGGCCGTCCCTCGCGGGACGCAAAGAGGCGGAATGGAGCGATATCGCGGGAATGGGGAGCGGCGTGATCGGACGCCTGCGGCAACCCACCGATGAATCGGTGGGCTATTGTCGGGCGGTCCCTAACGGGACGCCAAGAGGCGGGCCAAGCAAAGATGCCCGCCCCAGTCCTTCATGGCTCAGGTTACATGGCACAGCCTTCCGCCTTTTCATCCTTCCGCCTTCGCTGCCGCCGTGCCGGCCAGTGAATGAGCCGGGCGAGTCGCTCGTTTGACGAGACGCACTTCGTTGCCTTGCTCGCTATAGACGACTTCGTCCATCAGAGCTTGCATCAACACGAGGCCTCGGCCTCGTTCGCGGTTGAGGCTGGCGGGATCCTGGGGATCGGGGAGCTTCGAAATGTCGAATCCGGGACCGTCGTCGCGGATCACGAAACGAGCCTCCTCGGGAGTGATCGTCGCTTGGAATTCGATGCGTCGCAGAGCGTACGGTTCCTTCTCGGCCAAGGACCGCACCCAATCAAACTCTCGCCCCTTCACCTTGGACGAGCGAATCAAGTTGGTCTGCTCGGTATCGATTTCCAGGTTGCCGTGATACATGGCGTTGAGCAACGCTTGCTCCAACGCGACTCCCATTTGCACGCGAGCCGTCTTGTCGAAGAGTTGCATGCCGAACGCGACTTGTTGCATCAAGTCGACGAGGCCCTCGATGACCGCGACCTGGTTGGGGAGCGTGAAGCGGTACTCGTTGAGCGTCATGCAATCGAGCAGCGGAGCGAAAGTGCGCTCGGCTTTGGAGAGCTCGAGCACGTCGAGCGCGGTCGGCAGTAGCTGATGATTGAGCTGACTCTTGGGTACGTAGGTCACCGCTCCGTGCAAGAGAGCCTCCGCCGCGAGCCGCTCGCTGCCGAAAGCCGTCACGAGAATCACCGGGACGTGAGGCCAACGGCGACGAACCTCGTCGACCAGTTCGAGCCCGTTCATCTCGGGCATCCGCAGGTCGGTTACCACGAGATCAAAGCCGCCGGACTCGAGCTTCTGAAGTGCCGATCGGCCGTTGTCGGCGTACTCGACCGCGAAACCAGATTCCTTCTCGAGCAGGCCTCCCACGAGCCCCCGTTCGACCATCGAATCATCGACGACGAGCAACTTCGACATGTCGGCACCTCAACGCGGCAACGAGTCAAGCCGCTCTCCCAGTCGAGGAACGAGCGACGGTTAAACTCTGATTGTCGACGAGCATGACACAATTGCAAGCACGTCCCCATCGACCGACCGCCAGCAAGTTTGGCCGCGGGGAAACCGGTACTCGACTCATCAGCGCCTCACCAAACGGCCGTGTCGCGGATAAGAATCGGCCCGCATCACGCGAACGAATCGCCGAACGACCGCCGCATCGAGGCGCCGAAGCGACGTCTTGCTGTCCAACTGGTCCGTGACGGCCGCACCACGTCCCGCCCAATCCCACTCCCCTAAACCACCTCGTCCATCACCTACCGGCCAGAAACCAAACTCCTTCGAGGGGAGGCCATGGAGCTATGTCAACGCCAGGTAAGAGTTCTCGCGACTTTGACTCCAGCGGATAGTCACTTATTGACGGTCGCAGGGTGGGCCGATAAGCTACTGATACTGGATCTCAATTACAGATCCAAGTAAGCTACTTCGCTGACGGTGATTTGGTTTGTAACCCCTGCAAACTCAAGGCTCACATCCATGCTCGGTCACTGCGTTCCCCTGCGATGCGCCAAGAGCGGCTCGTGCGTCCGAATTGATCAGGTCGTTGGTGGTACCGATCAAGTGCGTCGCTTGGCTGAGATGGGCTTGCGTCAAGGGAGCGATGTGACCGTTCTCCATTCCGGTTCCCCTTGCTTGCTCAAGGTTGGCCGCACCAAGCTCAGTTTTCGCGATGGCGAGGGAGCTTGCGTGTTCGTGCGGGAATCGGCCTGATGCCAACATCGTTGGCCCAGCTTCCGATCGGCTCGCGAGCCCGTATCGTCTCGATCGAAGGCACCGACTCGACTTCTTCTCGGTTGCTCGAAATGGGGCTCACTCCCGGCCAGTCCATTGCTTTCGTCCGCACGGCGTTATTGGGCGATCCTCTCGAAGTCGAAGTGCGAGGTTATCGCTTGAGCCTCCGCAAGACCGAGGCATCGCGTGTCATCGTGGAACCTGAATCAGCGTCTTCGTGAGCCATGCCTTCGACTTCTGGAACTCCGCTCCGAGTCGCCTTGATCGGGAATCCCAACACCGGCAAGTCGACTCTTTTCAACGCCTTGAGCGGGCAGAATGTCCGGACGGGCAACTATCCCGGGGTCACGGTCGAGAAACGCATTGGGCACTCCACCGTCGCTGGCCAAGCGATCGAGTGGATCGATCTGCCGGGCACCTACAGCTTGGTGCCTCGTTCTCCCGATGAGTGGATCGCGGTCGATGTACTCGTCGGCCAAAACGTGGCTCATCAGCCGCCCGACGCCGTGCTTTGCGTCGTCGATGCCTCGAACCTCGAGCGCAACCTGTTCCTCTTCACGCAGTTGCTCGACTTGGGTCGCCCCGTCGTCGTCGCGCTCAACATGATGGATCAAGCCGAGCGACACGGCATTTCCATCGATGTGGAGCGTTTGAGCGACCGACTCGGCGTGCCGGTGATTCCCACCGAGGCTCACCGCCGCGTCGGGATCGATCCGTTGGCCGAGGCCTTGATTCGAGCCGCCCAATCCAACGAGCGAGCGGGGGTCGTCCCGTTCCCGGAGGAACTTGAGAACCAATGTCAAAAGCTTGAGACGGCATTGGCGGCTGGAACCGCCTCTTCATCCACCGAGACTGGATCAACCAGCCAAACGCCGAGTTTGCCACGCTTTCTGCAGTTACGGTTGCTGCTCGACCGTGGGTCGGATTCGCTGCGCCACACACTCGATGCCAAGTACCGAGAACGCGTGGAGCCGTTGCTTGATTCGGCTCATGAAGCGATCGACGCGGCTCGGATCGATCGAGCGAGCGTCGAGGCGGTGAGCCGCTATTCATGGCTCAATGAACGGCTCGAGGGAGTCGTCTCACGCGGCGATCGTCCGGTCGGCGCGCAGAGCTTCCAGGATCGAGTCGATCGCTTCCTCGTGCATAAGGTCTGGGGCACGCTGACCTTTGTCCTGCTCATGCTGATCGTGTTCCAAGCGATCTTCGCGGGAGCGGAACCGTTGACGGCGGGCATTGAAGCGGGCGTCGGTTGGATCGCGGATATTGCATCCGGAGTATTGCCCGAGGGAGTCCTGCGTTCGCTGGTCGTGGACGGAGTGATCGCCGGCGTTGGCGGAGTGCTCGTGTTCCTCCCGCAGATCCTGATTCTGTTCTTCTTCATCGGCATCCTCGAGGACTGCGGCTACATGGCTCGAGCCGCGTTTCTCATGGACCGCCTCATGGCCCGCATCGGGCTCAACGGCAAGGCCTTCATTCCGTTGCTCTCGAGTTTCGCCTGCGCGATTCCCGGCATTCTGGCGACTCGCACGATCGAGAACCGGCGCGACCGCCTCATCACGATCCTGGTCGCTCCGTTGATGAGCTGCAGCGCTCGGCTCCCGGTTTACACATTGCTGAGCTCCGCGTTCATTCCGTCCACCACGTGGCTCGGAGGCTGGGTTGGCTTGCGTGGCTTGACGGTTGCTTCGATGTACGCGCTCGGCATCGTGGCGGCGGTGATCGTGGCGACGGTGTTGCGACGTACGATGCTCAAGGGAGAAACCTCACCGTTTCTCCTCGAGCTCCCGATGTTCAAGTTCCCGAGTCCCCGGACCGTACTCGGTCGCATGGTCGAACGAGGTGGTGAGTTCGTGAAGCGGGCCGGGACATTGATCTTGGCGGTCACGGTGCTGGTCTGGGCCGCGGCGAGTTTCCCAGTCAACGGCGAGGCGGAAAAGGCGTTTCAAACGCGGCTCGATGAGCTGTCGGTCCAGGCCGAGGCCGCGACCGTTCCCGCTGACCAAGAGCGACTCGCGGGCGAGATTGATCGCCTCGAAAAAACTCGTCAGTCCGAACGGCTCCGCGAGAGCGCGCTGGGGCAGGCGGGTCAGTTGATCGCACCCGTGGTTCGGCCCCTGGGCTGGGACTGGAAGATTGGGTGCGCGGCGATCGCCAGCTTTCCGGCTCGAGAGGTAATCGTCGGAACACTCGGAGTCCTCTATCAACTTGGCAATGAAGAAGACGAGAACTCCCAGGGGCTCCGAGATGCCATGCGCAAGGCGACCTGGGACGAGTCCGACCAAAAGATCTTCACGGTTCCGGTCGCTCTTTCGATCATGGTTTTCTTCTCGTTGTGCGCTCAGTGCGCCAGTACGTTGGTCGTGATTCGTCGGGAAACCGGCCGTTGGAGCTGGGCCGCTTTTTCCTTCGGTTACATGACAGTGTTGGCCTACGTCGCCGCCTTGCTGACCTACCAAATTGGTACGGCGCTCGGAGGCTAGTCTTTACGAGTCGCCCCGCCGGGCCGATCGTTCATTCGTCCCGTCGCGTAAGTCTTTCCTCCGCGGCGGCGTCGAGAATAATGGAAGTGACCAGGATTCGGCGATGAACATCGCCGAGCGGCGCACCCAGACCTGAAACACGTGGGTCCTCCGGATGTTTGACTCCAACGTTTGGCAAGAGCTGACAGTCCTCGCGGTTGTTCTGATCGCGTTGTGGTATGTCGCGCGCTGCGTTTGGGGGACGGTCCGCGCCGCCTTGTTTCCCTCGTCGTCGGGTGCCGCCTCGAAGTGCGGGGGGTGCGCCAGTTGCCCCTCAGCGAGCCGCGGTGCGGCGCCCTCGCATGACGGCACCTCCTCCACGCAATGGGTTCCGTTCACTCCTCCCGGAGGGAACCCATCCTCACAGGCGTCTCGCTAGCGCCACTCGGCTCACGGTTTACCTGTCCGGACCAATCCGGTCGGCTGTCACGAACGCTGCACGAGGCTTGAGCGGCAGGACCGAGTTGCTGGTGCTGGTCGATACCAACGACCTGGCGAACTTCGAAACGTCGTAAGGTCGCCGGAAAGCAATCGAGCGACGTTGGAATCCGAGTCGATTCTCCCTGCACCTCGACGGTCCGAGCTGGTGTTGTTTTCCGGGGCTATTGCGATAGCCAAGCCAGCTCGTTCCGCCTCCAGCAGGAGTCTTGTGGGTCATGGATCGCCCCTCGAACAGCGCCACGCGCGGCAACGACCAAGTCTCGGTCGCCGATTCCCCTTCCTCGGTTCGAACCGCGCAGTCGACCGGTCAAGCCCTGCTCGAGCGTATCGATCGCGCTTGGGAAGAGGTGGTCGAGCAGTTCACCGATTTGATGGAGCTCGAACAAAACGGGACTCCGGCCTCCTCTCACAAGGCGACGGGGACTCCATGGGCTCGCGGTGGTTCGGCGCCTAGCGAGCCTCGACACGCGGCGATGCGAGCCGCTCCGGTCCTGCCCGCGACGCCTCCGGCCGCGCGATCGAATTCGCGGACCCAGCAGGCCTGGGAACAATTGCTCGACGATGTTCAATCCTGGGTGGCCGACGACGAGACTCCCGCGGCCCGGTCGACTCGCGAACCGCTCCGAGCTCCCGCTGAGGCGCCCGAGGTGTCGGTCATCATCCCCAGTCTCGGGCGGCAACTCGCGGTCGATTCGGTTATCGAATCAAGCCTCGCGGCCTTCCCATCGTGCGAGATCATCACGGTGATGGCCGATGGCCGACCTCATGACTTCAGCCAAGGCTGGGCTCAATCGCGCGATCACTTCCACGAATTGAAACTCTGGAAGCGACAAGGTTGGGGAGCCGCGATTCGCATTGGCCTGATGCAGGCGAGTGGTGAATACGTCGTGATCCAGCCTCCTCATCGCTCGCTCTCGACCAGCGTGCTGGAGTCGTTACTCGAGCCGCTGCGTCACGAATGGGCCGATGTCACCTGCCTGTCCCAGTTTCATCGCGACGGCTTCCCGTTCGAGGAGAAAGGCAACTGGCGCGATCGCTGGGGCGAGACCATGGTTTCGTGGATTCTGGAGCAATTCACCGAGCTCAACCTTACTCAGCCGCTCGGCGGAGCCAAGGCGATTCGGCGGGAGCTGCTGACCGATCTCACGCTCAAGAGCACCGGCGACGCCGCGATGATCGAGCTACTCGTTCGGCTCCAGAAACGGCGAGCGAGAATTCAGGAGATCCCCGAGCGAGTCTCCCTGCTGCAGCGGCCCAGCACGCCGTTCATGAACGGCCGGATCCTCCGCGCGAGTCTCGGGGCGATCCTGCGTTACGGCTGGTGGTCCCGCTAAGGACAATCGCTCGCGGACAGCCAACAGCCGGACGAACACGAGCGAGCGACTCAGGCCGAGAGTTTATTGGTGTCGTCATGCGCGGCGCCGTCGCTCTCGGTCTCCGGGTGCTGCGGAACGAGTGACGCAACGATGGGTCGATCGACGCTTCCGGCTCCCGGTCTGACCGACAACGTGCGGATCACGATCGAGCCCCAATCCTGCCAACGCACTCGCATCCGGCCAGGCAGCAACGCGAGGGCGAAGAGCCGCGCGAGACTCGACGCGGCGAAGACGATCAGATACGCCTCGGTACCGCCACCGAAAGCCTGCCAAATGCCGGCTCCAATCAGACTGCCAATGCCCATGGCGATCGCATTGCCGAGGTTGTACCAAGTCAAGACTCCTACGCGCTGATGCTGGGGAATCGCCTCCAGGAACATGAGGAACATGGCCAATTCAAAGCAGGCCCATGTCGTTCCTGAAAGCAACTGAATGCAGGCGAGGTACCACCACTCGCTGCCAAAGGCCCATAGCCCGCTGATCGGCACGATCGCGGCTCCGCCAATCCAAAGTAGGCGATGAGGCCCGTAACGTTTGGCCAACCGACCGGCCAAGGGAAAGGCCAAGACCTTGCCGCCAAATCCGCAGCAAAGCAACAACATGTACGTGCCGTAGGAGAGCTTGAGTCCGGCCAGCATGTAGGGCGTGAAATAGGGCCCCGCGATGTAAACGCCCACCTGCACGGCGAGCAAGTAGAACACCAGTTTGCGCACTTCGGGCGACCAGTCCCTCAACCGAGTCTTGGCCGACTCCATCTTCAAATCGGAGGTCGGCGTCGCCGTTTGCTGAGCCAGAAACCAAGCCGAGAGTAGGCGACAGGCGACGGCGATGCCAAACAGCCAGGCGAATGCGGTCAGGACGGCCCGAGGCACTTCGCCGCTGGTCGCTCCCGCGGCGTCGATCGAGTCGGCGTACCTCAACACGAGCCCGCCCGCCACCAAACCGCCCAACAGGGCGACTTGATTCCAACGGCTGCGCCGCGAAAAGAAACCGGGACGGATCGAACGAGGGAAAAGCCGCTCGACCCACTGATTCCAGGCCGGCCCGCCGGATAAGCCAAACGCCCAGTAAACGGTGACACACAAAAAGACGAACCAAGCGGGCGAGGCTCCCCAGATCGCGACGATCGCCAAGGGAGCGAGCGCCAATCCTTGAACGACGGCCGACCCGACGACCCAACTCCGCGGCGATCGCAGCCGATGAAGAATTCGCGGCGCGAACATTTGAAGCACGCCACCGGCGAGAATCGGCAACGTGGCGACGAGAGCCGCCGTTACTTGTCCCAATCCAAGAGCCAACACGAAAGCCGGCACGTAGGTCTCGCCAATGCCGACCATGACGCTGAAGGCTCCGCCATCAGCGCAGCACGCCCATAGATTTCGGCGTAGCTCCCGTTCGCGATTCATACCTGACCCCGCACTGCGAATCCGTTCCCATCCCTGGAAACGCTGCTTCCGACCGCCCGAACCCAAACGCTCGTGACCACCTGTCCACTTTCCGTCCGGCGCGATCTTGTCGTTAAGGCTAACTCATGTTCATGCAGGCGACCGGACCCACAACAGTCGCTCACGGCACTCAATTCGCAATCACTCCGCCGGGGAACTTGCCCAGCTTTCGCGAGGCACGCCGCTCCATCGGCGCGCGCTAACCCAAGCCAATGCGTGGGCGAGACGAAATCGGACTCTCTCCGCCTTCCACCGCGTCGGCACCCAGCGGGCCAATCACGGAGAAATACGAGGCCGCGTCCTCGTGACTCCCAGCAAACCATCAGCTTGTTCGTCAACCAAACCGGCAACCAAGTCCCGGAATGGCAACTTCGAACGGGTCGATTCCGCCAACCACTTTTCCCCACGAGCTCGTCACTTGGGCGCGACGAATCCTGCCTCCTTCGTGACCTGCCGTCCCAGCCGCTCGACCACGACCAGCGAGGACAGGGACGACTTGGCGCGAACGTCAAGCCGCCGCGAAAGGCAAGACAGGATTTCGAGTGCGGCCGAAGGAAAGGCCCGTGAATGGTGACGAAGTTGGCGGAGCTCGCCGAAGGCCTAGGAGGGGAGCAGTCGATTGACTCCCGTACAGCGTTTGCAGCGCCGGCGTTGATTATTGAGAGAGCCACCACACTTGGTGCAACGACGACGCTTGGTTTGCTTCTTACGAAAAGTTCGAGGACGCAAGCCCATGATTGGACCCTTTGGCAACGATTGCCGTCAGCCGATCTCGCCTGGCTGTCTCGTGGCCCGCTAGACCTCAAGCGAGATCAGGCGCGCGGGCCAAGCGGCGTAGCATAGCGAGGGGCCGATTTCCTCGCCAGCGTCGTTTTTTCCGGCCGCTCGGTCGCCTGCCGTGCCCCGTTTCCCGCACCCCGCGAGCCTCCATCCGCCGGGGAATTCGGACCGAGTGTCGCCGTTTCTCGGAGGGGCAAGATTCCCCAATGGCTCGGCGATCAACCGCTCGGATTCGGCACGCCAAGACAGTGCCTCCTGGCAACTCCGTTAACTGCTTGCTGCACGATGGGTGGGTTTTTCGTACAATGCGGAGGCCGTGGGCGGCTTGCGGTCCGGTCTCCCGGTCCGTTTCGTGAGTGCCGTTTCCGGTATCAATGCAGCGTGTGGAAGCAGCGAGGAGAGCCATGAGAGTAATGCCCGCCCTACAACGAGTGCCCCACCCCCTAGCACTCACCCACCTACTCAAAACAGGTTTGCTGATTGTTGCGTCCCTCGCCTTGTTCGCTCCGGCCGGCTTGTTCGCCGGTGAAGGCGACTGGGTGTTCTGGCGCGGTCCGCATCTCAACGGTACCGCCGACGCGACGGGACTTCCGGAGTCCTGGTCGCCCAAGGGCGAGAACCTGATCTGGAAACGAGACGACTGTGGCACGCGGTCGACCCCGATCGTCATGAACGGGCGGCTCTACACGGTATGCCGAGCCAATCCCGAGACGACCGAGGAAGGCGAACGCGTCATCTGTCTCGATGCTCTCACGGGAGAGACGATCTGGGAGACGTTCAACAATGTCTACCTGTCGGACGCTCCGGCCGAGCGAGTTGGTTGGTCGAGCGTCGTGGGTGACCCCGCTTCCAACCAAGTCTATGTGCTCGGGCTTGGCTGCCTCTTCCAATGCCTCAACGCCGAAACGGGCGAAGTCGTTTGGTCGCGTTCGCTGAGCGAGGAGCTCGGCATGCTCTCGACCTACGGTGGTCGAACCAACTTCCCCGTCGTCTTCGAGAACCTCGTCATCATCAGTGGCGTGACGACCGGTTGGGATGCCGAATCGCTCCCGGCTTATCGCCTGATCGCCTTCGACAAGATGACCGGTCAGCCGCTGTGGCTCACCAGCACTCGTCCGCGTCCGGAAGATACGACCTACAGCACGCCGATTCTGACGAAGTTCGGCGACCAGGATGCGCTGGTGGTGGGAGCCGGAGACGGTTCGGTCTACGCCATCCAGCCGCGAACCGGAGCCGTGATTTGGAAGTACGAAGTCTCGATCCGGGGCATCAATCAGACGCCGCTGATCGTGGGCGACCGCGTCTACTGCGGTCATAGCGAAAAGAACATCGCCGACACCACCGTCCTGGGAGCCTTCTTTTGCATCGACGGCATGTCGAGCGGAGACATTTCCGAGGACGCCGTGATTTGGAAGAACGCAGGCGAGACGATCGGTCGGTCGGCGCCGCTGTACATCGATGGCCGAGTCTACGCGGTCGATGATGGTGGCACGATGTTGATCTTCGACGCCGAAACGGGCGAGGAGGTTGGACGTCAACGACTCGGTCGCATCATGTTCGGCAGCCCGCTCTACGCGGACGGCAAGATCTACGTTGGCGAGGCGACGGGTCGCTTCTACGTGCTGGCTCCGACCGACAAGGGAGTCGAGGTTCTGAGCCAAACTCGGCTCAACAACGAAGAGATTCTTGGCTCACCGATCTGTGCCATGGGACACATCTATCTGCCCACGGTCGGCGGCATTTACTGCATCGGCACCGACGCGGGCGCCGCGGTGACTCCGCGAATCCGGCTCCCCCTGGAGAATGACCAACCGTTGGGCGCCGCGACTCAGCTGCGAGTCGCTCCAGCTCGTGACCTGGTTTATCCGGGTCAGGCGGTGGAGCTACGAGTCGATGCGTTCGACGCCCTGGGACGACCGGCCGGCGGTGTCGACTACCAAGTGTCGATCGAAGGCCCGGCGACGTTCGAGAATGGCCGCGTGATGATCGGGGCCGACGGCGCGAACCAAGTGGTCAAGGTCAACCTGCAGGCGGGCGAGGCGACCGGCAGCTGCTCGTTCCGAGTCGTTCCGCCCTTGCCTTGGCGTTACGAATTCACCGACGGCGTTCTGCCTCCGACGTGGGTCGGCGTCGCTTATCGCCATCGCCCCTTCACGATCGACGGCGAACCTTGCTTGGTGAAGGTCAGCACGATTCCCAAGGGAACTCGCAGCCAAAGTTGGCTCGGCCCCTACGACCTCCATGACTACACGATCCAAGCCGATTTCCTGGCGACGCGGGCCGATGATCGCTTGCCCGACATGGGGCTCATCAACTCCCGCTACACCCTCGTGATGCTCGGCACCCAGGAACTTCAGGTCCGCTCGTGGGTTTCACGTCTCGAGATGCGATTCGCCAAGACTCAGCCTTTTGAATGGCAAGAGGGAGTCTGGTACCGCATGAAGTTTCGCTCGGATGTCGAAGCCGATCGCATCGTGCTACGTGGCAAGGTTTGGCCGCGCGACGAGCAAGAGCCGGCCGAATGGACGATCGAAGCGGCCGATCTCGTGCCTAACGTGAACGGTTCGCCCGGCATCCATGGCCAGTCGAGCCCGGCGGAATTCTACCTGGATAACATCGTCGTCGAGCCCAATAACTAGACAAGGCCGAATCGATTGGTGGGAGCGACCCGGGCGCACTCCTTCGGTCGCTTCCCGCCTCGAGCCTACCTCAGCATCCCTCCTTTCGAATCGGAATTCACGAGATGACTCGAACGCATTGGTTCGCCCTCGCGTTGTTGGCGACAGCCGGCATGGCGTTGGCCCAGAATGGTCCCTTGTTGGGCGACGAGCCGACGGGAACCGAAGATCCAACGGCCGTCGCCACCAAGTACATCGGCCAGCTCGATGTGAAGCCGGGTGACTGGCCTCAGTGGGGCGGCTCGCCTTCGCGAAACAACACTCCCGATGCTCATGGCCTGCCGCTGGAATGGGACATCACGACCGGAGAGAACGTGCTCTGGTCGGCTCGACTCGGCAGCGAAACCTACGGCAATCCGGTGATCGCCAACGGCAAGCTGTATGTCGGCACCAATAACGGCTCGGGCTACATCGAGCGTTACCCCAGCAAGGTCGACCTGGGCTGCTTGATTTGCTTCGATGCCGAGACCGGTCAATTCCTGTGGCAACACAGCAACGAGAAGCTGCCAACCGGGCGCGTCCACGACTGGCCCGATCAAGGTGTCTGCGCGGCCCCGATGATCGACGGCGACCGGCTTTGGTACGTGTCGAATCGAGGCGAAGTGGTTTGCCTCGATACGGAAGGCTTCCGCGATGGCGAGAACGACGGCCCCTTCGCCGATGAAACTCCCGTCGGCGAGTTCGAGGCGGACGTCGTTTGGAAGGTCAACATGATGAAGGACCTCGGCGTCTCGCAGCACAACATGTGCAACTGCTCGGTGACCGCCGTGGGCGACTACATGTTCGTCATCACCGGCAACGGAGTCGACGAAGGTCACATCAACTTGCCCGCCGACACCGCTCCGAGCTTTATCTGTATCAGCCGGAGCACGGGCGAAGTGATTTGGACGGACAACACGCCCGGCAGCAACGTGCTGCATGGTCAATGGTCGAGCCCGGCGTATGGAGTCTTCAACGGCGTCGAGCAAGTCCTCTTCGGCGGTGGCGACGGTTGGCTCTATGCATTCGATCCCAAGGGAGACGGCGGCAAGAGCAAGCTGCTCTGGAAGTTCGACTGCAACCCGAAGGAATCCCGTTACGAGCTGGGTGGTCGTGCGACTCGCAATCACTTGATCGGAACCCCCGTCGTTTATGACGGCTTGGTTTACATCGCCGTTGGCGAGGATCCGGAGCACGGCGAGGGACCGGGTCACCTTTGGTGCATCGATCCCAACGGTCACGGCGACGTGAGCCCAACGCTCGTTTACAACGCGAGCGACACCAACACTCCCATCGCGCCGCGACGCTTGCAGTCGCTCAACGAGGCCGAGGGCGAATTCCAACGAGACAATCCGAACTCGCGAGCCCTGTGGCACTACATCGGTGAGGATCCCGAGGAATTCGAAACCACGATGCACCGCACCTGCGGCACCGTGGCCATCAAGAACAACCTATTGTTCATCGTCGACTTCAGCGGTGTCGTCCACTGCTTGGATTGCAAGACGGGCGATGCCCATTGGACCTACGACATGCTCTCGGCCAGCTGGGGTTCCCCGATGATCGCCGAGGATCGCGTCTACATCGGCAACGAGTACGGCGACGTGATGATCTTCGCCTTGTCGGATGAGATGGAGCTGTTGGCGACCAACTCGATGGAAACCGCCGTGTACACCTCACCGGTCGCAGTTCGCGAAACGCTCTACATCGCGAACCGCAATCACATCTACGCTCTGCGTGAGGGAGCCAAGAGCGAAGTCGACGAATAGTCGTCTTCCGTCCGCGGCAAGATTAACGAGCCTCGCGGCACCGATCTCAGGTGCCGCGAGGCTTTTTTTGTTGAGCTCTGTTTTGGCGGCCGCGGTTTGCCCGAAGTTCGGTGTACGACAAAGCCCGCTTCTGCTCCGCAAAAGCAGGTTCCGTCTCCGTGCTTTCCGTGACCTTCGCGGTGAATTGCATTCCCGGCTTAGTAAGCCCGATACTCGCGTTGGATCAGAGCCTGAGCCGCGTCGTTGCCGACGCATTGCATCGACTCGGCATTCCACTCGATCTTGGCCTGGCTCCGATAAGCCACGTTACCGAGCAACACGGTTTCGGTCAGTGGACCGCTGTAGGCGAAGGGACAGCTCGTCGCTCCCTCGCCGCGGATCGCGGCTGTCCACTGCGTGTAGTGATTGTCGTCAGCGAGATCCGGCCAAGAGAAATCAGCGAAATCCTCCCGTGGAAACAGCTCGGGCATCTCGGGGAAGCCAACGAACAGATTGCCTTTCTCGCCGACGAACAGCACGCCGTTTTGCGAGCCCGCCCAGTCCGCCGGAGCCTTGATGATCGCCGGGTCCGGCTGCTTGCCCGCCTCGTACCATGTGAGCTTCACGGAGTCGGTCGTATGAGCCGTGCCGGGGAATTCATAGCGAACAATGCACCACAGCGGGCCGCTCTCGGCATCCGGCTCTGGCCCCTCGGCCTCGACGGTCCGAGGCGGTCCGAGCTCCAGGGCGTTGATCACGGGATCCATGATGTGGCAACCCATATCGCCGAGCGCTCCCGTGCCGAAGTCCCACCAGCCTCGCCAGTGGAAGGGATGGTAGAGATTGGCGACGAAAGGGCGAGCCGGAGCGGTTCCGAGCCACAGATCCCAGTGCAGATAGTCGGGCACGTTGTCGGCGGTCGCGGGCCGCGAGAGTCCTTGCTTCCAGAACGAGCCCGGGCGATCGGTCCAGGTATGCACCTCACTGACCTTACCAATCACACCATCGCGAATCACTTGCACGGCGATCTTGAGCCGAGCGGACGAGTGATGCTGGATGCCCATCTGCGAGACGATTCCCGCCTTGGCCGCCGCGGCCGTCAAGGCACGGCTCTCGGCGACATCATGAGTCAACGGTTTTTGCGTGTAGACATGCTTGCCCGACTCGATCGCCGCCAACGTGACCGGAGCGTGCATGTGATCGGGGGTCGAAATCGTGACCGCGTCGATTCCCGGATGATCCATCAAGCGACGCCAATCGGTAAACTTCGCGGCATTGGGAAACTTCTCGGCGGCCGCTGCGAGTCTTTGTTCGTCCACATCGCAGATCGCCACCACGTTTTGTCCCACGCTCGTCTCGAGCATGTCGGACCAACCCTTCCCGCCAACTCCCACATGCCCAAGATTGACTTGCTCGAGCGCCGAACGGCCTTGCACGGGCCGCATGTTCATCCACGGAGCGGCCAGTCCAGCCGCCGCGGCTCCCAGAACGAATGTTCGACGCGAGGGGGAGCCGAAGTGAGTTGATCGTGACATGGCGGAAGCATCCTCGGGGTTGACGAAATGCCGAACTCGGCGAGATCGAAACGCGGAAGCGGGCAACGGGCGGAGTCATGGACTTCGCGGGCAGGTCCAGTCATGATGTGAATGGTTGTAAAGGGTAGACCTGACGCTGTCCGACCGCAATCATTACCGGGATCCAAACATGCCCATCGGTGGGGTGCGTGGGATTCCCCGCGTGGATTCGGCTCTAACGGAATCAGTTCCCGCGGCAACCGAAAGTTGGAGTTGGGAAGGGCGGCCTGGGGCCGCTTCTCAAGCAAGGCCCTTGGGCTTGATCGTTTGCAATCGATGATGGAGATAACCTCGTGAAGGAACTTTCGCTGGCGGCTCGTGTCTCGACCTCTTACGCGCGACGGGCCTTGGCCGCGCTGGCACTAGCGGCCGTTTGTTTTGGCTCGTCCCTCGCGGCCGACGATTCCGAGCGACTCGGCATCGTTAAGGAAAAGCCCACCGAGGGTCCGTACGTCGAGATCGAAAACGGCTTCATGGTTCCCTACACGGTGACGATCCCAGGCACCGAGGTCTCGTTCGAAATGGTCCCGATCCCTGGAGGCGAGTTCGTTCTCGGCACGCCCGATGACGAGGAGGAACGTCTCGACGGAGAAGGCCCGCAAGTGACGGTCAAGGTCGATCCGTTCTGGATGGGCAAGTACGAAGTCACCTGGGACGAATACAAGAGCTACATGGCCTTGCACGACATCTTCAAGGGATTCCAAACGTTCCGCATGCGTCCCGTCAGTGACCCGCATGCTCCCGATGTGATCACTGCTCCATCGAACCTGTACGACCCGACGTTCACCTACAGCGCTGGTGAGGGACCACGCGAGCCGGCCGCGACGATGACTCAGTACGCCGCCAAGCAGTACACCAAGTGGATCAGCATCCTCAACGAGGACTTCTACCGTCTTCCAACCGAAGCCGAGTGGGAATACGCGGCTCGGGCCGGCACGACCACGGCTTACTTCTTCGGCGACGATGCCTCGGAGCTCGAGGAGTACGCCTGGTTCGAGGACAACTCCGATGAACTGCGACACGATGTCGGTCAACTCAAGCCGAATCCCTGGGGCTTGTACGACATCTATGGCAACGTCGCGGAGTGGGTCATCGACCAGTACGACGAGGAGCATTACGGTGAGCTGGCCGAAGGCGTCTCGGCGGTCGAGTCCGTGCGCTGGCCCGACCGAGAATACCCGCGAGTCGTTCGCGGAGGCTCGTTTGAAATGACCAGTGGCGAATGCCGCAGCGGAGCCCGTCTCGGATCGAACGACGAGAAGTGGAAGATCGACGATCCGAATGTTCCCAAGAGCCCGTGGTGGTACACGACCTATCCCGGTACCGGCGTCGGGTTCCGCTTGGTCCGTCCGCTCAATGCCCCCGAGGCGGTCGAGGAACGAGAGAAGTTCTGGAAGGCCGATGTCGAATACATCGAATTCGTGGCCGATCATCGGATCGACAACGAAGGCCGTGGCGCCCGAGGAATCGTCGATGGAGAATTGCCCGCGGCGGCCGCCGAATTGAAAGAGAAGGAAAACGCGGACCGCTAACCGGTTTTCGCGAGGTTGATTCATTTCGAATGCCGGTGTTCCAGTGCGAGCATCGGCATTCGTTGTTTTCGCCCACCCCCGATCACGTCGACCGGTCACGCGCCGCCCCACGATGTCATCCGCGACGCCCCGGGGCTAAACATCACGAAGAGGCACCCATCGATGATCCGTTGCTTTCGCCGAACCACGAACATCCCGCGGTATGCCAAGACTTGTCGGTCACAGAGTGATCGACGCCGGAGATTCTCGACGGCTTTGATCATGGCCCGCCGTCTTGCATTGATCTTGTTGCTGGCTTGTGTTGTTGGTGACCAAGTGTCGGGGCAAGAACCGGACGACGTTGGGGTCCAGGCCGCGGAGCCCGCCGCGCGACGACCGCCCAACATCGTGCTCATCTTGGCCGATGATTTGGGCTACGCGGAACTCGGCTGCTACGGACAGACCAAGATCCGCACGCCTCGGCTCGATGCGCTCGCCGCGGAGGGGATGCGGTTCACCCAGGCTTACAGCGGAAGCCCGGTGTGCGCGCCGAGTCGCTGTGTGTTGCTCACCGGACTTCACACCGGCCACTCGTTCATTCGCAACAACAGCGAACAAGGTGGCTGGGGCCCCGATGCACCGGAAGGACAACGCCCGATTCCCGATGCGACAATCACTCTGGCCGAGAGGCTCAAGGCTCAGGGGTACGCCACCGGCGCGTTTGGCAAATGGGGACTCGGTGGTCCTGGTTCGTCGGGCCACCCGTGCTACCAGGGCTTCGATCGCTTCTATGGATTGCTTTGTCAGCGAGTCGCCCACAACTATTGTCCGACTCATCTGTGGGACAACCATGATGTCGACATCCTCGGCAATGCGTACTTCAGCGCCCATCAAAAGCTGACCGAGCCGCTCGCGACGGAAGAGGAGTATTACGAACGTTTCCTGGGCCCGGTCTATGGTCCGGATCGCATGATCGAGGAGGCTCTTGAGTTTGTCGACGACCACCGCGAGGAGCCCTTCTTTCTGTACTTCGCCACGCCGGTTCCCCACGTCTCACTCCAAGTCCCGCTCGACTCGCTGGCGGAGTACGAAGGGGAGTTCGACGAGGAACCTTACTTGGGACAACGAAGCTACTTGCCTCACCCCAAGCCTCGCTCGGCGTACGCGGCGATGATCAGTCGCATGGACCGCGATCTCGGTCAACTCTTCGATCGACTGGAGCAACACGGGCTGACCGACGACACGATCGTCATCTTCACCAGCGACAACGGTCCGACGTTCAATGGCGGTTCGGATTCCGCGTTCTTCGAGTCGGCGGCCGACTTTCGTGGGCTCAAGGTCGACGTCTACGAAGGAGGCATCCGCGTTCCGTTGATCGTGCGCTGGCCTGGCCATATCGAGCCGGGAAGTGAAAGCGAGTTGCCGGTCTGCTTCCAGGACTTCACGCCGACTCTGCTCGAGGCGATTGGAGCCGCCGCCCCCGGCGGTACGGACGGAATCTCGATGCTGCCAACCTGGGTCGGCGACTCGGAGTCTCAACGAGTCCATGACGTGCTTTACTGGGAACTCGGGCGCCAACAGGCGGTGCGAGCCGGAGATTGGAAGCTCGTGAGAATCACCGATCGCGAGGGGCTCACTCGCACCGAACTGTTCAACTTGCGAGACGATCCCAACGAGACCACCAATCTCGCGGAGATGATGCCGGACGTGCTCGCCTGGATGCTCACGCTCTCCCGCACGGCTCGCACACCGAGCGAGGAATTCCCCAGCGTTTACGATGATGGACGGTAGGGAAGCCGGAAAACGCCACCACGAAGCGACTCGGGACGAGACGAAGGCCTCGATGGAGCATCGTGCGAAGGAATAACGTGCGCGGAACGGAAGTCCGCGTTGCGTCGGGTGAGTCGGGTGAGTCGGGAATTCGTGGCGATCGGAGCAGCGGCCGCTTCTGGCAACCGGTACCTCCACGTGGTCTCCTCGAACTCGCCATGACGTCGGCGGGTGATCACTCGCCCGAACCCAGTCGCTTCGCCGCGAATTTCTCCATCGCCTGCAGAGTCTCGCCACTCACGTGATGCTCGATCCCCTCGCTGTCTTGGATCGCGGTCGCATCACTCACTCCCAAGGCCTTGAGAAAACGCAACACGATCTCGTGGCGTCGTCGGGAGGCCTGGGCCAATCGACGTCCCTTGGGAGTCAATTCAATCGGCCCATACGGCGTCGTCGTGACGAACTCGTCGCGTTGTAGGCGGGAGATCGTTCGATTGACCGTGACATGGGAGACCTGGAACTCACGAGCCAAATCGATGACTCGGCAGATTTCCTTTTCCACCAGAATCGCCGCGATCGCCTCGACGTAATCCTCCGCGATCTCCGACGCGTGATCGGCTCGCACGCGCGAGTGGGCACTTTTGTTGCTGCGTCTTGTCACCGCACCTCTTTCCTGACAGGCGCCCCGACTTTCCGTTAACCCGACTCGCATTCTACCAAGCGATTTCCCGATTGACACAATTGTACCCACGGCTACAATCACACCGAGATGTAACCAAGGCTACATTTCCAGTCACTCTCCCCGGCTTTCGACGCGATGGTCACCGGCAGGGCCCGCGAGGCTCGGTGTCGGCGATCCCGCGATCCACGCGACGATTAGGAGCGACCGCATGTCACGGCACTCGGAGCGAGGTGGATTTACGTTGATCGAGCTGCTGGTCGTGATCGCGATCATCGGCATCCTGACAGCATTGCTCTTGCCTGCGGTGCAGATGGCTCGCGAGGCCGCCCGGCGAACCCAATGCGGCAATCACCTGCGGCAGATCGGAATCGCCCTTCATCTGTACCACGACACCCATGGCTCTCTCCCGCCTGGCTACGCGAGCCATCCGACTCGCGACGGAACGGTTCCTCCAGGCGTGGAGATCGATCCAGCGACGTGGGACGCGGGACCTGGTTGGGCCTGGGCGTCGTTCTTGCTGCCTTACGTCGAACAGCAACCGCTTGATCAGCAGCTCAACCGCTCACTAGCCGTTTGGGACAACCTTCATCAGGCGGAGGTCGAGACTCCGTTGGTCGTTTTCCGCTGCCCATCGACAAGCGGTCCTCGAGGGCCGGTCGAAGTCATGAATGAGGCAGGGGAGCCCATGACTCGGTTCGGTCGCCCACTGTTGCTCGGTCGTTCCGATTACGTGGCGAGCCACGGACAGGAATCATGTTGGGGCGAGGCGGGCGCGAGTCTGGAGGCCACCATCTTCGTCAACATCTACACCGGGCAAACGACGACGGTTCGAGTCGAAGGAGATGCCAGCCGAGTCGCGGACGGACCGTTCTTTCGCAATTCTCGTGTTGGCCTTTCACAGGTCACCGATGGACTCACCAACACCATCTTCATCGGAGAACACTCTTCGCGACTGAGCGACAAAACGTGGGTGGGTGTCGTGCCTGGAGCCGTCGTCCACCCTCGAATCTTGAGTCCGGAAAATGGCCCGGACGCCGCGGCCACTCTGACCTTGGTGCATGCGGGGCCGAGCGGAGGCGAACTCGACATCACCGGGTTTCCCATCATCCACCCGATCAACTATCCAACACTCCACGTCGGTCAGATGTTCGCCGAACATCCCCAAGGCGGCAACATCCTGTTTGGTGATGGAAGCGTGAGGATGGTGAGCCAAACCATCAACCTCATCACCTTCGCCGAACTTTCCAGCATGAACGAACGCGAGCCGGTGTCGTGGAACGGAGTCTCTCCATGAGCGGTTTCCAGAAGCTCGGTATCGCCGGCGCCGCCGGCCTAGTCCTAGTGTTCGCCATCTATCTCGCCTGGCCGCGTTATGGCGCACTGGGGGAACGCGGATACGCGTTGGCTCGCGCCATCGACTCCGCCGCGAGCCGGCAAGACACCGAGACCTTCGCGCGGCTTCGTGAGCTTGTTACCGAGGCGCTCGACGAGCAGGCGATCACAACCGCGGAAGCCAACTGGCTCGATCGCCTTATTAGCCAGGGGGAAGCCGGTCGCTGGGAGCAAGTTCGCCGCGAGGTCCGTAAACTACTCGCCGCGCAACAACAGACGGCCGGCGGTTAAGGAACAGAGCGTGCTTTCGCGGAGCGAAAGCCGACACTCTTGCGGCTTTGTTCTGGGGGCCGCGGTTTGCACGATTGCCGGCGTACGACAGAGTCGGCTCTTGCTCCGCAAAAGCAGGTCCCGAGTAACCACTCAAACCTTGACAACCAACCCGGCCGCTCCGTGCTGACCAAGCGTGAATGTTACTTCCGCGATGAAAGAGCAGAGCGTGCTTTCGCGGAGCGAAAGCCGACACTCTTGCGGCTTTGTTTTGGGGTC
>JAGQPS010000310.1:0-2841 GCA_020426595.1 Planctomycetales bacterium
CGCACGATGGAACTCGTTCCGCGGAGCATCCCTTCCGCATCGGGATCGAGGATCGAGGTAACTTGCCAGCCATTGCCGATCGGCCCTCGAATCACCGGATGCTGGATGGCGGGATCATCGATGACCGAAAGCGGCGCGTCATCCTCGAACCCATAGGTCGCTCCATTGGAGGCCTCGGGCCACATCGGTTCGGGAGGGCGAGGTTCGGAACGCCCGGTACGCGGCGTCAGCACACGCCATACCGCGTCACGAGCCGCTACCTCTCCGCGAATGCGCCACGCGACACTCGTTCCGTAAACGACCATCAAGGCCGTCACCATCAGCAACACGGGGATCCATAACACCAGTTCCAAGGTGGCAAGACCTCGGCGGCGATGGTTTCGATCGTGGTTCATCGCTCCGCCTTTCACTAGTGCTGCGTCAGTCGCTGGGTTTCATCGGCCGAAAGGAGTGACAAGTTCGGCGGTCGCACCTCCTGCCAGCCAGGCAAACCAGGTGGCGTCGAGATAATCAGGCTCATCTGATCGGTGGTGGCGGGCACCAACTGAGTCTGCCAGTTCTGACTAAAACTATCCCAAGCATGAGCCCCTTCGCGACGGACTCCATAGAGCCAATTGTGCCACTCGTAGATCAGCTCGTGATAGTGCGCCTGCTCGACTCGCGACGATCGGTTGGCCGCCTGCAGCGGCATGTCGAAGGCGAAGTCACGCGGCATGCCGCCCAAATGCCGATCATCGGTCAACCAGTAATTCTGTTCGAAGCCGTGCCAAATCGAAGTCGCCCGCAGACGCGGCTGACGGACGAAGACTTGAATCTGTGAGAAGGCGATTTCATCCGCGATTGTCGGATTGCGAAACAAGGTCGCCACTCGATCATTGATCGGATCCGCGTACACGACCAGCACAAACGAGAAGTCTCGTTCGACCGGATTGAGCACGAAGGCGCCTCCCTCGCTCGGCTCACGCAAGCGAATCGGAATGTTTCGCCCCGCGTTCTCCTCAAGCAATCTCTCGAGTTCGCCACAAGTGAACGATCGCCAAATTTGAGCGAAGCAGCTCATCTTGCCGAACCGGTCAAATGCCCGGAGACTCTCGTCGTTCCATTCGTCGAGATAACGGTGAGCCAACGCATCACGCACCTCGCGAGCCGTTTCAATCTCGCGTGGTGGATCGGAAGTTGGATCGCGCAGCGGATCCACCACGGGTACGGTGCGAAGCACGGTCTCGGAAGGGCCGTTCACCGGCTCGCCCGCCGTCCGCCATAGAACCGCCCGAGCCCGCCCTGGATAAGGCCAGCTCTGGGCATGTCGAGCGACGACCTCGTCGACCGCCAGTTGAATGATTCGTGGCATCTGATCGACAAGATCCCGCTGAAACTCGTTGATCAATTGGTCCTGCAACATCGTCTCAAGCACCGGCAACATCGATTCGGACATCGCCGCCGCCCACTGCAGATAGGTCTCCACCATCCGAGTTTCAACCGAGACCTTCAGCGGGATGTCGTCTCCGAGTTCCGCGAACTTGGGAAACTCGCTGCCTGACAGATGCGGAGCGATGCGCGACCAATTATCGAGCGCCTCGAGCGCCAGGTTGCGGCTCTTGCCTTCGGCGGCCTCTCGGAAAAACGCGGTGAGCGCCAGGACATCGGACGTGAGGTGATTGGTGAACGCGACCGAATTCAGAGTCCGGCTCATCAGGTTGCCGCCACTGATCGCGGCCGCGTCGGCGGCGTTTTGCAGCTTGATGCGATGGTCGGCCTGGCGAGTCGTGTTCATGACCAGACCGAGCAGATAAGCCAACAGCACCAGGGCGAAGACACTGGCAAGACTGATTGAGCCTCGATCATCCGCATGGAGATCGCTCGCGCCGATCCGGCGGCTCGGCCGCGTTGCTTCATTCGCTCCCGTTCGATCACCCAACAGGAGTTCTCGGCAAGCGGTCGCCACGCGCTGGAGGTGTCTTGATGAACCACTCATCGCTGAGCTCCTGGCACACCGGTGGTGTAGTAACTCCGTCCCGTTTGAGACCAGTAATCGGCGGTGGCGGCCGTCGGCTGCCCAATCATGCGCTGAGGTTTGAAACCTTCGACAGTGAGGCGAGCCGAGGCATAGAGCGGATAGGTGTAAGTCTGATTTTGCCGCTCACCGATCGCTCCGTGAATGCGGTCGCGAGTGACCGGTTCCAGATTCGGATCGAGGTTACCAGGCTCCCGTCCCGCCGCCAGGTCAGCGCGGCGCGAGAGCAGTCGACCAGGGCCTGGCAGCAAGGCGAACTCATGCACCACATCGACTTGTACCTGATCCTGCCAGTCGACCTCATTCATGCGGAATTGCAAACGATCATGTTGCAAGTCGTGGTCCCAAAGCAAGGCCGACGCCGAGGAGTCCTTGTGTCGAATGCGGATACGAATCGCGGTCGACTCGAGGGCATACGCCAACTTGTTATTGAGCCGAGCCGACCAACGGGGATTGGTGGCCGTTACCGGCGCGACTCCTAGCGACGCCTTCTCCATGGGAGCCACGAGCAACGAAGCCATGGTCGAGGCGGTTGTTTGACTCGTGACCACCTGACGACTGGGGGCGACATTCATGAGGGCCAACGCCGCCGCCGTGCGGATCTTCTCGTACTTGGCGCCGCCCGGTATGACCTCGTAGATGCGATAGATGTTCGTCGTGCCCGCGGGGACGTGAGCCGGAGGGGACTCCATGTAGGCCGAGACGTCGAACTGAATCTGGCGATCGCCCGAGTAGGCCTCGAACCACTTGAATTCGCGGCCGGCGCCAATCGTCATCGCCGGCTCCTCGTAAGTCTCCGCTGGGATCCAAACGATGGCCGAACGGGC
>JAGQPS010000310.1:2941-4363 GCA_020426595.1 Planctomycetales bacterium
AATTCGCGGCCGGCGCCAATCGTCATCGCCGGCTCCTCGTAAGTCTCCGCTGGGATCCAAACGATGGCCGAACGGGCGGCGGCGAACGCGGCGTACTCGACACCGATTTGACCGATCGTGATTTGGCTCAACTGGACGATGAACATCATGATGAAGATGAACAGCGGTACGGTGAGCACGAAACTCAGCGTCTGCACACCCCCTTGTTCGTCACTCGCGAGGCCTAGGACACGGGCCGGTCGAACCTCGATTCGCATCCAAGCGATCAGAAGCCTGAGGACGAGCAGACAACCGGCGAGCAACAACAGCCAGGGCCAGCAGCCCCAAAGAGCTTGAGCGAGGAAGGGGACGTCGGTCTCGGAGGCCATGCCAACTCCTTCCAAGGTGCAAGAGCGCTAGACGCCCCATAGCCAGGGCTCGATCCATAACACGACGATCAACCCGGCCAAGGTACAAGGCGCGAGGTACAGCGGCGTCTTCAATGTCTCACGATCCGAGACATCCAACCCAACCGGTCGCCCGGCTCGCAGCGAGGCCGATAGATACCGCCAGCCCCGAACCAACATGCGAGTCGCGCCGCCTTGCCAGATGAGCCGGATCAGGGCGGCGGCAGCCCCGATAATGAACGTCCACAACAAAACTTCGATGCCCGCGTAAGGTCCGAGAAACGCACCGACCATCGCCAGCAACTTGACGTCGCCTCCGCCAACTTGTCCGGCGAAGACGACGTAGCAAAACACCATGAGAAAGCCCGCGAGCGCCCATCCCGCCAAGGCCTCCGTGAACCGCGGAAGCTCGACTCCCCAAGCTCGCTGGATCGCCTCGGGGAGCGGTAGGCTCACGATCAACGCTCCGCTCAGTCCCACCACCATGCCGGTGTACGTAATCGCGTTGGGAATTCGTCCCGAGCGAACGTCCGTCACGCTCGCCACGACAAGCAGACCGAAGAGCAACGCGACTCCGATCATTGAACCGGACTGGTCGTCGTCCCGTTCTTGATCGAATCAGCGGTCGTGCCCAGGTCGGTCATGCCTCGATCGAAGAAGTCCTTGATCTTGGGCCAACCAAACTTGAGGATGAAAATCAGGATGGGAATGGCGATGGCCGCAATGATCAGAATCGTCTCAATGCTGACCGAACCGCGATCGTCCTGATGAAGTCGCTTGATCAGGTTCTTCATGTTTGTTCACCTTTCCTGATGATCGATCGAACCGATCGACTTGTACTGTCCTTGGTTCAACCACACCCCATCGCGATGCGGTCGCTATTCGGTACGCGGCCTTTGATCGCCACGACGTTATTTGACTTCCGGCGATCCCGGGCAGTATCCCTGTCTAACGTCCCCGTCTAACCACTCCGGCCAACCACTCGGTTGACTACTCCGTTCGCATCGAGCCGTCCGCGATATCGCGTGACTGGACA
>JAGQPS010000310.1:4462-6170 GCA_020426595.1 Planctomycetales bacterium
GCATTACGGAAACGGCCAACCCCACACCACACAAGACATGTCATAGACCGACTGCATGATGCGGGGCACGAACCAGAAGCACACGATCGCCAACGGTACCACGATCCCCATCACCAACGCGTAGTCCAAGGTCGCTTGTCCGCGACGCCGAGCCAACAAGGTCCCCGAGATCCGCCGCCGCGCGAAACGACGACCGCCGCGTCTCATGGCTCGCCCGAACAAACGGGCATTGGATTTCGGTCGCGATACGCTCACGCACAACCTCCTGGACCGCCATCTCCTGGACCGCCATCTCCTGGACCGCCGCCTCCGGGACCGCTATCTCCTCAAGCACATCACTCGAGGCGATTAGGGGCGGTCGAATCGGGTCGAGTCCCTGGCCGAACAGTTGTTCCCACCCGCATCGTGTCCCACCCGCATCGTGTCCTACCCGCATCGTGTCCGCCCCGAGAAATGTTCAGGGAAGGCACCTCGCTCGCGAAGACAGGGGCCGTTCGCGATTGACTTTCCTTATCTTATCGATGGCCAGGAACCGACTCAACGAATCGGCAGTCTCGAGACGCTCCAAGCAGACGAAAACCGAGCTTTTTTCCGCAAGTTCCCCCGGCACTCCCGGTTTGACAGCCAGCCTATTCGCTGGGCTTGTCTTGATCGGCGGTTTTGGGTGGCTTGGGGATCTGGGATGCCGGTTTCCACGACGCATTGGTGGGAACGGGAAGGAAGTCCTTGGCGGTCACCCCCATGGACACATAGATGCTCATGAGCGCGTCGACACTGATCTTCGCGGGCACGACTTGGTCGCAAGGCACGAAGAAAAGCGCGCCGCCAAATGGCACCGGCGCGGTCGGGATGATCACCACGTGAAAATCGATTCCGTCGATGTGGTAACGATCGGGTGATACGAGCAGCGCCAGCAGACCGAGATTCCGCTCGCCGCCATAGAAGCAAAACACGGCGGTCATGCCTTGGATCGCCGCGTCATCCTTCCGCTCGAAAAGATCGACCACTTGCTTCGACGTTCCATAGATCGCGCCGATCAATGGGATGCGCCGAAAGAGACGATCCATCCAGGTGTGAAAGAGGTTGCGAGCTCCGAGTTGCAGAAACAAACCCAGCGTTCCCACCACCACGAGCACGACGATCCAACCAATGATGTAGGGAATCGTCGCATCGGGAGCTATGACGACTCCAAGCTTCGCCAAGCCCTTGCCCAAGACCGTTTCCGGACCGAGATACTTGCCGAGCAGATCGACGACCCACAGCACGATCGCGACCGTCACGATGAGCGGCAAGACCGCCAACAGACCGGTCAAGAAGATTCCACTGAACCGCCGCAGAATGCGCTTCCACCAAACCAAGAGAAGAACTCCACCAAGGGGACCAAGCGATCAAGGAACGAGACCGTGACGGCGTCCAAGCCGCGTGGGCGATCAGGGCACTCAGTCTACTTGGGTTCGCGCCACAATGCCTTGCTTAGCTGAACGTGATCGCCGATGCCGTGAGTATAGGGTTCTTCGCTGAAGGTCGGTAACTGCCCGGTCGCCACGAGCTTGGAAACCGCGCCACCCGCCTCGAACTTGAGTTGAAACAAGTCTCGGAACACGTAGCGATGCGATTCGTCCATCGGCTCGACTTCGGTGATTTGCGAGATGCAACGCTGCCCGGAGCCGGTAAAGCGGGTCAATTGAACCACGAGATCGATCGCCGA
>JAGQPS010000311.1 GCA_020426595.1 Planctomycetales bacterium
CGATCGAACGCGATGGATGAAGCTCAGTGAAATCGCCCGTTATTGGGCGAGCAAGGAACACGCGGTGCTGGAGCGTGGGGAAGAAGGGCTCGCCATCGAGACGCCGTTTGCGTGTCCCGATCTAACCGTCGAGATCGACGAGTTCCCCGCCGATGTCGCCACGCTGACTTGGCTCTCCGGAGACAAACGCACGGAGCTCACGCGAGTCGACCGCTTGGACCGCCTCGAGCCCAACACGTTCCACGTCACCGCCAGCGGCGATCAACAAGCCACCGCGACGATCTGCCTCACCCACCCCCAAGGCGAAACCCACCTGCGCTGGACTCGGTGAGAGGAAAAACGGAACGGTTGCTCGCCTAAACCACCGATGAATTCGTCTTTACCACCGATGAATCGGTGGCCTATTGTCGGTCGTCCCTTTCGGGACTTCGGGAAAGTTGGCTTCCGCTGAGGAATGCGCGACGCGGATCCCCTCTCGCATCATGACCGACAAGTCAATTGCTCCGTGCTCTCCGAGTTCTTCGTGGTCGAAAATGAAGAGGTTGGCGGACGGGGACGAGTTCAAGCAGCTAATGTGCCCGAGCCGTAAAGGACATGCGTTCCTGTATCCAGCACCCAACGAGGACGGTTGAAGAGGCGAGTCTTGGCGGCGCCGATGGTCGGGGCCCGGCCACTAGAATTCATCGGTTCGAAACATCGATCCGTCGGCGTCAAATAGTTGAAAGTCGACGAGCAATGCCGCGCGGCCGCCATGTGCGTCCAGTCCCCAGTAATGGAAGTACATTCCGTCGCCAATCCCCGAACTCAGGATATGCAGTTTGGAGTTTGCATCACCAGGGCAATGCAAGGCCCATAGGTCTTCCGCCGACATGTCTTGGGCCAAAATGTCGTCGAAGTAGTTGCCATCAGGATGTGCTTTTTCATGCTTGGTGAGAGCCTCGGATAAAGCTCCGCCAGCCTGCACATCGCAAAAAGTCACGAGTCCGGAGTCGACTCCGAACGATGAATTAAATGGACTGTCCGCCGAAGTATGAGCAACGGCCCACTTTTGAATAGGATTGGACGACAAGCGGATGAGGGCAAACGCGATTCGCTTACCCCAACCACCAAGTTGAGCCACGATGGCTTCAAGTGGATAGGTCCCTGGCGGTAGTCTGGCCTCCAGCGGCTTTGAGCGGGGCTCTCGAATTTCAAACGGGTCACACACGATGATCTCGCCCGAATCGCACTGCAGTTCTCCGATCGTAGTCTTCTTCAGGCGAATCCCGTCAACTACCGAGGTTGTCAGATAACGCTCGAATGCCACGGTGATTTCGGGCAACTTCCTGCCATACTCGGCTCGTCTTTGCCCCACGGTGGCCATCGACTCGCGAGTCGCTTCGAGCAGCTTGTCGGGCTCGAGACCTATTTCGACATGAATCTTTTCTTCGGTCGGTATTTCATAGACGTCAGCAAACGTACGGAGCGCGGCGTCGACGATGCGGAGCAACGCGGTGTCGTCAACGGCATCCCAAAACTTGGACGGATTGGAATCGTTGCTCCGAATCTGCCAACCAATCGCCTGTAACATTTCAATCTTACTCGAACTCAGTGCGTGTTCAGGAGGGAGATTGGCGTTGCCGACGGCTTCACCATAAAGTGTTTTGTCGCCACGGTATGCGGCGAACTGAAGGTAGTAGTCGGGCGTTGCTGGAAAGGAAAATATAGCGAAACTAAATCGTCCACCTGCTTGCTTGATTTCGCGAAGGGCTTTAGCGACCGTTTCGGCATTGGACACGATTGATTCCTCCAGTGATTTGCGGCACATGAGTCATGCGGCCGTACTTTACCCTATGGAACTGGGGTACGCATCCTTGCACGCGGCCAACGACTAAAGCAAGGTCGCGACACCCGCTGGGGCCATGCAAGGATTGAGGGCGTATTGGATGGGCACTAAACGGACGAGTCTCGTCATGCGGCTGACTCTATATTCATTGAGCTGATTTAGCCGACCATCCGAGACTTGCTTGGGAGTTTCCTGGTAGGAGATGGGAAGGTGGTTGCTGCACAAGGCTGAACTTCGACGTTCGACATAAGCAATCGAACTCGTTGGAAGCAGTGAAGACGCCACGTTTCGGGTGAAGCAGGACCCTTCATGCCAGACGTGGCTGAGCAGCTTTCCAGACTCGAATCAAGTTCGAACAAGCGAGGCACGGCGAGTATTCTATTGTCTGCGAGGCACTCCCGTTGGAATCTCATCCACTCCCAAGGCGAAACCCACCTACGCTGGACTCGGTGAGGGGTTGAAGCACGCGTTGGCCGGAAGAATGTCCACCGTTCGTCTCGCGATGGGAAGCAAGCGGGACAGGGGAGAGCCAGGTGGCTCGCTTCAAGAGCCGAGCTCAACCTCGGACTCGACATACAGCATGCTCTCCTCGAATTGAGCCGACTCCCTTGGAGTAAGGTCGGGAGGCAATGCATCTTGCAATTCGTCGGGTGAAAAACACCCGTGTCGAATGAGTCGGCTAACTGGAGTGAAATAGTGTTTCGCCTTGCCTTCGACCGTGAGCGTCAAAGCGAGGATCTCAATCGCTCTAGGTTCAGCGGCGACCGCTTGATCCCAAGTCCAGCCCGCCGATTCCTCCTCGTCGAAACGCAAACACTTCATGAATGCGGGACCCAGCATGTCCCTATTCGCGCCCTCTTGCTCCAAGAACGCGAAGCTGCGGCGGATCGCTTCCGTTGCTTGCTCGAGTCCGCCATGCTCCAGATACACCCCGCTGAGATATACGACTTCCCCTTCGGTTAGTTCCTTGTCGGCAAGAGCTCTGGCATAAGCTGCTTCGCCTTGTGCCATGTCTCGGTTTCTGAGAATCCACTCACACGAGGACCTTCTGGCCCAAGCTACTTGGAACTCCGCCATTCGATCAATGAACGGAGCCAGCTGGTCGCTGCCATGATTGAGTCGAGCCCAGCCGCAAAAGAGCTCTTGATCCTCGACACGCGGCGAGTCGACGAATCGCCAAATTCTCTTGACCGCCGGAGAATCAGGAGGCAGCTCCGCGGCGAGGGCACCGCCCAGCGTCGAAAGGCCCAGCAATTTTTCCCGCAGTTCGCCGTCGCGTTCTCTTAGGTCAAGCAGTGACTGAACACCTTGCTCGGTGGCCGGGAAGAGAGCCATCATCAGGTGAATGTCCAATGCGCGGGAATTGTCGACGTTGGGCAGGCGACGTCGAGCTCGACTACGGATCTCTTCGAGTTCACCGGGAGTCGTGTTGGAGTCACACGTTAGCAGGTAGAGGATTTTCCATACCGCCTCAAGTCTCTTTCCTTCGGCTAGCGCCTCCGCGTCCAAGGTTCGGTCTACTGGCGGCAAGGGTGGCAGGAAACTTGCCGAACTCGTTTTCGAATTGTGGTCGACCAGCCAGATAACAAAGATATACAAGCCGAGCAACGTGAGGACCAAACCCAAGGTAATCAAGACAATACGAATCGCGGAACGCATCGACATTCGCTTTCAACAAGTGCCTCGGCGGGGCGCGGCCATCGCGCTCGCCTGTCCCATGGAGAGATCCGAAATGGGCCACTTGTTGTACTTCACGAAAATGAAGCTCGTGTGAAGCGACTCGTCGGCGGGAATGAGAACGGTCGTTCGTCTTTACCACCGATGAATCGGTGGTCTATTGTCGGTCGTCCCTTTCGGGACTTCGGAGAAGTTGGCTTCCGCTGAGGAATGCGCGACGCGGGTCTCCGCTCGCATCATGACCGACTAAGTCGAGTGCTCCGTGCTCTCCGAGTTCTTCGTGGTGAAGAGAATTGAACTCGAGGCAAACCCCGCAAGCGGAGAGGGTGGGATTCGAACCCACGGTAGGTTTCCCTACTCCGGTTTTCAAGACCGGTGCGATAGACCACTCTGCCACCTCTCCGGCGATCGGAAATGGGATCGTGCAAGAGCCCGTCGTCCGACCGATTGACCGCCGTTTGGGCGAGTCATCGCCCGCCAAACGAACCGTCAAGCTTCAGGGTTGTATCGGGAACGGTGCGGGTTTGTCAAACCAAGTCGACCGTTGTCCGCTCCGCACGAGAGCGGCGACGCGAGCCGCGGATCCCATGGGCTAGGATCCAGCCCTGCGAGGGGGCCCCCCGCTTGACGCTCTTTTCCGTCGACTCCTACCATAGCCGGTTTGTTTTGCACCGATTTTTCAAGCTAGAGAGCAAAGGGTGGACTCCGGCAATCGGCTAACTTCCACCCCTTGTTGGCTGTCCGTAGAAACGACTGCTCCATGGAAAAAACCAAGGTCGCCATCGTCGGCATGGGTACGGTCGGGTCAGGCGTCGCACGCCTGCTACTCGACCATGGCGATCGGACCGCGCGCCACGCTGGGCGAACCCTCTGGCTCGAACGAGTCGTCGTGCGGGATCCCGGCAAGGCTCGAGATGTCGACCTGCCCGAAGGCGTCATGACCACGCGACTCGAGGATGTGCTCGAGGATCCTTCGATCGAAGTCGTCGCGCAGCTGATCGGCGGACTCGAGCCCGCCCGCACGATCATGCTCCAGCTCCTCGAAGCGGGTAAGGATATCGTCACCGCCAACAAGGCTCTGCTCGCCGAGTATGGCCCGGAGCTATTTGACCGAGCCCGCGAGCTGGGACGCTCCATCGCGTTCGAAGCGAGCGTCGCGGGTGGCGTGCCGATTATCAACTGCATCAGTCAATCGCTTTCAGCCAACCAAATCACGTCGCTCGAGGCCATTCTCAACGGCACGAGCAACTTCATCGTCACGGCGATGGAGGACATCCAGGCCGACTTCGAGACGGTCGTTGGCGAGGCCCAGCGACTGGGGCTCGCCGAAGCCGATCCGACGCTCGACGTCGATGGCTCGGACGCCGCTCAGAAACTCGCGATCCTCGCCCACCTGGCCTTTGGAGCGCGAGTCCATTGGAGCGACATCCCGCGGCAAGGCATCGATCAACTCGAGTTGGCCGACTTCAACTACGCCAATCAACTCGGCTATCGCATTAAGCTGATCGCCGTCGCTCGGCTCATCGAGTCCGGTTTGGAACTCCACGTTTCACCGACGCTCGTTCGCATGTTCACGCCGCTCGCGGAAGTGCGCGAAGCCAATAACGCGGTCAGCGTCGTGGGCGATGCGGTCGGTAAGGTCTTCTTCCACGGGCTCGGCGCGGGACAAATGCCGACCGCCTCCGCCGTGGTGGCCGACATGATCGACACGGCGGTTGGACGGACTCGAATCACCTTCAAGACGCTGCAGCTCTGGAGCGACCAAGAAGCCCGTGTGCAGCCGGCCGACCCCAAGGCGACTCGTAGTCGGTTCTACATGCGGCTCGACGTATTGGACGAGCCGGGCGTGTTGGCTCAAGTGACGGGCGTGCTCGGCAAGCATCAAATCTCCATCGCTTCGGTCATTCAGCATGGACCGGCTCCGGACATTCAACCGGGGATGACCAATTGGAATGTCGTGCCGCTCATCGTGATGACTCACGAGGCATACGAAGGGGCCGCCGCGGACGCGATTCGCGAAATCGAGCAGCTCGACAGCGTGCGCTCGCATTGTGTTCGCATGAGGGTGCTCGACTGACCGCCGCCCCGCTGTGGCGAATGCCGCAAGAATCGAAACCCCCGTCGAGCACGGGTGGGAACGAGCCGCGAAGGAATTGGTCGGGTGAACGGGCGGCTCCGAAGGATCGGGTACTGAGCTCACAAACAAGGCTTGGACGGAAACATGAAAACCGTGATTGTGATTCCTGATGGGTGTGCGGATGAGCCGCTCGAGTCGCTGCAAGGCAAGACGCCGTTGCAAGCCGCTCGCCTGCCGAACCTCGATGCCATGGCGGCCGCCGGCATCGTGGGACGAGCCTCGAATGTGCCGGCTCATTTGCCAGCTGGTTCCGATGTGGCCAACATGAGCCTCTTGGGGTACGACCCCAACGAGTACTTCTCGGGACGAGCACCGATCGAAGCCGCCGCTCAAGGCATTCAACTAGGTCCCAACGACTGGGCCGTGCGCTGCAATCTCGTCACGATCGAAGCGCAGACGATGAAGTCGTTCACCGCTGGCCACGTGTCGACCGCCGAAGCGAAGGAATTGCTGGACGAGGCGAATCGCAAGGTCGCCGACGAGCCGTGGGAGTTCGTGCCTGGGGTGAGCTATCGCAACC
>JAGQPS010000312.1 GCA_020426595.1 Planctomycetales bacterium
CCCAAGCCTCTTCCAGCGTGGCTCCTGGAGCCACGTTGAATTCGATGACTTGAGCTTCGCGAGCCGCGACGGGTTCTTGAGCCGCGGGGGCGTCGTTCGAGTCGGCATCCGAGGCGGTGCCGAGCGTCAGGTCGTCGTCGAGCATCAGGAAGCCACCCATGCCTCCCATGCCGCCGCCCATGCCACCCATGCCGCCGCCCATGCCGCCCATGCCACCCATGCCGCCCATGCCGCCCATGCCACCCATGCCGCCGCCCATGCCCATGCCCATGCCAAAGCCCATACCGCTTTGGATCGGCACGACGAGGTCGCCGACGTTGTAGACCTTGGTCACAAGATACTCGTCAGCAATGGCCTTGCTGGTGATGAGCAACTCACCGTTCTTCACGATGAAGGTCACTTGGCCACCGGGGAGGCTTTCGAGCACGCGTCGCATCGCCTTGCGGAGCGTGGTGCCCGAGACGTTCTTGGTGATTTCCGTGTCCGAACCGATACCCTCGAGATCGAGGTTGTCGGTATCGAGCGACACGTCGATGCCGTACTCGCGGCTGATGTCGAGCACCCAATCCTCGAGCGGAGTATCGAAGAGTTCGAACTCGGCCTCTTGCTCCAGGGCGTCGAGGATGCGGCGATCCGACTCGTCGGTACCGGCCAAGTCAACCGCCTTGTACTTCTCGCGAGCTCGCGAGATCCGCTCCCAGAATTCCGGGTCCGGGTACTGCATCGGAGGATCGGCGTTGAACGGAATCATCGCCTCTTCGACTTGGATGAACGCCAGCAAGTAATTACGAGCTCGGCGACGGAACACCTCACGATTCGACTCGCGAGACAAGCGGAACTGAGCGTTCGACTCGGCCGCTTCTTGAATCACGGTTTCCGGACGGGCGTCGCGAATCTCGGGGACCAATTCGCCCGAGGCTTCGATGAAGTTGCGGTCGTCGGTCAACGCGTTGAAGCGATCGACCAACTGCTTGACTCGCTCCTCGTCCAGAGCGGCTTCCTCGGCCAATCGAACCGCCTCTTGGCGAGCCGCTTCTTGTTGCTCTCGCAACGCACGTTGCTCGTCGAAAGCAACTCGCTTGGCCTCGGTCTCCTTGATCGCGGTGACGACTTGGTCACGCAATTCGAGTCGCACTTCGGGGTTGAGATCGGGAATGCTACCGATCGTCTCGAGCAACAGCTTGAGATCCTCGACCGCCGAAGCCGGATCATTGATCGCTCGTTCTCGAGCGGCTCGCAAGGCGGCTTGCACTTCCGCCTTGTTCTTTTGATTGAGTGCGTCGAGCTGAGTTTCCGCCTGACGCAGGAAACGGCCACGATCCAAAGGCTCGCCATCACCCGGAGGCAACAGCTCCTCTTGCGGAGCCAGCACCAAACCAGTCGCCTCGGTCGCGCCACCCACCGCGGCGCGGCGAACCGACTCGGCCACGACGTTGGTTGGGTCTTGTCGCAATGCCTCGTCGGCCAGACGCAACGCGCTGTCGGCGTCGCCCATCGCCAAGGCATGAGTGCCCAAGCGAGTTAGGCCCTCGGCGTCCGACTCGATCACACGACGCACTTCACGCAAGCCATCGCTACCGATGGTCGGCAGGGTAACGCCTTGGTCCGGACGAGCCATTTCGATCAAACGCGGCAGGAACGCGAAGTCGTCACTCGACTCCTCGCTCACCACGGGCCAAGACAGCGAAACCGGTTCGCCATTGACTCGCGCGTCGACCTTGATTTCAAAGTTGCCGGCCTGACCCAGCGTACCGACGACAATCGTGTCTCGGTCGGTGCGCAGCGGAGGCATCGCGGCGGGGAACGTCTCGGTCATCGCCGCCGGCAGCGTAACGTGCTCGGGCCAGATCACCGCATGACGCACGGTCTTGGCCAAGCCGACACCACCAAGCTGAGCTTCAGCCGGATCGTCGCCCGCCAAGTAGATATTGCCGCCGGTCCGATTGGCCAAGGCGGCCAACAGAGCGACGTCTCGGTCCGGACCAATCGCGAGGCTCGACACCGCGATACGCGAGTCGACCAAACCGCTGGTCAGTTGACCGAATTCATTCGAGTTCAGGAAGGAAGCCTTGCTGACACCGTCACCGATGTAGATGACGTTGCGAGCCCGATCGGAACCGAGGTCGAACTGCGATTCGAGATTCGCCAGCAGTCCTTCCATGTCGGTCGAGCCCAGTGGCGTTCGCTTCTCGAGCGTCGCCAAGGCCTCCTCGATCGCGGCGGAATCCGCGGCGGCGAAGCCACCACCCAATTCGACCGGCTCGAGATCGACCGCCAATAGCTTGACTCGGTCCTGTTCGGACAAGCCCGAAAGCAGGGTCTTCAGAGCGGCGATTGAATCCGCTCGGTAGGCACCCGTTTGACTGGCGCTCGTGTCGACCACGATCACCACGTCAGAAGCTTGGTTCACCGCCGCCGGAACGGCAGGCATGAGGCTCAAGGCGAAGTTCGTTTGGCCAGCTCCCGTCTGATACGTGGCCAAACGAGCCGCATCGTTACCATAACCGACCTCGGCCCAACCGACCGTTGCCACGGCCATGGCGAACGCAAGAGCTTGACTTTTGGCCAGCCGCTTAAGGGCTGACAGCAAGCAGCGCTTCGACATACAACACACTCCACGCATCGAAGAGAAAGCGGCAGTTGACGTTCCACGGATCTTTGAACGCCCCGACCGCTCGGGAGGGACCCGGGAAAAGACTCGACATCAACTCATTGTATTTGGGCCAGTTTGCCCACGCCAACAAAAAATGGGGAGGACTCGGTGCGTCAAGGCGACTTTCACCACCCAACGCCTTTCAATCCGTCTCCATCCCGCAAGGCGATGTAACCGATCGATTGAGCTGCTCTCGCAGCCGACTCCGGTCGATTCCCATCCACCTCACTTGCATCTTGCCAGAGCATCCTTCCGCTCGCACTCCCGAAGCGACTTTGATCAGCCGCTCCGCGAACTTGAGCAGACGACTCAGAAGCAAGCACCATGCCAAACTTGTCACCAGCTCGCTGGGACAGGCGAAAAGCCCCGCACCCGGCCGCCAAGCCCCAGGGCTGCCCGCCGATTCGATCGGCCCATCAAGGCACTAGGCCGATCGGCTTTCGTTACGGCCCCCCACGCTCGTTCGCAGCCCCAGCGGAACACCGCGTGGGCAAGACTTGATAACCAGGGAACCACGCGGGTGAGCCAGAACCTAACGCCGTCGCTCGCCGAGGTACGCCAGACAAACTCCAGCGAGAGCCATGATCACTGTTCCGTCCGCGAAAACAAAGGGCAATCGGCCTCAAGGAGCTGACATTTCCAACGGCGAAAAGTCGAACGAATAGGTTCTCTCTTTCTTCAAATCGGGTGACATGGTTCAATCCAGCTCGGCGCGACGGCGAAGCACGTTGGCGGCCGAGAGGCCCTGCCGGAAGCTCGAGTCGCTCGGGTGTCTGGCTCCCCTCGCCCCAATTCGCCGCCGCAAGTCGGCCGGAAAAGGAAATGCCGAATATTTTCGGGCCAGCCGCGATTACAGTAGGAAGGGCGTTCCGAAGTCCGAACAACGATCGATCTTGAGTGTAGCGAACTGCAACAGGTGTTCGGTTTTGGGACTTGGCAGGGTGGATAATGACCGACGGACGTAGCCATGAAATCCCTCTGAAGGATGCCGAAGGAGCTCCCTGGCGCCTCTGGATCGCACTGGCGACCATTCTCGTGTTGCTTGTCGCGAGCCTCACGGTCTATCGCATCTGGACTCTCCCCCCTACCCCAGGGCTCGTGCCGACCGCACTGAGCGTCGATCCGGATGATCCCGAGACGATGCGGATGGCCGGGGCTCGGCCCGACGCGTTGATCAGCGTCGAACCAACGGCTGATCTGAAAAGTGATCTGTTTCCCGATGCCATCACCAACCATTTCGAAACGCACCCAATCGATCAGGCCAGCCATCCCCTCGACCCAGCACTGGCGGTCGCCCAGGCCGGACTTGAGCGTTTGAAACCAATCACGGGCTACCGGGCCGTGATCGTGAAACGGGAACGAATCGGCAGCGACGTGCGCGGGCCTGAGACGATGGAGGCCAAGATTCGACGTCACCGTGACTTGGCGGGTGGAGGTGTCGTTCCCTTCGCCGTGTACCTCAAGTTCATTCAACCGCGAGGCGTCGCTGGTCGGGAGGTGATTTGGGAAGAAGGAGCCAATAGCGGCAACCTCGTGGCTCACGAAACAGGCTTCGCCAATCTCGTGACGCTGCGACTCGCGCCCACCGGCCGACTCGCCATGATGGGGCAGCGCTACCCGATTACCGAAATTGGCTTCGACGTGCTGATCCAACGAATGATCGAAAAGGGAACGCGAGACCGAGCCGTTGGGCCGTGTCGCGTCGAAGTCGATCGCTGGGCGGTGCTCAATGGCCGCCCCTGCACCTCGATTACCATCATTCACGATGACCGCCACGAGGCATTTGAGTTTCATCGAGCCACGATCGTGATCGATGATGAACTCAACCTGCCCGTGAAGTACGCGGCTTACGACTGGCCCGCCGAACCCAACGCCGAGCCGCAATTACTCGAGGAATACACGTACCTCAACATCGAACTCGACCCCGAGTTGACCGCCGCCGACTTCGATCCAGAGAACGAGGCGTACGCGTATCCGTGATCGAAACGATGGGCGTTGTACCGCCTCATCCCCTCCCGTCGTGACGCGGCTGAGCTCTGTCAAAGGGTAGGAGTGAAGCTCCGATCACCCTCGCCCCAACCCGTTTCAAGTAACAACCACGTCCGCCGTCCCGCTCGGCGCCAGACCGCCGAAGCCGGGCTCGACGTGCCGGGGGAGCATTTCTTTTTCCGCGGCCAACTTCCCGCGTCTTGCCAGAGTCGGCCCAGCGATTGAGCCCATTTCTCGGCGGATCTGACGTGACAACGTCCAAACGGTCAAAAGCTCCTGTCTTCTCAGGCCTTCCTTTTTTGCCGTAGCTACTTGACACTACGGAGCCCATTGGTACGCTAACGCCCGAAAATCCTTCGCCAGTCACCGAGATCGCCTCATTGGAAGAAACGCTCCAGTTTCTCCAGGCTGATCGGTGGCCAATCTCGAGAGACGATTCGGTTTCGACCGGTTTCGGATCTTGAGACCCACCTCGGCGATTGCTGTGGGGTTTTGCATCAGTTGGGATGCTCGCAAACCTGTTTCAAGTTCGTGCAGTCTCGAAGCTAGGTTTGATTGGTTTCTTCGTGTCTCGTGGAGGACAGTGAACATGAATCGAGTTGTGATTACGGGCGCCGCCGCGTTCTTTGCGTTGGTTGGTGTCGCGCTGTTCGGTGGAGCCGACAAGGCTGCTGCTGGACATGGTTGTGGTGGCTGCGGTGGCCACGTCGTTTGCGGTGGCAACGATTGCTCGGATAGCTGCGGTGGTCGCATTCGCGGTCTCCGTGCCCGTCTTCGTTGCAGCTGCACCGGTAGCACCTGCTGCGAGCCGGCTCCTTGCTGTGAGCCAGCTCCTTGCTGCGAGCCGGCTTGCCCGCCGTCTTGCTGCGGTCAGGTCGATGATTGCTGCGGTCGCGTGAGCTTGCTCGATCGCATCCGCGCTCGTCGCTGCTCGTGCTCGTGCAGCGGTAACACCTGCGGTGGCGACACCTGCGGCGGCAGCTGCAGCTGCAGCTGCGGTGGTGGTCTTCGCGCTCGCATCGGTGCCCGTCGCCACTGCTGTGGTTCGGCTCCGGTTTGCCCGCCGACCTGCTGCGGCTGAGCAACTTACGGAAAGCGATTCGCTTTCCCGTGAGTGCCACAGTTGAGAATAGGAAGGCCGACGTCCTTACGGGTGTCGGCCTTTCTTTCATTTGAGACCCAATCGATTGTGCCCCAATCGCCTGAACACCATTGGGGTGGCTCCCATTGGCGGGTTCGCCTCACAGGCCACGATGCGGTCGATTGAGTTCCACGGCACGAACATCCGCCGCGGCGTCGCGTGTCTCTGGACCTGCGCGAGTTGAGCCAACTCGCCCGGCTCGTTTTCATGTTCGCTCGCCACAAGTTTGCCATCTTTAAGACTGGAATGGCGAGCGGCGCGAATCATAATCGCTCTCAGCAGCGCGAGGTGCGTTCCGTCGCATCTGTCGCTTCCAGCCACGAGCCAGGACTTGCCGTGG
>JAGQPS010000313.1 GCA_020426595.1 Planctomycetales bacterium
CTCGTCGAATCGCCATGGAAACCACGGCGACGAGAGATCGCTTTCGCGACGGAACGAATCATAGCCAAAACGTGGACTCGAAGCAAAGCCGGGCAGGGCGACATGCCGGCCGCCATCCGCTCAGGCCCTGCCATCGAACGATCAGAACTTGGGCGAGGTCCTCGAACTCGAAGCCAAGCTGATTCTTGAGGCGGACCCGCCCCTCGGGGCTCCGTAGACTCTTCCTACGAGACTCATCGTTCCCGCCAAGGTTCGCCATGGGCCCGGCGAAATCTTGTTTTTCGACCGCCGTGCTCGGTGCCGGTCGCGCGAGAGCCGGGCGTGACTTTGGCGGGGATCGGCGTGCGCCGCCGCGCATGGCTCGCGATCCGCCCCAATCGCGTGAGGAAGGCCTCGCCTTGTGGCCGCCAATACGCCTTCGCCGGTGGCCGTGGTTTCGGGAAGGTCCGCCGGGTAGGCTGGGGAGGCACGGGAACTCCGGCGGCGATCGGAGTGATCGACCAGGCGGCGAACCGGACGATTGGGCCTAAGCCAAAAGCCGATGCGAGGACCCCGATGGAACTCAAGGACTATTCGTTTCGTGGACTGACTCAGAGTTTCTGTCCGGGCTGCTTCGCGCTCGTCGAGGCCAAGATCATCGAGCGACGTGGCCGCGTCTATTTTCGCAAACGATGCCCCGACTGCGGCGTCCGTGAGGACTTCATTTGCAGTGACGCCGACTTCTATGACCGCTACGAGTGGTCGGTCCCCGGCAAGATCCCGGCACGAACCTTCACCGAACCCGACAAAGGCTGCCCTTTCGATTGTGGGCTCTGTACCGAGCACGAGCAGCACACTTGCATCGCACTGGTCGAACTCACCGACGCCTGCAATCTCGAATGCCCGATGTGTTTCGCGGCCAGTCTACCCGGAGCCAAACATCGGACGCTCGACGAGATCCGCCAAGCGATCGATCGTTTGGTCGCCGCCGAAGGACGCCCCGAGATCCTGCAACTCTCCGGTGGCGAGCCGACCATTCATCCCGACTTCCTGAGCGTCGTCGACTACGCGTATGCCCAGCCGATCGACTACATCCTGATCAACACCAATGGACTGAGACTCGCGTCCGATCCCGAGCTCGTCGAACGACTCGCCGAGAAAAAGGACCGCGTCGAGATCTTTCTGCAGTTCGACGGCTTTGATGACGCGATCCACCAAGAGCTCCGGGGCGAGGCACTGCTTGATCGTAAGCTGCGCGCCATTGAGCGACTCGGCCAAGCAGGGCTCAACGTCACTCTCGCCGCGACGTTGCAGGGTGGTGTCAATGAGCGGCAAATCGTGCCGATCGTGGAGTTCGCCGCCGCGAGGCCCTGGATCACCGCGATCAACTTCCAGCCCGCGACTTACTCCGGCCGCCATGTGCTCCCCGAGACGCTCGAGCAGCGAGTCACGTTTCCCGACGTGATCAAGGCGATCGCGGCGGGCATCGAGGACTATCGGACCGACGACTTTATTCCGCTACCCTGCGCCCATCCGAATTGTCACAGCATCTCGCTCGCCTATCGTCACAACGGCCGGCTCACTCCGCTCTCGCGCTGGTTCGACTTCAAGGAACATTTTGATCTGCTGGCCAACGGGATCGCGTTCACTCGCGAAAAGACCCAGCAACTCGTGCGGCTCTACACATCGCGCCTCGGCTGTGGGGCGTCGTGCGGTTGTGGCGAGCCACAGAAGGACGGCGACACGACTCAGACGCACAGCGAGACCGATGCCCGCGAGCCGGACGGTGGTGAGGAGCTCATGCGGAGGCTCTTGGCGGGGTCGCTCGGCGCACGCGATTTTCTGCGGATCACGATCACATCGTTCCTCGACGTCTACAACTTCGACCTGCGCCGAGTCATGAAGTGCTGCACGCATCATGTGTTGCCGAGTGGGCACGTCATTCCGTTCTGCGCCTACAACGTGCTCTACCGCGATGGACGAGTCACGTTGCCGCCACTGCGGGAACGCAACGCGCGAACCGGTGAGCCGCTCGAATCGGGGCCACCGAAGACAGGTTCCGAAACCCTCTGATCCCGCGGCCCATGAGGCCGCCGTCTCTTGAGGCGAGTCTTTTGAGCCGCCGCGCGGGCGGGTGATCAAGCCAAGAACGAAAACGGGCCCGTCGCCCAAGTAAAAGGCGACGGGCCCGTGGATTTCATTTTCAAGCGTCACGCTCGAATCCGCATCGCAAGTCGATCAGTCTTGCGACATCTTGCCGGCGATCAGCTTGATGAACTCCGAGTTGGTCGGGAATCGACCGAGCTGCTTGGTGAGCTGCTCCATCGCCTCGACCGGGTGCATCGACGTCAAGGTGCGGCGGAGCATCGTGATCGCATGCAGCGATTCGGGGCTCAGCAACAACTCCTCGCGCCGCGTGCCGCTCTGGCTGATATCGATGGCGGGCCAGACGCGTCGATCGGCCAGTCGCCGGTCGAGCACGAGTTCCATGTTGCCCGTTCCCTTGAACTCCTGGAAGATCAAGTCGTCCATGCGGCTACCGGTATCGATCAAGGCGGTACCGACGATCGTTAGCGAACCACCTTCCTCGAAGGCCCGCGCGGTGGCGAAGAGCTTCTTGGGAATGTCCATCGCCTTGATGTCGACACCACCCGACATGATCTTGCCGCTGTTGCCGACCCATTTGTTGTAGGCTCGGGCGAGTCGCGTGATCGAATCGAGCAGCAAGAAGACGTCCTGGCCCATCTCGGCCAGTCGCTTGCAACGCTCGATCACGAGTTGTGAGAGGCGAACGTGATTGTCGATCGTCTCGTCCAAGCTGCTCGCGATGACCTCGCCCTCGACATGACGCTTCATGTCGGTGACTTCCTCCGGACGCTCGTCGATCAGCAACACCATCAGTTTGGTATCGGGATGGTTCTTGGCGATCCCTTCGCTGATGTGTTGGAGCATCACCGTCTTGCCGCTTCGAGGCGGAGCGACGATGAGACCGCGCTGGCCCTTGCCGAGCGGCGCGAGGAGATCGATCACGCGGTTGGTGAGAGGCTGGGAACCGATCTCGAGTTGGAACCACCTGTCGGGATTGACGGGCGTCTTGGTTTCGAAGGCCGGCACGTTCGAGTACTCGTCCGGTGCCATGCCGTCGACATCCAGGATCTCGCGCACTCGCGGACCGGTCTGTCGCCGAGCCGGCTGGATCGAGCCTTTGATGTAGACGCCTTCCCGCAAACCAAACTTCTCGATCATCGTGCCCGGCACGAAGGGATCGGTGCGTTCGCGTGAGTAGTTGCCTTGCGGGCTGCGGAGGAATCCATAGCCATTGGGATGCATCTCCAGCATGCCCGAGGCTTCATAGAGTTCGACCTCTTCGCCGTCGTCGGCTGGCCCTGGAGCTCCCTCGCCGTCCTGGTTCGGATTGCGTCGGGGTGGACCATCCATCCGGCGACGCCGCCGATGTCGAGGAGGTCCCGGGCGGCCGCCCGATGATCGACTAGGGGAGGCGTCTCGACTGTTTGCCGAACGCGGACGGAAACGCTTCTTGGCCATAGACTCACCCATGGAAACACTGCGAGCGACAACGCGAAAGCCACATCGTCGTCACCCGCAAAAACTCGCGTCCTGGGACGCTCGAAAACTTCGCGCCCGAAGGCGCCTATTCCTCGCGTGCGATCACGCGCCGACATGCAGGAAAGCCGCACCACGGACACAGGCTCGGAGGTCTTAACGACCCGAGAAGACACTGCGACACAGACGGCCTGACGAAACCAACTTGGCTGGTCCGGAAAACAGTTCCGGTAGCCGAGATCCGATCTCGATGATCGAACGGCGGACTCCTTCCCAATCAAGCGCCAACATTCCCCGCGGGAAGCAGGGGATCTAAAGCGAAGGCACTTGCAAACCCATCCTGGTATTCGTACCCCTCGGAACTCCTCTCTGGGCGGGAGCACCGAATCTCGACACGCCTCGTCCCGGCATGTCATCGAAGGCTCGCTTCGCAAGCCTTCCGGTTGAGCGAAGCCCATTCGAGAACTCGGTTCAAGAACGGCTCACGCCACATCTCTTTCGCGGATTGCCGACTTGTCGTCCCCAACGAGCAAATGCGCTTCGATGGGACCCTGGCGAACGAAAACCGAAACTCGTTCCGGCTAATCGTCAGTGGCCATGGGATGTCGGTGCCGACAACGCCGCGACGCTTGAAAACATCGGTCCGCAATCGCGGTCAACCGAGGGGCGCATCTAGGCCGATACGCGGACTCCCCGCCGAATCCCACACCCATGCCCAGGACGATGGAAAGTCCGTGGCAAAAGATCGCCAGCGATCCATGCACTTCCGACCGTGTCGGACGCATACCAAGTTAGCCGTGTGGTCCGAACGAAAGACATGACCAGCTTTCCGGCGAGTCAGTCATTCGCTCAACGTACAACCAGCGAAGTCAGTAACGTGCGAAGACAAAAGTGCAAAGTCAGCTAAGTGCCTCGGGAACAATCCCAGTGAGGGAGAGGACCCAAGCAGCACGGAGCAACGCCAGCCAAGGTCGTGGTCGCCCCCGTTGGGAAAACTCGGTCGTCGCTGGGGAACACCCCAAGGCAACCAAGCCAGAACCAATGTGAGGCTTTGCGGACCTAATGTGAGGCTTTGAAGCGGAGACTCAACCCTGGTCAGAGGTTTGATTCCAATCAAACACAGCGGCTGAATCACGATTTGCGAAACACACGTCGGCGCAAGACGCCAACGAATCGAGCAAAGCTTGAATGCTGATCATCTTAGGAACGGCATCGGTTGTGTCAAGACAGATCATGAGGGCAGAGCCGGGAATCCGGAAAATGGGGGTTTTCGGTTCGCTGCTTGATTCCATTCTCCCGCAAATCGTGAACTTTCGGCATTTTCAGATCAACACGTATCGTCCCGGAGTCCGATCCAAAACGAGCGACCGCTCCGCGCGGGTTCGTCATCGTTCGCATTTTGGATACGGGGCTTGAGCATGAATCGAACTCTTCTCGCCATCCTGCTGGTGCTCTCCGCGGCGCCCGTTGGGGCCGCTGAAGGGCCCTGGTTGGACGACCCCAATCAAGCCTTCCAATTGGCCCAGCGGACCAATCGGCTCGTGCTACTCCACTTCTGGAACGAGCAGTGTCCCCCGTGTCGCCGCGTCGAGACGTTCGTGTTCTCCAATGGACGCGTGATCTCGGCTCTCGAAGCCGATTTCATCGCCGTCAAAGTGAACACCAACGAACATCCGGAGTTGGTTCAGAAGTATCGCGTCGAACGAATCCCGCAAGACTTCATCTTCCGCCCCGACGGCCAGCTGATCGATCAGAAGACGAGCCCTCAAGCAGCCAACGCCTACCTCGACATGCTCCAGGCCAACGTGGCGGTGGCGAGTCGAGCCAATGCTGGTGAAGGCCTCCGCACGGCTCGAGCCCTCGCTTACAACGATCCCGCCCAGGCCTCGCCCCCTCCACCATCCACGGCTCGCCGAGTCTCGATCGGAGATTCCCGCCGCTTGGCCCCGTCCGCCCTCGCGGAAAGTTCGCGGGGCCAGGAAGAGGCGACCATTGTCGCGGTGAGTCCGGCTTCTTCCACTCAAATGCCCAGTGGTCACGGAGTCGCGGTACGAGCCGGGGCGACTGGCGACGTAACCGGTGACGAACAATCGGTGCCCGTGCCGAGTCCGAGCGTTGTTGAGAATCCGTTCGTCCGTACGGCTCCTCCGAGCCCGGTCTCCGTGGCGAGCGCTACCGCTCCTCCCGCCGGAGCCCCCGCGCAGACTCGCAGCGCCGCCTATGCCCAACCGGCCGGTACCGGCCAGCAACCGGCAACGCCCGCCGCGCCGTCGACTTCCTCCACAACCGCTCCTAGCCAAGCCGCCGGCGCGAACTCAACGGCCAGCGTCCGAAGCAGCGGTGGAGCGTTTCAGCCGACTCGCGACGTGACCGCGGAAACCGCGCCGACGGCGAACGCTCCGCGGCCGGCGACTCCCGCCGCGGCGCAAGGCGAGCCGATCGCGGCGGCGTCCGATGGTGAAACGCCTCGAGTCGCCTCGTCGTTCCCGTGGGCGACTCAGCCCAACGCGGCGCCCCGACAAACCGCTCCGCAACAACCTTCGCCGCAACAAACGGCACCGATGCAAACTCGTCCCC
>JAGQPS010000314.1 GCA_020426595.1 Planctomycetales bacterium
CGCCTCGCGCTTCGCTTGGGCTCCTGACCCTAGGCTGTGGTGCGGCGCCCCCGTTGGGGGCTTAGTCACCAGTTGTTTAACTCTCTTGCACCCAAAACGCTGGTAGCTTGGGCGCGAATCACAATACTTCGGGGTTATATCAACAGCCCGGTGAGCGAGGGACTCGTCTCGACCAGGGACGAAGCCGCGACTCGTTATCGCGTTGTTGGTCCCCGCCCGTCGCGGCCAAGAAGAGCGACGTCAAAAAAGCAAGAGCAAGGTTGCTTGATGCAGAACATCTTTATCGAACAAGAATACAAGTTCATTCCGCCCATCCATTGGCCGTTTCTTACGCGCTGGATCAATCGCAGCGGTTTCTTTCCGTGGTACCTCAAACGCACGGCGGGAGTCGTTCAATGCGAGGTGACGAATGAATCGCGGCTCACCGACAGTCTACGCGCGGGGCACGGCGTCTTGGTCACGCCCAACCATCCCTCGACGCTCGACCCTTTGGCGATGTCGTACTTGTCGCGCAAGATCGACTCCTGCTTCTACGCGATGGCGTCGTGGCACCTGTTCCATACGAGTCGCTTCGAGCGGTGGGCGGTGCGGCTGATGGGAGCCTTCAGCGTTTTTCGCGAGGGGCTCGATCGACAAGCGATCGACATGGCGGTTCGCGTACTGACCGAGGCCTCACGACCGCTCTGCATCTTTCCCGAAGGGACGGCGACTCGTACGAACGATCGACTTAGCGAGATGCTCGACGGGGTCAGTTTCATCGCTCGCACCGCCGCTAAGAAGCGCGCCAAGGACGATCCGTCCAAACGCGTGGTCGTGCATCCCGTCGCCATCAAGTATCTCTATCTCGGGAAACTCGAGAAGGAGCCTCAACAGCTGCTAGAACAGATCGAGAAGCGACTCACCTTTCGACCGTTGGAAGGAGTCAGCTACGTGGAGCGATTGCGCCGAGTCGGCGAGGCGCTGCTGTCTCTCAAGGAGATCGAGTACTTCGGCGAGGTGCGTGGAGGAGAGATCGCCGATCGACAAAACGCGCTCGTCGAGCGACTCATGGCGCCGCTCGAGGAGGAATGGCTCGGCAAGGTTCAAACGGGCGGAATTGTCGGGCGGGTCAAGAATGTTCGCATGAAGGTCTTTCCCGATATCGCCAAGGGAGCGGTCGACTCCCAGGAGCGAGCGCGACGCTATCGTCATCTCGCCGACACCTACCTGGCTCAGCAAATCGCCTTCTATCCGATCGGGTACTTCGAGGAAGGCGTGACTCACGAGCGCATCGTCGAAACGATCGAGCGATTCGAGGAGGACATTACCGACGAAGCTCCCACCTTGGGTCCACTCAAGGTCATCATCGATGTGCTGCCGGCGATCGAGGTCGAGCCTCAGCGGGATCGCCACGCCGAAAGCGACGCGCTCATGGAACAAATCAAGCACGCGCTCACGTCGCGGCTCAATGAACTCGCCCTTCTGGGGACACCCTATCAGTTCATGCCCGATGGATCATCGCCCGCGTAGGTGACGCCAGTCTCACCAAGGGTTCGTCCAGTCTCCCCATTGCTGGAGATAGGTTTCGTAGGCCGAGCCAGGTTCGGAACGTTGCTCGATCCACTCGCGAGCCCCGTCCACGAGCTGTTGTTCGGTTTCCAGCGTGATGTTGCCGAGCAGGACTTGGGCCCGCAGAAAGACGAAGTAGGTGTCGAGCACGTCGCAGCGGCAATAGTCGGCGATTTCGCGCAGCCGGCCTTCGTGATAAAGGTCCTGCACCATGTGCCCCTTGACTTCGATCTTTCCTGGCTTGCCGAGCAAGTTGGCGGCCAAGTTAAGGCCTCCGCTAAACCGCGACGCGCCAAAGTTGGTCAAGACATCGTAAAGATCGAAGTGGCTCGCTTGGTTGTACCGGTTGCGGTTTTGCTCGTAGGTTCGAGCCTGGGAATTGAACCAGCCCTTGCACGAAATGCCAAAACGAAACGCGGCGAGTTCGAGCAACGGGACATCAAAGACCCGGCCGTTGAACGTGACCAAGGTGGGGCGATGGTACGCCTCCCAGCCAGCCCAGAAGAGCCGCGTGATTTCATGAGGGCGATAATTGGGCTCGTCGAGCGAGACCATGTCGATCAAACGCAAATCGCTCGTCACCTTGCCGATGATGATCGATGTCGGCACTTGGAACGTGTACGGAATGAAATCCGACCCATGGGATTCGAGCAGTTCGGCTCGATAGCGCTGCACGGCTTCATCCGGCGAGAGTTGTTCGTCCGGATAGCGAACCTTGGCGACGAGGTCGCCGTCCGCGACGCTCTCGATATCGAACACGAAGTACTCAATCGAATCGGCATTCAGGTCGCGCGTCATGCTCGGTCCCGAGTCGTGGGAGATGTCGCCAATCGCAACCGATGGCGGATCGAGGCGAATACGGTGAGAAGTTCCGGTGGCACGAGCGAGTGCAGGCGGCCACCGAGACATTCCAACTCCGACAGCTTACCGCATGGAGTCACGGTGCGGTGCGGACGAGGAGTGGGAATCCATCGAGCGATGCTCGTTGACGGCGGTTTCTATTCCTGGCCGCTCAACTCGAGCTGTTTGAACAGCGGCAAATGGCGGTAATAGACTTCCAGAATGCAGACCGAGAAGCTGGTGGTGAAGATGCGTCCGCCCGTCGAGCCGTGCTCGAAGTTGCCGGGTTCCCAGCTCCCCGCGTTCTCGCCGCTCTTGACCTGCGAGTTGACGAGATAGTCTCGCATCTCGGTGTTCCAATCCTCCCAGGGATCACCGCCGATGTGATGGAACATTTGCGTGGCGTAGTACCAGTAGTAGAGATTGCTGCGGGTGCGATGCGGCGGATGCTCGTCCGCCAGCCACTTCATGCCCATCCGCAATCGTGGGTCGTCGTCCGTCCATCCCAGGTACATTCGGCAGAGCAGCGCCTCGGCCGTCATGCTTGCCTTGGGGCTACGTTCCTGGGGCAAGTACGTGTACTTCGAACCATTGTCCTGCGAACAGGTGTTGAGGTAATAGCTCGCGAGCCGCAAGGTCTCGTCCGGAACCCGCAGTCCAGTCCCGGGAGTCCGCGCGCTTTGGAGAGCCATCAACTGCCAGCCAAACACACTCGTGTCGCCAGGTTGGCGAGGTTGATAGCGCCAGCCTCCTTCATCGTGCTGCGAGGCGACGATGAAATCGATGGCTCGTTGAGCCGGATCACGAAACTGCTCATCGCCGGTCATCGCGAGCGCCTCGACCAGGACGATCGTTCCCTGGCCGTGTGCGTACATGCCATGATTGCTGTTGTCGCCGGCTCGCAGGTCACCGTTGGTTCGTTGATTGCGGATCAGCCACTGCAATCCCTTGGCGACGTTCTCCTTGTAAATGCCGTATTCATGAGTCTGGCCGGCTCCAAGGAATGGCAGTAGGGCGAGCGATGTGCCGGCGGCGTCGCCCGAATTGTTGGGATTGCCCGCGTACCGGTAGTTCGTAAGGCTCCAGCTTCCATCCTCATTTTGATGCTCGGCCAACCAGCGTAGACCTCGAGACACCGCGGCCTCGGTGAGCAACGTGCCTCCTTCTTGCTGCACGATTTCCGCCCGCAAGCGAGGATCGCGCGCCGAAAACGTCGGAACGCTACCCGGAACACCGCTGAGGCGGTTACGAACCTGGGACAGGCTCGGCAAGGGAGTCACCGGTGTGGGGTCGAGCTGCAATTCCCGCGCGTCTTGATCGGCCCGGGCCATCACTTCGCGGACCTCTTCCTCGGTCATGTTCTGCGTCGCTTCGGGAGGCAGATCATCGGCCAGTTCCTGACGGAGGTCGACCTCTTGAATCCGGCCCCCTTCCGTATCGTCCGTGCTGACGTAAGTGCTGATCGTGATCGAGATGGCATCCCAAGTGTCGGTCGACTGCAACGTGATCATGGCCAGCAGCAGAATGAACAACAGATGAAGCAGCAGGCTGATGATCCAGGCGGGACCCAACTGAAATGGGCGCGGTGGTTTGAGCGAGTCTTCTTGGCGTCGCGGAGAGGCCGATTGTCTCGGCGCGGCGGGAGCGGTGCGCGGACGAGATTCGGCTGGTCGGCGCGAACGCGACGGAGCCGGAGTCGCCGGCGCCACGGTCGTGCTGGCCTCGGCCGGCGCGGCTTGAGCCAACGCTTCCCGAATCGCCTCGCGTTGCTCCTCGGATAGCTCGACCGCGGTATCGCAATGCCAACAGTCGACCACCATCAACCACAAGCGAATCGAGAGTGGTGAGCCACAGTCGGGGCATGGGCAAAGAACGCTATCCCCCTGGATCACCAGCACGCCCTGAGCCGTCTCGACACGGAGGCCGGCATCGGTCGAGCCACGCTCGGCTTGCCGAAGAAGCGAAACTTGAGGCAGCTCAGCGGTGGATGTGGCCTGCACGGAGAGATCAGGCAGTGGCTCGTCCGACGCGAGCGACATACGCAGCGGAGCGGTCGACGACGACCCATCGGCTGGCTGTAGCGTGCGTTGTACGAGGATGTCGCCCATATCCTGCTCTTGTTCGGCGTTTACCGCGACCTGCTCGAGATAACGATGAAAAGCTCGCGCGGCATCGCGGACCGAGGCATCTCGCCCACCTTGCCGCCAAGTGGGGTGGGAGGATCTCTGGCGAGTCCACGACTCTCCGAAATTTACCAGGGTGGCGCGGCAGGGGCCAGCCAATCGACGCCTGTCCTGTCCGATTGGTAGCACGATCGTCGCCCCAAAGTCGAGCTCCGCGTCTTTCCGGCGGCAAGGATCTTGCTACGCTGCTCCCAGACGGACCAATGCACGTGTTCGCTCGATCCGTCTTGCCTCGTTGACTCATCTGGGAGGAGTCATGACCGAACCGTTGGATTTGTCGGAGTTCGAATGGAAGATCGTCGTCCGTCAACTCACGATTGATGATTTCGACTCGTTGGTGGCGATGCAGGAGCGGTGCTTTCCGGGGATTCCGACTTGGACTCGCGAGCACATCGAGAGCCAGCTCGCGATCTTCCCCGAAGGACAGTTGTGCGTGGAAGTCGACGGCAAGTTGGCCGCTTCCTCGAGCAGTTTGATCCTCCACTACGACTCGAGTCTCGAGTGGCACAACTGGAAGGCGATCGCCGACGGCGGCTACATTCGCAACCATGATCCGAAGGGAGACACTCTCTACGGTATCGAGATCATGGTCGATCCCGAATTCCGCGGCATGAAGTTGTCGCGTCGACTCTACGACGCTCGAAAGCAACTCTGTCGCGAAATGAATCTCGCGAGGTTCATCATCGCCGGTCGCATTCCGAACTATCACCGGCATGCCGACGAGATGTCGGCCAGTGAATTCATCGATCGGGTCATGCACAAGGCGATTTACGATCCGGTACTCACCGCTCAATTGGCGAACGGTTTTTCGGTGCGAGGCCTGATCGCCGATTACTTGCCGAGCGACAAGGAGTCCCGCGGCTTCGCCACGTTTCTCGAGTGGACCAATCTCGACTTCGTGCCCAACGCCAAGCGACGCTTTCATCACCTGACCGAGCCAATTCGTGTCTGCGTCGTGCAGTATCAAATGCGGGCGGTGAAGGGCTTTGACGAGTTCGCTCAGCAGTGTGAGTTCTTCATCGACACGGCCTCGGACTACAAGAGCGACTTCGTGTTGTTCCCCGAGCTATTCACGACTCAGTTGCTCTCCTGCGTCGAGCCGACGCGGCCTGGTCAGGCGGCTCGGCGGTTGGCCGAGTTCACGCCTCAGTACCTCGATTTCTTCGCCGACATGGCGGTGCGCTACAACGTCAATGTGATCGGCGGCTCGCAATTCGTGATCGAGGGCGAGCAGCTCTACAACATCGCCTATCTGTTTCGACGCGACGGATCGATCGAGAAGCAATACAAGATCCATATCACGCCGAGTGAGCGGCGGTGGTGGGGAGTCACGCCCGGCGATCGCGTCGATGTGTTCGAGACGGATTGCGGGCCGATTTCGATTCTCGTTTGCTACGACATCGAGTTCCCCGAGTTGGCTCGCGTCGCATCCCACAAGGGCGCGCAGATCATCTTCGTGCCGTTCAACACCGA
>JAGQPS010000315.1 GCA_020426595.1 Planctomycetales bacterium
TCAAGATCTTCATCGCCAGCACCGGGCCCGCGACCGAAACATCTCCTCGCGTGAGCGCTAGGACCGTCGACGTTTGTCCCGTGAGATAAAGCAGACCCACGAGCGGAGGTTGCCACCAGAGATGCCACGGGACCGAGTCGGTACCGAAGGCGAGGCCCGGCAGGTAAACGACGGCGATGTACACATTGCACAGAAACGTCGTGCGCCAAACACCCAGGCGATACTTGGCCGAGGACTTCAAGGCGGCCGCGCCAATCGCGAACAACACCGCGGCGATCAGAGGCCCGACGAATACGGGAACTGAGAGTTCCGTGGCTTGAGCCACCAACGACGCGGGCATCGCGGTGGACGAATCAAGCAACGTGGGTGCGGCGATCAAGGGCATGAAATGGAATCCAAGGTCATCAACAACTCCCTGCATTGGATGCGTCGGTTTTAATGAGAACGCCCACTTCACGATAGGCGGTAACCGCTCATGAGTGGGCGAGGCGAAACATCCATGGCGACGGCGCGCGAGCCCCTTTCCGCCGACGAATCGCGGGTTCACGCTCCATTGGCACCGTCGCCGGGTGCCGAGGGAGCCTCGGGCACGGCGGGTGGCGTCACGACTGGCGAGAACAAGGAACGGAACGTCCCCACCAGTTTCCAACCCGCGAAGACGACCACGATGGTCACGATCGCCGTTCCCAAAAGATTGGAAAGCCAACGATTGCGATGCGTTCCCAATAACGACGATTGGTTGGCGATGACCAACAGGAACACCGCCACGAGCGGCAGGATGATGGCGTTCGCGACTTGAGCCGCGATGATCGTCGCGACGGGACTCTTGCCAACGCTCACCGCGAACCCGACGCCCGTCAACAAGACGATCAGCCAAATCGCGCGAAACTTGAGATCGGATGGCTCACGCGACCATCCCAAGACACCGGTGACGGCGTAGGCCGCCGCGAGGGGCGCGGTGATCGCACTGCTAAGCCCGGCGGCGAAAAGCCCCAGGGAGAATAGAACCGGTGCCAGGCGACTCCCAAGTGCTGGTCGCAGCTGGGCGGCCATATCGGCGGCTCCAGAAATCTCCCGAGGCTCGACAAACACCGCCGCGGCCGAGGCGATGATCGCGACCGTGATCATTCCACCGATACTCACCGCCAACAACGTGTCGAGCCGAGCCTGCCGCAGCGCGAGTTCACGATCCGGTTCGTCTCGCCAATGCTTCTGAACGGCGCTCGCGTGGAGGAACAGGTTGTAGGGAACGATGGTGGTGCCAAACAAAGCCAACACCGTCGCGAGACCGCCGGGCGGGACATACGGCACGACCGAACCGCGAGCCAGCGCGACCAAGTCAGGTCGGCTCAACGCGGCCGCCGCCACGAACACACAGCTCATGGCGAGCACCAGGACGATGAGTCCTCTTTCGAGCCAGCCATGACCGCCAAGCCAAAGCACCGCGAAGGCGACGAAGCCCAGCAACCAGATCCACCAGATCGCTCCCCAACCCGTAAGCAAATCGAGCCCCTGGGCGGCGCCGGTTAAGTTTCCAGTCTGGTACGCCGAATTGCCGAAGCCGATGGCGAACACGACGAGCCCACAAGCAATGAATCGCGAAAAGGCCCCTGGAAACTGACCGCGAATGGCCTCGCCCAATCCTTGCTGGGCAATCAGCCCGAGCCGAACCGCCATCTCTTGCAGAACGATAGTCGCCACGACGCTGAACAAAACGGCCCAGATCAGCGCATAGCCAAAACTCGCCCCCGCCTTGCTGGCGGCGGTCACGGTCCCTGGACCAATAAACGCGGCCGCGACCAACAGTCCAGGACCGATGGGCCAGCGTCGTTTCTTGTTTGCCACGAGAGACTCCCAAGCACGGAGCATTCCGCTCGTGCGACACCTTCAAGACCTAGAAACGCGAATCGCCGGAGAAAGCCGCCGCATTCTACCCCACGGCGGCCCGTGCCAATGGCGCGATCCCCGAGCCTCGCCGCAGTCGACCACGCCAAAAGCGTGGAAAAACCAAAGGAAACCCGAAGCGTGAGCGAGGGATTCTTCGATTTCCCGATCAAGCCAACACGTCATTACGCCACTCACACTTCCATCGAGCGGCAACTCTGAAATCGCGTCAGCGAGAGATATCCGAGCAAGTCGCGCCGCGTCGTATCCCCAGGCTTTGTCGTGGACGCCCATCGAGGTTCCGCCCCGGCATCGATTCGACGCACGACGGCATCTGGGCGCTGGGGTCGGGGCGCTTCGGGCGATTCCCGATAGAATGTCGGCCGAGCAATCGTTGCCTGAATCACGCCCCATCGTTTCACACCGTCGACGGTCCGTTTTCCGATGTCGCTTTCGCTTGAGCACGCCCTGGAGCGATTCTGGGGCTACACCAACTTTCGACCTCTCCAGCAAGAGGCGATGTCGTGCGTGATGAACGGGCATGACTCGCTCGTCGTGCTGCCGACCGGTGGCGGCAAGAGCCTCTGTTTTCAGGTTCCGGCGATGTGCTTGCCTGGCATGGCGATCGTCGTCTCGCCGTTGATCGCGCTGATGAAGGACCAAGTCGACACGCTGCGGCAGAACGGCATTCCAGCCGCCTTCATCAACAGCACTCTCGATGTGGAGGAACGTCGTCAGGTCGCGCGCTGGATTCACTCCGGCGAATTGAAACTGCTCTACATCGCGCCGGAACGACTCGTGCTCCCAGGCACTCTCGAATTTCTAGGGTCCGCGCAAGTCTCGATGATCGCGGTCGACGAGGCTCATTGCATCAGCGAATGGGGGCACGATTTTCGTCCGGAGTATCGCGGACTTAGCGTCGTGCGAGAACGATTTCCCGACGTCGCGGTCCACGCCTACACGGCGACCGCGACTCCTCGAGTCCGCGACGACATCGCCGCTCAACTCGGGCTGAGGGAACCGACGACGCTCGTTGGTTCGTTCGACCGGCCCAACCTGGTCTACCGAGTCGAGCGCCGCGATCGCCTTAACGACCAAGTTCTCGAGGTCGCCACCAAGCATCCGGGCGAGGCGGGAATCGTGTATTGCCCGACTCGAAATCAAGTCGAGGAAATGGCCGCTCTGCTCAAGGCCCGAGGCATCAAGGCTCTGCCGTATCACGCGGGGCTCGCCGACAATATTCGGCGCAAGCACCAAGACGCATTCCTCAATGAATCGGTCGACGTGATTACCGCGACCGTCGCGTTTGGCATGGGCATCGACAAATCCAACGTCCGCTACGTTGTCCACGCGGCGATGCCCAAGAGCCTCGAGGCCTACCAACAGGAAAGCGGTCGAGCCGGACGAGACGGACTCCCCGCGGAATGCTGGTTGTTCTACAGCACCGCCGATCTGATGCGCTGGCGCAACATGATCGACGGTGACGACGAAGTCGCCAATCAAGTCGCTCGTGATTCCCTCGATCAAGTTGCTCAGTTTTGCACCAGCGCCGCATGTCGCCACCAGTCGCTCGTGCGTCACTTTGGCCAGGAGCTTCCGCATCAGTCCTGCGACGCATGCGATGTCTGCCTGGGCGATGTCGATCTTCTGCCCGACGCGCTGGTCGTCGCCCAGAAGATCCTCTCGAGCGTCGTGAGGCAAAAGGAACGGTTCGGTGGCGAGTACACGGCGCTCGTGCTCAAGGGTTCCAAGGATCAACGGGTGCTACAGAATGGACACGATGAACTGAGCACTTATGGCATTCTCTCGCAACATGACACGCGAGTGATTCGCGATTGGGTCGAGCAGTTGGTGGGGCAGGGGTTCTTGGAGAAGACCGGCGAGTTCAACGTCCTGCAGGTGACTCCACTCGGCTGGCAAGTACTGCGTGGTGAACTCGCTCCGAAGTTGCTCCAACCCGCCAATCCCAAAACGAGCAAGGCACGCAAATCCAAGTCGGTCGACGAAGCGGCTTGGGAAGGAGTCGATCACGAGCTCTTTGAATCGCTGCGACAACTGCGCCGCGAAGTCGCGACTCAAATGAAGGTGCCACCCTACATCATCTTCAGCGACGCGAGCCTGCGTGACATGGCCCGCTTGCGTCCGACCACCATGGCTCACATGCACCTTGTGAAAGGGGTGGGAGCCAAGAAGGCGGACGATTTCGGTGAGCTGTTTCTCGAGCGCATCCTCGAGCATCTCGCCGAAGCCAAGTAGCTGGTGGGAGTATCCGGACGAGATCATTCGCGAAAACTCGGATTCGTTGAATGAATGCAAGTCCGATTCAAGGAGCGCGATGGAATCCCACTCGTTCTCAAGAGAAATTCCTCAAGAAAGCGAGTCCATCAACGAACGGTGTAATCGCCAACCGTTCGAGGTGACCTGGGAACCTTGCACGGCGGTCACGGCGGACTCCCACGGAGAGGTTCATTGACATGCAGGTAGCCCGACAGATCCTGGCCACGGTTCTCGGTGTCATCGCCGGAGGCTTTGTCACGATGTTGGTGGAGATGCTCAATGTCGTGCTGTACCGGCCTCCCGCGGAAATCGAGAACGATCTCGAGGCATTGCGACGCTACTCGGAGACGCTGCCCATCGGCGCGGCGTTGATTCTGCTCGCCGCGTGGTGCGTGGGTTGTTTCGTGGCGGGATTCGTCGCACGAGTCGTCGCGGCTCAACGAGCCATGCTACCGGGCGTCATCGCGATCGCGATCTATTTCACGATGACGTGCGTCATGCTGTTCCTGATTCCGCATCCGCTGTGGCTGTGGATCGTGACTCCCTTGGCTCTTCTAGGCAGCGGACTCCTCGCTCTCGCCCTGTCGGCTCCCAAATCGGTGATGCTCGTATGCGACCGCTTGATCGCCGCCCCTATCGAATCGGTTTTCCAAGTCGTCTCCGAGCCAGAGCGATTCAAGGCGGCGGTACCAGATATTCAGACCATCGAGTTTCTCTCCGCGCAACGGCAGGGCGTTGGTACGGTGTTCCGCGAGACTCGTTTGATGCACGGCAAGACAGCGGCCAACGACTTGGAAATCACCGAGTTCGTACCGAACCGGATGGTTCGCATCGTGGCATCGGCGGGGGGAGCCGTTTGGGATTCGGTCTTCTCCGTTTCCCTGGAACAACAACGAACACGTTTGACACTCGCCATGGAGGCTCGTCCCCAAACACTCGTCGCGCGTCTGCTCGTGCCGCTCATGATGGTCATGGTCGGACCGGCGGTGGAGTCCGACATGGACGCCGTGGGAAAATTCGTCGAACAGCAGGGCTCGGCCCCCGAGCCCACAACGACCTAGGGGCCGGGAACCAGGCGATTCGAGCGGCCGTGCTACTGCCAATCCACTCGCAGTTCGCTGAGATCGAGATCGTCGTTGAGTTCGCCCTGCAGTTCAATCAACCGATCGAACAAGGCGCCAATGTGCTTGGCTTGCTCGGGCGAGGAGGCAAGATCCGTTAGCTCTTGAGGATCCTCGTTGAGGTTGTAGAGCCGCACGACCTGTGCCTTGGGATAGACGATCAGCTTCCATCCGTCGACCGTCACGCTGCGTTGGAGCTTGAGATAGGCTCCATAGACCGCTGGGTAGGCCGATTCGGTCGTCTCGCCACGCAGCAGTGGCCACAGCGAATGAAATTCGATGTGCTCGGGCCGACGAGCGCTGGCGATTTCCAGAGTCGTGGGGACGATGTCCTGCAGGTAGATCGCGGCGTCGATCCGATGGTTCTCCGGGATGCCAGGTCCCGCCATGAGGAACGGAACACGCACGCTGTGATCGTACATGTTCTGCTTGCCCATCAATCCATGATGACCAACGGCGAGACCATGATCGGCGGTGAAAGCGACGATGGTGTTGTCCGCTTGACCGCTGGCTTCCAGCTCATCGAGAATCCGTCCCAACTGTTCGTCGAGGTGGGTGATCAGAGCGTAGTACTCCTTGCGATGCACCTGCACGGCGTACTCGGTTCGTGGAAACGGAGCCAACGCCTCGTCGCGCAGACCCGGTCCGCAACCGATGTCACCGGCATACGGATAGTCGTTCAAGTAATTGCTCGGTACCTCGATGCGATCGAGCGGATAACGGTCAAGGTACTCCTGGGGCGCCTGGCGAGGATCATGAGG
>JAGQPS010000316.1 GCA_020426595.1 Planctomycetales bacterium
ACACGCAAATCGCCTCTTGCTTGGGCACGAATCGCATCCGTCGGGCTTAAATCAACAGCCCGTTCGGTTTCGCATTCGCTCATTGACGGCTTGGATGGCGCTTCCGCGACGTCGATTGGAACGCTTTGGACATGCGGCGTTCCATCGGTCCGATAAGAGATGCCGCCTGTAGCGACTGCGAAGTCTGAGGTCACCGCCTCGATCGTGCCTGGCACCTCGGTTCTGCGAGACGTCTCGATTCTCGCGGCCAAAGGGTTGGATGAACCGAAATAGGAGTCGCGATCCCCGATGGATCGATAAGCAGGAAGCTCCTTCATTGGCGAGAGGCGACTGCCATGCTCAAACGGATGATCACGCTCCCCCTTTCACTCGCCGCGGCGGCCGGCGTTCCGTTCGTGGCTTTGAATCAGGAGCTCAAGACGCAACTGATCAGTGCCGTGAGTAATCTGAGCGGAGGCGAGGAATCCGACCAAGCCTCGCACGAGTTGGGTGACGAATACGCTACGGTCCCCAGCCCTTTCTCGAGCGGTGCGCCGACCAGTGGAGTTGGCTGGAACCAGGGAGGCTCCTCCGCGGGCGCTCCGTTCCTGCTGACCTCCGGTGGTAGCAACTCGCAGGGGTACGGTCGAACCAATCAGCGGAACTCCGACTCGAACTACTCCCCGTCAACGCCGCCCGCCTCGAGCCACTCCGCGGGGCGACTCGTTTCGGAACGGACCCAGGGATTGGCGAGTCTGCCCGAGGGGTGGCCAACCGTGCCGACGCTTGGATCGGACCTACGGCAAGTGATTCGGTTCGATGTGACTCCCAACTGGATCAAAGCGAACTGGCCGCGAGTCTCGGTTGGCTGGACGGAAGATGGCCTCGAGGGCTTTCGCGTCCCGTTGGTGACCGGCACGCAGGTCAATGATCTGACCGGCGCGCTAACGTACTACTTCGATGCCGAGCACCGCGTGCAGCGCATTCGCTTCGTGGGGAACACGGGGGATGCGTCCGAGTTGGTCGATCTTTGCACTCGTTACTTCGAGATGCGGATCGAGCCCACGCGCATCGCTGGTTTTTACGTGCGCCGTTACCACGGTCGACCGGTGAACGTGCTGCGGGTGACTCACGAGGCGGTGATTCACGCCGAGCGCCCCAACCAACAGCTCAACCTCGTGATGGAGCTGAACAACCCCGCCGGCGAGTACGAGCTCAGTCAGGCCACCGTGGAGCTGTTGAGCCTCGACCCGCCGGTGATCGACTGAACGAGTCGCATGGACGAATTCGCGATTCTTCTTAGTCACGAATAAAGAAAAGCATGGGCCGCCGGCAACCCTTTCGGGGTGAGCCAATCTCATCGTTCCCCGACCTATCGTGGGGCGAAGCGGCGCGCGGTGGTAAGACAGGAAGGGTATGCCGAAACGGCGGATGGTAAAAGTCTTGTGAGGAACGGCGGGCTCGGCCACCAAACCCTTACGACCTCGGGGGTCGCTAGTTAGACTGGAAAAGGCGAATCGGTTGTCCCTCATTCGCCCCCCCACGCCTAGCCATGCCACCTTGATTGCTGTTCGCCGTTGTCACCTCGCAAACCTCGCTCGCCATCTTCTACAGCCCACTCTTCCGGGTCTTGGTCAGTCCCTAGCGTCACCGCGCTGTTGGGTCTCTTGGTATTGGTGGTGGCTCAGTTCGGAGCGGCGGTCGCTTATGGCGGCGTTCGCGCCGAGGCTCAGTTGCTATGGGGATCGGTGGCCGCTGGCGGTGCCTTGCTAATCTGGCTCTACGGTTTCGTATTCACGCAACGACCTCAGAGCGCTCCGTGGCTGGTGTGGATCGTGTTGCTCGGAGCCGGTCTGGGTTGGCTACAAACATGGCGCTCGCTCCCATTGCGATCGTTGTTGGCCAGCGAACAACTGGAAGTGCAACGCACGCTGACGGCCGATCCCGATCTGGCGGTCGAAGGTCGTTGGGCTCCGATTCTCGCTTCCAGTCTCTACCCGTACGCGACTCGGCGTGACATCGCCGCGTTGGGATTGATCGCCCTCGTCACGCTTGCCGCGAGTGTCGGAATTCGGACGAAATGGGGGACGGCCGTCGTATTGCTCGGACCAGCCGTGGGCGGAGCAGTGCTCGCCGCGTATGGGTTGACGATGCAGATCACGGGAGACCCGACGCTGCAAGAGGCTCGCAGCTTGTCTCGCGGTTCCTTCGCATGGTTCGTGAATCCGAACCATGCGGGAGGCTACTTCAATCTGTGCCTGGCGGCCTCGCTGGGCGTCGCCTGGTGGGCATTTAGCAGCAAGACCGAGGAACTGAAACTGCGTGCCGCGCGGTCGTTTAGTGAACGCTGGCAGCGGATCTTGATGCGTTGTCGGTGGGAGATCGCCACGCTTAATGCTCGCAAGTTCGCGGCGTTGACGCTTGTCGCGCTCAGTGCGGCGGCGGCGATCTGCACGCTCTCGCGTGGTGCCATCGTCGCCATGATTGGCGGAGCTTTGTTCACCGTGCTGATCGTGTTGCTGGGGCGCCGCTCGATCGCGGGCGTGTTGGCGGCGATCGCCGTCCTGGTGACCGGCATCGGCTTGACCGCGTGGGTCGGCATGAGCGAACAGGTGAGCGCTGAACTGGCGACGCTCGTCGAGGAGGATGCGGCGGCCAGTCGCATTGAGTTGTGGTCGAGCGTCCTGCCCGCCGCCTCCCGATTCGCGCCGCTGGGTTCGGGACTGGGAACGTTCCGCTACGTCTATCGGCCTTATCTCGCTGGGGTCGATCGCGTTTGGTTCTACCACGCCGAGAACCAGTACGTCGAAGCGCTGGTCGATGGTGGCTGGGTCGGTTTGATTTTGCTGTTGCTCGCCGTCGGCCTAGCGGCCTGGCAAATCTGGAAGCTCGTTCGTGGCACGAAGTCCCGACGCTTCACCGCGTTGGGCGTCGCCGCGATGTTCGCGTTGATCACTCAAGCCATCCAAGCGACGAGTGATTTCGGGCTCTACCTGCCCAGCAATGGATGGTTGCTGGGGCTGTTGGTGGGAGCCGCGATCGGGTCTCGCGACGCTCAGAAGCAAGCCGCGAACGCGGATCACGAGCCAGATGAACGGGGACCAGCCGCCGGGAGATTGAGTCAATCGTTGCCCGCCATCGCGATGTGGGTGCTAACGATCGGGCTTTGTTCCTGGGCGTTGGTCGATCACTATCGAGCCGCTCGTCTCGAGACGGCGATGCGGGCGATCGATGTGGATCTCGACCTGGAGCCAGTCGAGGCGGCTCGGCTCGACGGTTGGTTGGATGAACTCCGACCGGCCTGTGTCGAGACTGGGTCGGCGGAAGGTTGGCAGCGAGTCGCCGATCTTTACCTCGCGCGGTTTCGTCGACAGTGGATGGAAGCCAATCTTCCTGGAGATGCACCCGAGGAGGATCGTTTCGCGGCATGGCCTTTGCTGACCATGACCGAGTTGCATCGACGCGTGGCGTTAGCGTTCGCGGCCGATGGGGAAGCCGGAGTCGAGGCGATGCTGGTGAGTTGCGGTGGGAGCCAACCGTTGGCCCAAGCCGACGATGCGCTGCGCCGCTCTCGGCGAGCCTGTCCGATCATCGCCTCGACGCACTTGAAATTGGCGCAAACCTGCGTGACTCGTGAGCCCTTGGCGGCCGAGGCGCGGCACTTGGATCGAGTGTTCGAGTGGGCGCCGAACAAACCCGAGTTCCTCCGTTTGGCCGGGCTCCTCGATTTGCATTCGGGACGCGACAAGGAAATGTGCGAGCGGTGGCGTCGGTCGTTAGCGCTCGATCCCGCCGGCCAATATGGGTTGGTGACTCGCTTGGCCCTGAGCGTGCTTTCGATCGATGACGTGGTGGAGCGAGTCGTGCCGACCGAGCCGGCGATTCAGCTCGACATCGCCCGAAGGCTCGACCGGTCACGGCTTCGTTCCCAGGAGCTGCGCGCGCGATTGTTGGATTCCGCGCGGGAGACACTCGCCGCCTCGAGCAGGACCGTCGACGAGTCGGTGCTGTTGGGGCGAGTGCAGCGCGAGCTGGGAGACTGGGACGGAGCCATCGCGAGTTTCGACGAAGCCTTGGCTCGCCAACCCTACGAAAAACAATGGCGTTTCGAGCTCACCGAGAGTCTTGTGGCAAAACAAGATTGGGAACGAGCCCAAAACGAGATTAAGAGCGTTCTTATGTTGGACAACGACTGGGCTCCCGCCTTACGACTGCGCGACCGCATCACGGCCGCGCTGTTGGAAGCGGACTCATCGTCGTCGCGAGACTGACCCGCCTCGCTTCCGCCTGCTTTGAATTGGCCTCGCTGCTTTATGTGGACCTCGCTGTTAGCGTTTGGACTCGCCTTCGGCCTCGCCGTGCTGACGGTGCCCGTGGCGAAGCGACTTGCCCTGCTGTTGGGCATCGTCGATTCGCCCGACAAGCACCGCAAATTGCATGGTCGTGTCGTGCCGTTGACCGGAGGTCTTTTGCTACTCGCGGTGTTGCCAACATCGCTCGCCGCGGCGGCATGGTGGGATCCCACCGTGGCCGCGAGTTTGCGTGGCAGCATGACTCCGTTGCTTGGCCTTGCCGTCGGAGCCGGATTGTTGCTGGTGGTTGGCTTGGCCGACGATCGCTGGGGAGTTCGTGGCCGGCAGAAGCTGCTGGCTCAGATCATCTCCAGTTCGATCATTCTAGGGGCGATCTGGATTGATCGACCGATCAGTGTTTTTTCCCCTTGGTTGCCACTCGGCATGGCTTTCGCCGTCCTGGTGATCTGGATGGTCGGCTCGATCAATGCGGTGAATCTCATTGATGGAGCCGATGGATTGGCCTCCACGGTCGGCATCGTGGCGGCGACGAGTCTGTACTTCATGACCTTCGATGGGGTCTCGAGCTGGCAGAGCGTTTTGGCACTCTCGTTGAGTGGGACGCTGATCGGCTTTCTCGTGTACAACTTCCCGCCCGCCTCCACCTTCCTTGGTGATGGCGGAAGCATGTTGATCGGTCTGTTGTTGGGGTTCATGGCGCTGAGTTCATCGGTCAAGGAAGCGGCGAGTGTCGCCCTGTGCGCTCCCGTGGCGATCGTGGCCATCCCGTTCTTCGATTCGTTCGTGGCTATTCTGCGGCGCCGGTTGACCGGACGTAGCATTTACTCGGTGGACCGAGGTCATCTGCATCATCGCCTGCTCGAGCGTGGGATGAGCCCGCGGCGGATGCTCGGCGTGGTGGCCGGGCTGTGCGTGCTCTCGGGACTCGGCGGAGTCCTGTCGCTGAAGTTCAACTCCCCTTGGTTTTCGTTGGTGAGCGTGAGCTTGGTGGTGGGAGTCTTGGTGCTCGGGCGGTTGTTTGGCTATTCCGAATTCCGTCTGCTGGCGCACAAGTTGGTGAACCTAAGTCGATCATTCATGGTCGTCCCTCAACATCGTCCCGGTTCGGTTCAACTTCAATCGTTCCGTCTCCAAGGGACTCGCAACTGGGATTACCTCTGGGAAGCGTTGACGGAATTCGCCGAGCGACATCATCTCAAGGAAGTCCGACTCGATCTCAATCTGCCGTGGCTCCACGAGGGTTACCACGCGGTTTGGCAACGCCAGTTGGAAGGCATCGACGTCGATTCGCTGTGGCAAACTCGGTTGCCGCTCTGTGCGAATTCGCGGCTCTTTGGACACGTGCAGATTACCGGCCCGTCGAATCGAGGAGCGATCTACCCGATTCTCGCGCAGCTTTCGGATTTGCTCGAGTCGATGGAGACGGTGATTCAAAGGCTGGCTTTGTCGCCGGACGCGATCGAGGAAGCGTCGACCGAACAAACCGATTCCCTCCAGGTCAGCGAAGTGACCCAAGTGATTCGAATTGACTCAATCGAGCAGGAAATGGGTCGGTTTGACACGCAGCCAATCAATCCCAACGAGACGCCGAGCCTGACCTCGGCCGAGCGTTCTCACGGCGATTCACCGACGCGCGAGGGGTAAGCCGTCGCTGCTTGACCGCGTCTCCATTGGGGAAGTAAGAGCAGTTCGTGGGTGAACCCCATTCTGATGTTTGCCGATCAGATTGGTTTGGGTTGCCCGCTACG
>JAGQPS010000317.1 GCA_020426595.1 Planctomycetales bacterium
CGACGGCGACATCCACGCCACAGTCCGTGCAGAGATACTTCGCGAGACGAGTGAAGTAGTTTTCGCCCGTTTCAGCCGCCACGGTCTTGAGAATCTGCCGGAGAATCTCCTCGTTGCGTTTCTGGGGAGTGATATCGATGTGGCAGCCGAGCATCCGAATCGGTTGGCCAGCGTCATCGCGATGCACCACGCCCCGAGTCGTAATCCAGCGGTAAGTGCCGTCCTTCTGCCGGAACCGAAAGTCGACCGCGTACTCCGGGTCACGTCCCTCGAGATAGGCGTTGAGCTTATCGAGCACCGTATGTCGATCGGCCGGATGAAGCCGCTCGAGCCACTCCTCGTATCGCCCTTCCAATTCATCGGGCGCATATCCAATCTGAGCCTTCCACTCGGGCGAAAAATACACGCTGTTGGTGCGGAGATCCCAGTCCCAAGGGCCGAGCTGCGATGCGGCGATCGCGAGTTGGAGGCGTTCCTGGCTGTCGGCCAGATCACGCTCGGTCCGGCGTTGTTCCGTCACGTCCTGCAGCAAGGCGACAATAGCGCCGCTGCCGTCCTCCAGAAGGATCCGAGACGTGCTGAATGAAAGCCGACGCGACTGGCCATCCTTCCGCACGATCGTCCACTCTTCGTTGAGCAGGTCGTCGCCGTCGCGCATTCGCGCCATGCGGGCCTGGACTCGAGACTGAACCTCGGGGTCGGGGTACAGCGATTGGTACCAACCGAGTTCATTGATTTCGTCGCGAGTGTAGCCGGTGATCTCGAGCATCCGGTCATTCCAGACCGAAAACTGCACGTAAGGAAACTGATCGATCGCCGTACAAACGCAAATGCCCTCGGCCGCGGTGCGAATGATCGTGTCTCGAAAGGAACTGAGACGTTCGACCGCCAAGGCTTCGACCGGGCTACCTTCGCTTTCGTGCACGACACATAGAACGCCAACGATCTGTCCGTGGTCGTCCCGCACCGGGCTGGACTTGACCAGCACGGCGACTCGGTCGCCCGTGAACGACTCCAGCACACATTCGCTACGCACTTCCTGGCCGGTGGCGAGAGTCCGGTGGACCGGGTGCTGGGAGACTGCCAGGGGATTGCCAACTCGGTCATAGATCGCCGCGGCACCACAACAGGGCGTGTTCGCGCTCCCAAGATTGGGACGCCGTCCCCACAACGCGGCGGCGCGATCGTTGTAGCGAATCAATTGGCCGTCGGAATCGCACAAAAACGCGATCACCGGCAACGAATCGACCAACCACTCCAAACGAATATCGGTCGTGTGTTGTGTCAAAGCTAGGCAGCCCCAAATACACCCTGGATTCAATGGCACGGTCCCATTTCCGTCGCCGCGCGCGGACGAAGGGTGAGCCGTACGCGGAACCACCGAGCGCATCTCCCAGCGCCTCGCTTCACCAGGGAGAAACTCAATCGAGGTTTCGACGAACGGAACAGTCGAGCCGTTACTTCGACCATCCCGGATTTCGACGGGAATCTAGCAAATCAAAACGAAACACTCCACAGGCAACGCCCGGCTGTCGCCCTGAAACCGTTGGGTATGGGGGGCGGATTTGGGGAACTCGGCGTTCGCCGCGCTTCATTTCCTTGCTACTTCGTGATTCAAGGCTGGACATGAAGCGGCCGGCGAGCCATCACGACGCTCCACAACAAGCATCTCCAGACGCAGTCGAACTCGGTCAGTCCCGCCGCCTCGATCCACTGGGCGTGCTGGGCAAGGGAATCGTGATGGTCGTGGTCGCGTTGATGCTCCATCCACATCGCGAATTCAGCCTCGTTCGATCCCGCCTCGAGGGAAGCCGCTTTCCACAGCTCGATATGTCGCGCGTAGACCGTTTCGCTCACCGCTCGAAATTGGTCGGCGAAGATCAATGTGCCGCCCGGTTCGAGCCAACGGGCGACTCGCTGAAAAAGGCCCTGCTTGTCCGGCGAAGGCAAGTGGTGAATGGCGATACTCGAAGTCACCGCCGCGAACGACGACTCGGCGAAGGAAAGCTCTCGAAAGTCGGCCACCACGAATTGGTGACGGTCCGAGTTTTCGAGTCGTTCCCGGCAGACCGCGAGACTCTCCGCGGAGATATCGACCAACGTGAGCCGAGCGTTCGGATATTGCTGCTCGAGCAGAACCGACAGGTTGCCGGTCCCGCAGCCCAGTTCCAGGATTCCGTTGAGGGAAGTGTGGCCCTCCCCCGCTGCCTCCGGTACTTCGGCGACAGGCAAATGAACGCTCAGATAATCCAATAAGGCGCGGAGCATGTCGCGATACCGCGGAAACGCTCGCTCGATCACGGCCGTGTAATCCGAAGTTAGGCGATCGAAAAACGAACCGACATCGGATGGAGTCATCGCCGGCCTTTCTCGCTAGGGGAACGTTCGGTGTCGAGACGCGCGAACTCAGCCGGAACCGATCGGCCGCACCGATGATCTTGGCGAGACCCTTATCTTCCCGCCGCGGCCTCGAGCAGCTTGATCCAGGCTCCCATGTAATGGCCATGATCATGGAACGTGCGACCACTGACGAGGTTCGCATCGACGACGCACGGTTCGTCGACAAAGATGCCACCACATACTTCGAGATCGAAGCGGCATTTGGGGACGGTGGCCATGCGCCGGCCGCGTACGCAATCGGCGTACGCCGGAATCTCGACGCCGTGACACACGCTCGCGATCGGCTTGTTCGCGTCGAAGAAATGTCGCGTGACGCGGACAAGGTCCTGGTCATAGCGGATGTACTCCGGAGCTCGTCCTCCCGAGAAGAAAATGCCGAGGTACTGCTCGGGATCGATCTCGCGAAAAGCCACGTCCGCCTCGATCGTGTAACCTTCCCACTCCTTGGTGATCGTCCACCCTGGGCGGACTTCGTGCATCACCATTTGATAACGCTGCCGCTCCGGACCGGCGACCACCGGCTGAAACCCTGCTTCGCGCAGCCGGTAGTACGGGTAGAGCGTGTCGACGGTTTCGGTCGCGTCTCCCACGACAATCAACACCGAATGCACGGCGATCTCCTCTTGCTGGAAAGCCTGTTCGAGCGGCCATGGGCGAGGGGAAGGGCGAATCGACTCGGACCAACCAACTCTTGCCTTCCCCCTGCCCGTTATTCCCCTGCCGGAGCCAAGGGGCTCCGCCCCGCATTGTAACCCCGTGGAGTCAGGTAACCGCCCCGCCTCCCGCCGCTTCGGGTCTTGTCCGCTTTCGCTCCCGTCCGCCAGAGCTCTTGTCCGCACCGAAGATTGAATGGACCGAGCCTCCGTGTCCTGAGCAAGGCAACGGTTTGGCCAGGAGAGGTGGCCAACCAAGGAGCGAGATACGCTGGTAGTTGACCGTGTCGCTGGAGACTTCGTTTGCCGGCGGCAACGGGATCGGAGGCAAACGCGGCTGTCCCAAGTCGAGACAAGCCAACGATTTGCGAGGTTGCTGGGCTCGGATTCAGAAACCTATTGAGATTGTGAACCCCCGACCTATCCAGGGTGTCTTGCAGTGAAGCCGACCTTGGTTACAATCGGGCCTTCCCGAGCGGGGAGCTTCGCCAATCGGTTTCACGTCCTGGACAGATTCGATAAGCCTCGACTGCCCCGGTGACCGATAACCGCCAAAGCACTTCGCGCGTGAACTCGCACCCGTAGCTCAACTGGATAGAGCATCGGTCTACGGAACCGAAGGTTGGAGGTTCGAACCCTCCCGGGTGTACTGATTCAAGCCTGAGCGACTCCTGGGTCGTTCAGGCTTTTCTTTTTGGTGCTCCTTCCCTCTTGGAATGAAACACCACTCTCGCCTCCACTTGCCGAACTTCTCGCGATCGCGATCGCGATTCGGTGTAACCGACTTGGCTCGCGATCTTGCCGGTTGCACTCTTGGCAACCACGGCATTCTTGTTGCTGGCAAAATCAATCGTCCAGGGAGTCACGTGACCCATGGTCGGTATCGTTCGAGGGGCACCGCATCCGCCGATCAAGTGGCGACGATCGTCGAATTGCCGCGCTTACCCCAACGAATCGGGATGTAAGTCGAGTCGGCTCGCGCCCTAGGATGACCTTAGCCCTGGGCGGCACCGCGAGGCACACGCGGACCGTTTCCATGGTTTCGCGTCCCACATTGGCCGCTGGCCAAGATGGACGAATGCGTAACGAGCCCCGCGATGACGCAGAATCAAATCTTCAATAGCCTCGCGAACTTTCTCGACGAACTGGCGGATGCGGTCCAGGCCGACCCAAGTCTGCGACGGTCATTGAGGAAGCTCTGGCACGCCGTCTCGGATGATTCGGCGCTCGGGGATGATTCGGCGCCCGAGAATGAAGTGGTCGCCGCATCCGCTCCGCAAGACGCGCAGGGCGAAGAGGACGAGCTCCGTAAAGTCGCCGCGCTGCAACCGAGTGGCGACGAACCCGACGACTCCACATCGAACAACGCGACATCTAGCCGTCCTCAAGATCATTTCAACGAAACGCAAGACGCCGCGCCCGCGCCTCGCGAGCCCCTCCCGCCGTTGACGTTGGGGCAAGGGACCGGGGGCGACCCTTCGACTCCCCGAGTGACCGTCGTACGGCGGACGGAGGAAGTCCGCCCGAATCTTGGAGCGATCGCCCTGCATTGTCAGCTCAAGGCACGTGGTTCTCGCTGGGCCTTCGAGCGGCGTCAACAATCGCTGGCCGGCGTGCATTCGGCGCTAGAGCTCGATGATGAGGGGCGGCAGCTCATCGACGAAGCCCGGGAGGCGGACTGTTTCTTGTGGATGTGCAACGCGGCATGTCCGACCCCCGATCGTTCCGCTGCTTTCCAGGAATTGGCCGACTGTTACGAGGCACTGGCCGAGGCGTGTGAATTGGCGGATCGCTCGGACCTCGAACAAGAGGGACCCTCCTCGCAATTGGAGAAACTGCTTTACCTCACCGCCGAGGCGCAGAGCGCGCTGCGAGTCGCGGTGGCCGCCCTGGGAGCCCCGCCCGACCACGATCAGCTCGAGGCCTTCAATTGGCTTAAGACGGTCACTCACGAACAGCAGATTTTTGTCGCGAAGTACATGCGAGCGGATGATCAGGCCGATCCCACGGACGCGGCCGCCTTGCGAGACCGCATTCGCGAGTTCGCCGAGTCGATGAATTCGCAGCGGGAGCAGGTGCGACTCCGCAAGAAGCTGCTAAGCAAGATCCGACACAAGAGCGGACTGTTGGCCACCGGGACCGAGGGAAGCCGCGAGGAGTTGCGGATACTGATCAACAGCGTGGAGACGTTGCTCGGGCAGGGTCTGCCGCCAAGCAATCGAGAGCTCCGCGAGGCGCTGCTTCCCATGGTCGATGCGATCCCCGCCGACGAGAATCTTCCGGCCGGGTTTCAGTTGGTCATGAGGGAGATCGATCTTTACCTGGCCCAAGTTTCCAGCGGTGCGACCACCGCTTCCGCCGAGGCACCGGAATCCGAGGACGTCCGTCATTGCCGTCAGTTACTGGCCGGTAGGAAGGTCATCCTGATTGGCGGAGTCCGTCGACCCAGGAGTCATGAAGCGTTGCGTGAGGCGCTGGGGGTCGACGATGTGATCTGGATCGAAACGCGGGAGCATCAATCGATCGATGGTTTCGAACCCTACGTGGCTCGAGCCGACGTGGCGGTCGTGCTGCTGGCGATTCGCTGGGCGAGCCATTCGTTTGGGGACGTGCGCGAATTCTGTGAACGGTACCAAAAGCCATTGGTTCGCCTGCCAGGCGGCTACAACGCCAACCAAGTCGCGGCTCAAATCCTACAGCAATGCAGCGATCGCCTCCGCATGAAAGCGAGTTGAAACGACTTCCGCCCGAAGCCCACGACGATTCCAAAAGCGTGGAAAGACAACGGAAACTCGAAGCGTGAGTATTGATGTTGCGCTTTTCACGCTCCGCCTCAGTCGACCAACTCAATAGCGTGGGAAAACCAAAGGAAACCCGAAGCGTGAGCGAGGGATTCTTCGCATTCTCAAACCAGCCACAAACCCGTTACGTCACCAACACTTCCGCCTAGACTCATCACCGAAAGCGCAACATCTAAG